>CAJTMZ010000080.1:7938-19475 GCA_910577445.1 uncultured Lachnospiraceae bacterium | reverse complement strand
TTGGTTTACCAATATTCCATTTTTCGGAACACGAAAAACTCCATATCGGTAAACAGGCCCTTGGCCTAACCAAAAAAAGGATGCTCCCTGTGAGAAGCATCCCCGGTAATTTCAATTATACATTTTTCACTATCAGAATCCTGTCTCCCGCTTTCACCTCGTCGGAGGTAAGGTCGTTTGTCTGCTTAATCACCGAGACCGGCACATAGTACCGTTTCCCGATATCCCAAAGGCTTTCCCCGTCTTTCACCATATAAACGGCAATTCCCGGAAGCGCCTCCATTTTTTCCATATCCGGCTCCGATACAATCACCTGTTCCACAATCTTTTCCTGCCATTTGAGATAGACGTTGGAGCGGAAATAAAGAACGCATTTTACATCCACCTCTATATTGTCAATAATGGCAACCGTCACCTGGTCCACAAAGGACTGTACGGGATAAATGCAGTTTTCGCCGATTCCCTCGGCCTCCAGAACATAGCTGAAAGGAATGGCGCCTTTAATCACGCCGTACCTGTTTTCCTCGCTGCTGCATTCATAAAAAATCTGCATATTGACTGTTCCGGTCAGTTCTATGCCGCTTTCCGTTGCGTTCTGGGAACTGATTTGAAGGCTGCTGGCAGTGTGAAGGATTTTGTGAATCACGGCCTTGTCATCCTCGCATTTAAAATGGCCGGACAGCTTTGTCTTTCCGCTGCTCTTTGAAAGGAGCCTTCTGAAGTCCGCATTTTTTTCCAAAGCGGAAACTTCCTTTACAACGCCGTACACGTCCGAGAGAATATCAATTTTCTCTTCCGCATAAATGCAGATATCCAAATCCAGGCACTGCTCAAAGGTAATCACTCTCTCTTCGCCGTCAAAATCCGGCCTTATCTCTACCTCCCGGTCCTCCGCGCGGAAACGGATTTCCGGTATCATTCCCTCCCTTGCGCCGGGACAGTCCAGACTTCCGGCAAAAGGAAGCGTGGTCTCGTAATGGCAGATTTCGCTTTCCTCGCCCTCTCCTCTGTAAAGGAAAAAGGCCCTCAGTTCTCCCTGCACGCCGATTTTGTCTTCCAGAACCTTAAATTCCACTGCTTCCGGCGCCACTTCCGCCCAAATCATAGTCTGGATATTGGGGAAGCTCCCCGGAATCTCCACCTCTTCTTTTACTCTGAAAATGTCTTTTTTCTTGATGGTCATGGCGGCGATATCCAATGACTTTTTCCGAAATTCCACCGGTTCCTCACTGTACAAATCCACAGCCGTCTCTTCGTCCCGTATTTCCTCGCAGGAAAGAAGAAGGGTCACCACAGACTGCACGCTGAGCTTTCTGGAATTAATCAGGCTGACGCTTAAATCCTCCAGCTCCCAGTCCACATTCACGCTGTCCCCCGCCCGGATTCCTTCCATAAAGACCGACTCGTCAAAGGGAATCATCCCCTCCATATTCGCCACATCACTGCGCAAAGGAGCGGCTCCGTCCTCAGTCAGGTAAAGCACATGAAAAGCCAGCTTTCCCTTCACGCCCACATGGTCATCCGTTACCTTAACCTCCTCGATTATCACGTTTCCTCTATCCATAATCAGTTTTGCGGCATCCGGCCGGGAATCGGATATAATCACGTCGTCTTCAAGAGTCATCTGCATCTGGGCTTTGCATTTGATAAAGTCTGTATGTATATTCCGTTTAATTAGTTCCACAAAAATACCTCCTGGCATCCACTTACTGTAAATGTATGTGGATGCGGGAGGAAGTATGCATAAAATCATACGCAGCCAATGATTTCGTTGATGTCGTCAATATTGTATTTTTTCATATAGGCTTCTATGCCTTCGATTACTTCAATCGTGGTATAGGGATTTGCGAAATTCATGGCGCCTATGGCTATGGCGCTGGCGCCGGCTAAAAGGAACTCTATGGCGTCGTCGGCTGTGGCAATTCCGCCCATTCCGATTACGGGAATCTTTACTGCATGGCTTGCCTGATAAACCATACGCACTGCCACGGGTTTGATTGCCGGACCGGATAGGCCGCCGGTTTTGTTGGCAAGCACAAAACTCCTTCTGTGAATGTCGATTTTCATTCCGGTCAGGGTGTTAATCAGGGAAATCGCGTCGGCTCCCGCAGCCTCCGCGGCCCTTGCCATCTCCGTGATGTCGGTGACGTTGGGGCTCAGCTTCATAATAACGGGCTGTCTGGCTCTCTTTTTTATTTGGGAAGTGATATCATAAAGACAGTCCGCCCTCTGGCCAAAGGCAATGGCTCCCTCTTTTACGTTGGGGCAGGATACGTTGATTTCCAGCATGTCTGCCTTTTCATCCGAAAGCCGCTCCACCACTTCAAGATAATCCTCCACGCTTTTTCCGCAGATATTCACAATAACTCTGGTGTCATATTGGCTAAGAAAAGGAAGGTCTCTCTCCACAAAAACGTCGATTCCGGGATTTTGCAGGCCGATGGCGTTAAGCATACCGCCATGGGTTTCCGCTACTCTCGGCGTCGGATTTCCCGGCCAGGGGATATTGGCCACTCCTTTGGTCACCACTGCCCCAAGCCTGTTCAGGTCCACAAAGTCGCTGTATTCCATACCGGAGCCAAAGGTTCCGGAGGCCGTCATCACGGGATTTTTAAATTCAACGCCTGCAATTGTAACCTTTGTATTCATCAGATATCCACCTCCCCGGCCTCAAAAACAGGCCCTTCCGTACAGATTCTTGTGTTATTTACATGGGAATGCCCGTCCTTTCGGGTGGTTTTGCACACACAGCCAAGACACGCCCCCACCCCACAGGCCATTCTCTCCTCAAGAGACAGGTAGGCTTTGATTTTCTTATCCCCGGCATAGGCTTTAATCGCCCGCAGCATCGGCATGGGGCCGCATGCCATAATCACATCGGCCTCCTCGTTTTTCTCCTCCATAACAGTAAGCACGTTCCCTTTTGTCCCCGCGCTTCCGTCCTCGGTGGCAATCAGGAGCCGGGCATATTTTTCCAAATCTTCCTTTAAAAAGAGCTGCCCGTCTCTGTACCCGGCAATAATCACCGTCTCCGTGCCGGATTCTTTCAGTTCTTTTGCAAGCTGAACCATAGGCGGTATGCCGATTCCGCCTCCCATGAGAATCACCCTTTTTCCTTTTCCCTCAGACACCGGGAAACCGTTCCCCAAAACCCCGAGGATTTCCGCTTCCTCACCCGGCTGCCAGCCGGAGAACTCCGCAGTTCCGGCTCCGGCAATCCGGTACACAATCCGAAGCGCGCCTTTTTCCTTATCAGCCTCACAGATGCTCAGGGGTCTCGGGAGCAGCCGGGAGGCGTCCTTCGGATAAATGCCGATAAACCGGCCCGCGCCGGCCCTGGCCGCGAGAGACGTTTCCAACCACAAGTCATAAATATTGTCCGCAAGCATTGTCTGGGATAACACCCGGGCTTTTACCTTTGCTTTTCCGTCAGTTATATTGCTCATTGTTCTGTCTCCTTTTCATGGGGCTCTCCTTTTTCAGGGAATAAGGAATAAACTACTTTTCCGTCGCAAATCGTGTAATGTACTACGCCCGGTAGTTCCCATCCGATAAAAGGAGAGTTTGACGACCTGGACGCAAATTCCAGAACCTTCCATGTTTCCTTTGGGTTAAACAGCACCAGAGAAGCCGCCCCTCCCTCCTCGATTCTGCCGCCGGAAAGCCCGTACAGACGGCAGGGGGCGGCGCTCATTCTCTCGATGAGCTGCGGCATGGTAAGGCGCCCTTTATCCACCAATTCCCTGATTCCCAGAGAAAGGGCGGTTTCCAGTCCGATAATCCCGCTGGGAGCCTCGGTTATCGGCTTTTCCTTTTCCTTCCTCGCATGCGGGGCATGGTCTGTTGCAATCAAATCTATGGTATTGTCCTTCAATCCTTCAATAAGCGCCAGTCTGTCGGCCTCCTCCCTTAAAGGGGGATTCATTTTTGCCAGCGTCCCTTTTTCCATTGCCGCTTCCTCTGTCAGGGTAAAATGGTGCGGCGTGCATTCCCCGTGAACGTTTGCCCCTTTTGCCTTTGCCTCCCGCAAAAGCGCTACGGCCTCTTTCGTGCTGATGTGCTGGATTACCACCTCCGCGCCGGTTGCAAGGGCAAGCTCCAAATCTCTTTTCACCAGACTGATTTCCGCCTCTCTGGGGGAACCGCCTATCCCGTAAAATTCCGACGCTTTTCCGGCGTTAATACCGTTATTTGCAATCATACCGGGATTTTCCTCATGGAAGCTGATGGGCTTATGAAGGCTTTTCGCCTTTTCCATGGCTTTTCTCACAATCGCCTCGTCGAGCAGGGGAATGCCGTCGTCAGTAAAGCCTGCCGCTCCGGCTTTTGCCAGCTTTTCCATATCCGTCAGCTCCGCTCCCGCCATTCCCAATGTAACGTTGGCGCAGCTTTCGATATGAATGCCCGTTTCCCTTCCTCTGGAAAGCACATAAGAGAGAGTTTCCTCATTATCCACAGGCGGCTTCGTGTTCGCCATCAGCACAATTTCCGTAAAGCCACCCCTTGCCGCAGCAGCAGCGCCGGTGGTAATGTCCTCCTTGTGGGTAAAGCCGGGCTCCCTGAAATGCACGTGGGTGTCCGCAAGGCCGGGGGCAATCAGAAGACCTGCGGCGTCAATCGTTTCTGTTTCTTCTATATTAATATGCTCCTGTGTCTGTGCCGGAGCCGCTTCTCCCTCCCGGATAATCCTTGTGATTTTCCCTTCCGCAATCTGCAGGTCGGCCCGGTAAAGCGTATTCTCCACCGGGTCAACTATAGTTCCGTTTTTTATCAAAAGCATTTCTCAGTCCTCCGCGTGGTCGATACCGATATGTCCGCCTGACCACACCTTTTTCCCTGACCAGTCCTCGTCCGCCCCGCTCCAGAATTCATCGGAAGGCGCAAGCCCTAGTGGCAAAAATACCGAACTGCACAGGTACAGGCTTCCGATATTGATATACGTCTCCGCAAGTTCCGGCTGATGTCCGTATACGCCGGGCAAAAGCCATCCCTTTTCGTCAAACATATCCTTTGCGCTCATCACCCTTCTGATTACCGCGCTCAGGCCGCAGCGCACGGAAGCAGGCGGGATACCGTCCTCAAGCTCTTTCTGCAACACCGCCTGGGAAAGCATGTGAAAAACGCCGAAGCGGTAGCAGATGGAACGACCCACCACCGGATAGGAGCCTTCCGGCCCTATCATGCGCTCTAAAATCGACGCATATCTTGCCGCCCTGCGAATTACACTTTCCTTCATTCCCGCAATTTCCTCATTTTCACCGGCAAACAGCTTTACCAAATCCACATACATGGGCTGAATCACAAAGCTGTTGTAATAGTCAAAATGGAAGCTGTCGCCGTCGCCATAAACGCCGTCCCCTTTATACCATCCCTGAAAAGCCCGAAGAGCGTAAAGCACTCTCATAATATCGTAAGGCTCGCCCAACACATAAAGCCCAGCCTCCACCATGGCGGAAAAGAAAATCCAGTTGCTGTTGCAGGCCGCAATCTTACGGGAACTCCGCAGCGCATCCGCCAGATGCCGCCGCGTTTTTGAGGGAAGCGCAGCTCCCAGCGCCGACTGCGCCCTCACGATTCCATGGGCAAGAAATGCCGCGTCCACAAGCGGCTGACCGCCCCGGTCAAAAACCATAAAATCCGGGGATGAGGGATTTGCCGCCATTTCGATACAACGAAGCGCCTTTTCCCTGTATTCCTTCTGCAAAGCCCTCTCTTCTTCGTCCAGCCCATCGCTGTCCGTCTCCAGCCAGGGCGCAAGTCCCGTCATGCTCCGTCCGAACGCCTCCAGCGGGGCAAATTCTGCCCTCTCATTATGGAAAGAAAGGGGCATTGTTTTTTTCAGTTCCCCTTTTTCCAATGCGTTCAGCACCGGGCTTACAATTGTTAAAAGAGCATTTAACCATTCTTTTCTGTAGTTTGTCATATTTACCCTCATTTCTCCGAAACCGATTACAGCTTTTCCGTCTTTTCTGCGGATACCGTCAGGCAAACCGGCTCCCCGCCGGTCAGCGCCGCGCTCCTTTTATCCGGCTGCTGCGTTCCCACATATACGGTATAAACGCCTTTTTCAAGAACCAAATCCGCTTCCTCATTATAAAGCGCGAAAGCCCGTGCATCCAGCGTAACCTCCGCTTCCTTTTCCTCTCCGGGCTCAAGATACATCTTCCGCAGTCCCTTTAACTGGAAATTCGGCACGGAAAGAGTACCGCCCGCCGCTCCCGAAAACTTTACATACACCTGAACCGTCTCTCCGCCAGCCACTGCGCCGGTATTTTTAATTTTTGCACTGACCTTTATCTCGCTGTCCGCCGCTATTTTTTCCGAAGAAAGCTTCACATCCCTCAGGGCAAAGGAAGTGTAGGACAGGCCGAATCCGAAAGGATAAAGCGCCTCCTTTTCCATATAGCGGTAGGTTCTGTTTTTCATGGAATAGTCCGTGAACTCCGGCAGTTCCTCCGTTGTGCGGTAAAAAGTCACCGGCAGTTTTCCCTCCGGACTGTAAGCGCCAAAAAGCAGTTCCGCCACGGCCCTTCCGCCCGCGGCTCCGGGATACCACGCCTGGATAATGGCGGGAATGTGGGAATCCTCCCAGTTAAGCGCCATAGCCGACCCTGTCATGGAAACCAGAATCACCGGCTTTCCGCTCTCAAACGCCGCATGAAGCACCTCGCTCTGCAGACCGGGGAACTTAAGGTCTAACTTGTCCCCACTTGCAAACTCATTTCCGGCGTCCCCTTCTTCCCCTTCAATGGTGGAATCCAGTCCCAGCACCGCCACCACCACGTCGCTGACAGAGCACACTGCCTTCACTTCCGAAATCCGGTCGTTGGCCATGGCAAGCCCGCTGGTTCTGTCCTCAAACAAATGACACCCCTCGGAGTACAGCACCCTCGCCCTGCCGCTCACATAATCCTCTATTCCCTCCAGAACGGTCACATAGCGGGACGCCGTTCCCTCATAGTTTCCTACCAGCGCTTTCCGGGAATCCGCATTGGGGCCAATCACGCCGATTGTTTTTACCTTATCCAAATCAAGGGGCAGAAGATTGCCCTCATTTTTCAGAAGCACCAGACTCTTTCTGGCAATTTCCAGATTGACGGCTTTATTTTCGTCTGTATCCACCTGCTCATACCCGATGGCGTCGAAAGGAACCGCTCCCCTCTCCTCGAACATTCCCAGCTTCATACGGCATTCCATCAGATTCGTCACCGCTTCGTCCAGACGCTCTTCGTCCACATAGCCGCCCCGCACGGCGTCAAGCAGGTTGGGGAACATACAGCCGCAGTTAACGTCACAGCCGTTGTTCATTGCCATTGCCGCCGATTCAAGAGGCGTCTTCGTTATCTTATGGTTTTCATGGAAATCCTTAACGGCCCAGCAGTCGCTGACCACGTGGCCTTCAAATCCCCATTCCTGCCTTAAAATGGTAAGAAGCAGCGTCCGGCTTCCGCAGCAGGGCTCCCCGTTAGTGCGGTTATAGGCTCCCATTACCGCTTCCACACCCGCCTCCTGCACACAGGCTTTAAACGCCGGAAGGTAGGTTTCGTACATATCCTGTCTAGAAACCTCCGCATTGAAGCTGTGGCGCAGCTTTTCCGGCCCGGAATGCACCGCAAAATGCTTGGCGCAGGCCGCCGCTTTCATAAAGCCCTCCTGCTCCTTTTGAAGTCCCTTGATAAAGCGGACTCCCATTCTGGAAGTCAGGTAAGGGTCTTCCCCATAGGTTTCCTGCCCCCGGCCCCAGCGCGGGTCCCTGAATATGTTCACATTGGGAGCCCAGAAAGTAAGTCCTTTATAAATGTCCCTGTCCCCCGCTTCCTTTTGCGCATTGTATTTGGCCCTGGCCTCGGTTGCGATAATCTCCGCCATTTTTCCCGCCAAATCCTCGTCAAAGGTGGCTGCAACGCCGATTGCCTGGGGAAATACCGTTGCCGTTCCCGCCCTTGCAACGCCGTGTAACGCCTCGTTCCACCAGTTATAGGCGGGAATACCGAGCCGTTCGACGGCAGGCGCGTTGTAAAGGGTCTGTCCCACCTTTTCCTCCAGCGTCATCTGTGCCACCAGGGCGGCGGCAAGCTCACGATATTTGCTCATTTTGATTCTCCTTTTTTATTTCATGCTGTAATCTGTAAACCACTTCGCCACAGTCTCTGCCAAAAGGTTCCTGACCTCCTCATTGGGAATCCGCAAAACCTTCTTCCCCGTCTCCGGTTGAAATCCCCTCAAGCCGCTTTCAGGCTGCACTTCGGTCAGATATCCCGTCAGATACAGAATACTCCACAGATTTTCCTCTGTGGAACTGTCAAAATCATAGGTTAAATCCTCAAGAATATGTTCCCTGATTGCGCCTCCTGAAAGAAGCGTCTCAAACTTATCCTGCACCGGCAGATTTTTTCTGTCTATAAACCGGCGGATAATCTGATTATGACTGGTATCCTTCCAGTAATTGGCCGGCTTTGCCCCTTTGTCCTTCATCAGCATACTTACATGATTAATCACATCCCAGGGGCAGTACACCTCCCTGCCGCCGAACAGGTATCCGTCATACCATTTTTTAATTCCGTCAAGATGCTCCGAAAGACCGGCTTTCTGAAGCAGCGCCGCGACCTCCTCCTCCGTAAATCCAAAATATTGATTATACCACTTGGAAGAAACAGACCTTGCTATAAAATTGTTGGCTCCGGTAAAAATGCTTTCTTTCGCTATACGGAGACAACCTGTCACCACCGCAAACTTAAGCGCCGGATTTGTTTTCCAGACCATTCCCAGAAAATTCTGTATTACATTCAGCATCTTAAGATAGTAGCCGTTGTCATTTGCTTTCGCCAACGGCACATCGTATTCATCAATTAAAAGAATAACCGGCTTTCCAAAATGCGCTTCCATCATACGGATAAGCACCACCAGCGCCGTCTTTACATCCGTCAGAGTTCCTTCCTGATATTTAAGGCGTGAAAAAATTTTTCTGTCACTGTCCCGGACGCTTTCACTGTCAGCCAGATAATCATGCTCTCCGCACAGGGACGCGATGGAAAAGCAAAGCATATCATAAGCGTCTTCAAAAGTATCCCCGTTCACATCCTTTAAAGTCAAAAATAATACCGGCCATTTGTTCATCCACTGTTCGCACAAATCCCGATTACCCGAAATTTCAAGTCCTTCAAATAAAGCCCCGCTGTCCTTTCTGATATCAAAAAAACTGGCAAGCATGCTCATGGTCAGCGTCTTTCCGAAACGCCGGGGACGGGTAATCAAATTTACTTTAAAATTTTCTTCCAAAAGTTCGCTGATAAAACCGGTCTTATCGATATAGTAGCAATCGCTCTCACGTACCTTATCAAAAAGGTCAAATCCTAACGGCAATTTTATCCCCACAATTTTGGCGCTCCTTTCTGCCTCTGTCATTCTATTATCATTCTATCATGTAAAAACTTACTCCACAAGAAAATAAAAAGCGGCAAAGCCGCCGGAATCCGCAGCAGCACCCTCTCCTGCGCACTATTTTTGCTGTCCGGCATATCAAAATTCCAGGCTGTCTGAATTCAGCAGAAAATACCTCATTCCCATAATGACAAAGCCTTCTTCATTTCTCCAGGGTTTCGCCGTTCCGCCTACTATCACTATTTTTTTAAAGGAATCCGGAATATTGCGCAGAGAATAAAATTCCTGAGTCTGCTTTTCTTTTGATGTCATATCATAAGCGACCTGGATATAATACCTCTGGCTTCCCTGGTTTACAACAAAATCAACTTCAAGCTGCTTGCGGACACGTTTTCTTTCCTGATTTTTTCCATATAAATCTATAATGCCAGTATCAACATTATACCCGCGAATGAGTAATTCGTTATAAACAATATTTTCCATAATATGGGTCGGTTCCTGCTGCCGGAAGTTCAGTCTTGCATTTCTAAGACCTATATCCGTAAAATAATACTTTAAATTAGCGCCAATATATTTTCTTCCTTTAATATCATAACGATTGGATTTCGAAATCAGAAATGCCTCCTCAAGATAATCAATATGTTTGGATATTGTTTTATTCGTATAACTGAGCTGACGTTCACTTGCAAAGGTATTGGAAATCCTGGTGGGGTTCGTGGGCGCCCCGATGGCAGAAGCAAGAATATCAATCAGTGTTCCAAGCCCATCCGAACTTTGGATGCCGTTTCTTTCAACTACATCCTTCAAATATACATTCGTGAAAATATTTTTCAGATATTCTGCTTTCTGACGCTCCGTCTGAAAGCCAGCGACCTGGGGCAGCCCTCCGTAAATCATGTAATCATTCCATGCGTCCTCATATTCTCCATCATAAACGGAATAAAATTCTGCAAAAGAAAGCGGATAAACTCTTATTTCATCTCCTCTGCCCCGAAATTCCGTTATAATATCACTGGACAAAAATCTGGAATTGCTTCCGGTCACATAAATATCAATATTGCTTATACGCAGGAGACCATTCAACATTTCTTCAAATCGAGGCATAAATTGTATTTCATCCAAAAGCAGATAATAGTTTTCTTTATCTTTCACAGCAGTTTTCACGTACCGGTTGCATACCCTGGGATTTCTCAGTTCTTCATTTTCAATGCTGTCTAAAGCAATCTCAATGATGTGGTTTTCGTTTACCCCATTTTCCATCAAATACTTTTTAAATATGTTAAACAGCAAAAATGATTTTCCGCATCTTCGTATACCTGTAATAACCTTTATCATCCCATTATTTTTTCGCAGAATAAGCTGATTAAGATATTCATTTCTTTCAATTTCCATCCATCCACTCCTTATTATTGTGCGAATGCACATTTTTTAGTAATACTATTTTATAGCAGAAATAAAATTCTTTCAAGACTTCATTCCTATTTTTTGTGCATTTACACAATTTTATGTACTTCCGGTGTGTAATACTTAAAACAGCCATATTGTAAAAAATGCTTCCGGCAGCCGCCAGAAGCATTTGTTTTCAAAAACGATTTTTTGGGAAAAACCTCCGTTCATAAATCCACTCTTACTATTCTTTCGGCCATACCTTTATGCGGTTCTGGCCTTCCTTTAATTCCGCAAAGGGCCCGGCCAGCGTCTCGCCGTTCCACATCTTTCCAAGATAATCACTGTCAAAGAAAATTTCTTTTCCCTCCGGCGTCTCATAAGCCGCTTCCACAATACGTACCATGCCAAGGTCGGACGAGCCCAGCTCTCCCTCAATTTTTTTGAGCATTTCCGCTCCTGCCGTTAGCTCAAGATAGGTTCCGTCCGCTTCCTCCACAATACGCACGTCGGGATTGGCATCGGAGACAGCACACTCCTTTTCTCTCTCAAAAGGCTTTGCGCCATTTAAATAGCAGTTGTTATCAATATAAACCGGCTGCTTTACCAGCACATACATTTCCAAATCGCCTACGCCCTTTGCAAGGACCTCATCAATATACTCTTCCAGAGAGGTAGTGCTTCCCTCATAGCCTTCCGTGCCGCAAGCAGACTGCTCTGTGTAAATCTGCGCCCCGCCCAGGAAAATGTTCCGGTACAGCCTGTCGTCG
>CAJTMZ010000080.1:0-7928 GCA_910577445.1 uncultured Lachnospiraceae bacterium | reverse complement strand
CCCCGCCGTAAACCACCGTGGTTCCCGCAACTTCTGTGGTGTGGGGATAATGATAAGGAGTGGAGCGGTCGGGCACCGGCTCCCTGCGCATGGTTCCGCAGCAGAGATTGTGCACATAAGCGCCGCCCTGAGCGATATTGTCAAAATTGTATTCGGAAGCAAAAATATTGTTGTCCACAATATAAGGGCCATGGGTTACCTCCACCATCAAATCCCTGTCGTTGTTGTAATACAGATTTTTGCTCACCCGCGCCCCCTGCGCCTGCCAGTCAAGCCATGTCCCAAGAGTGCAGTTGTGGATATTATTGTGGTGAATCTGAACGTCGATTGCGGCATGGAGCTTGATGCCCGCGATTTCATACCCGAAGTACTCGTGCTTCACCGCAATATTATAAATATGATTGCCATAAATTTCGCTGAACACACATCCCATATGACCCACGATTCCGTTCTGTCCGCAGTCGTAAATCACATTGTTGCGCACAATATGGGAGCCGATGGTTTCCTTGCTCCAGCCGATATGCCTCGCCCGGAAAACCGCTTCCATCTGATACTGATAGCCCGGCTTTCTATGCGTTCTGGTACACAGGTTATGCCCTGTGGACTCCTCCTTGCCGATACTGATGCCGCTGCATTTTGCGTCATGGATGATATTGTTTTCGATTATCCAGCCCTTGCTCCAGTTCGCCCCTAAAAGCCCCGGCTGGTCGGCTGTGGGCGGCGTCCACGGGCAGGCCGCCTGCGCCATCTCAAAGCCGGATACCGTGATATAGTTTCTCCCTGTCTTTGCAGGATAAAAACAGCACTTGCGCACGTTGATTTCCGTCAGTTCCCTGTTAGGGTCAGCGCCCTGGAAATTGGCGTAAATCGTGGTATTTTCTTCGTCGCTCTCACAGTACCACTGATAAACGGAATCCTCCGGATGGAGCAGCGGCTCCGCGTGTTTTGTCCATGGCGGATTTACGCCCTCTGTGCGCATTACGGGATTTTTCACCTCATCAAGGCTCTTCGCCTCGTAAAAAGATTTTCCGTTCAGATACACGTCCCCCGTATGAAGAATGTCTCCTTCCGGCGCAATGAACCAGTCTCCGCCCAAAACTTCCTTATAAGGGTTATAGTCCCCAAACATGCCGTTAGGTATTACCGCCTTCCAGACCCCGCCCTCAACGTTTTCCCAGTTGTAAATCCGCTCGGAGCCTTTGATGACCACCTTTTCCCCCTCAGCCGCCCGATAGGTGATACGGCAAAACTCGCTGCTGCCTCCGTTTTCCGGCTTCACCCATTCCCGGTATTCCCCGCCGTGCACCGTTACAACGTCCCCCGGCGCCGCGATATCCGCCGCCCGCTGGATTGTCGCAAAAGGCCGTCCCATACTTCCGTCATTCCTATCGTTTCCGGTGACGGATACATGATATTCTCTTCCCATGGTATTCCTCCTCTTCCGTTTCTTTTTCCAGTATAGCCGAAACAGAGCAAGCTCTCAATACCATTATTGGAGGATTTTTCTTAAAAAATGTGTCCTTTTATCAGCCCCTTAATTAAACACCACCGGTTTATCCACAAATTCCGTCTTAATGACAATATACGGGTAGGAGGGTGAATTTTTTTTGATTCCCGTATCCGAAGGGTCCGGCCCAAGCAGCGTGGTATCCGCATAAACGGCATTGTCCGTCAGATACAGTGCATTGACCACAATGCTGTAACCGCCGCTTACCTGCTCGCCGTAACCGATACAGATATACAAAAATCCATTGTCCTGATAGGTAACCTTAAACGTGTTCCCCTTCTTTTCCTCAATTACCGACTTCAGTTCATCCGGTATGTTTTCCTCGGCCAGCACCGTAAACTCCAAATCCTTTATCTTTTCCATGGGGTCTTTTTCCTTAGCGCAGCCCGTGAGCAGGCAGACCGCCGCAACCGCCAGAATGCATACCGCATACCTTACGGCCCGCAGCAGGCACAGATTCCCTGTACAGCCGTTTTGTATACCGCAATTTCGTATATGACTTTTTTTCATCCTGTCTCCTGAACCTTATTTCCATTTCTTTTTACTAGCTTATGTAAAGGCCGGGGAAAGAATGCTTTGAAAATCTGTCAGTCAGTTCCGATGAGTACCTTTTTTCCGCAGAAAGCAAACCCATACTTTCGTATGCTCTCCTTCGGGATGCCCTTTGCCACAAGATTCGCCTGATAGTTCTTTTCATCTATCTGGCGAAGCGCTTCCTGAACGGTATCTTCCAGTCCCTTTTCCTCCTCATCCTGCACTTTAAATTCTATGATAATCGCATCATTTTCCTGCGTTCCGGGTTCCAGCATGATATCGTATCGTCCAAATCCGCTCTCCCTGTTGGAAGTAATCACATATCTGTCCGCCAGCTCTACCATAAGCCCCAGCACAAAGCCATGGTAAAAGCGCTCAGGCTGTTTCTCGGAGGGCTTTGTCCCTGTATCAAAGCTGCCAAACATTTCCGACGTCACTTTATTCATATACAGATTCATCGCTTTTATATCATTTAACAACAATGCCCGGATGAAATCACTGTAATCGTCGCTTCCTGAAAACCAGTCCTGAATCATATTTTCAAACATGATACGAACTTCTTTGTTTGTCAATGCCAGCTCATAATCGGTTCGTCCTGTTCTCTCCACAAAAGTGCTCCCCACCACTTTCAGGTATCCGCTGGCAAGTAAAAGGCTCCAGACAGCATTCTTCTTGGCCGGCAGTTGATTATACACAATCTGCTCGTCAATCTCCATCCGGAGCGTCCCGCCGTGAAGCAGGCTTTCAAAGTTCTTCTTGATATTTGCATTCCCCTCCCTGAGCAGCTTCTCCACCAGACTGTTGGCGCTGGAATTTGCCCAGTATGCCCCCGCCTCCCTTTTGTCAAGAAAATGAATCACCGACCATGGATTATAAATGTCATCCCTTTCCCCAAAAGAAAATCCGTCATACCAGTCTTTCACCTGCTTCTTGCTTCCCGACATTCCGTATTCTTCCAGAGCCGCGAACACTTCCTTCTCTGTAAATCCAAAACTGTCCGCATACTTTTTAGAAGTGGTCGTCACCACTTCCAGATTATTTAAATCAGAAAATATGGATTCTTTACTCACCCGTGTAATTCCTGTCATAATGGCGCGTTCCAGATAAGGATTTGTTTTAAAGGTTGAATTGAACAGGCTTCTTGTAAAATCCGCCAGTTCCTTCCAATATCCGTTTACATACGCTTCCTGCATCGGCGTATCATATTCGTCCAGAAGAATGATTACTCTTTTTCCATAGTAACGGCACAAATAATCTGAAAGCATTTTCAGTGACAGAGTTGCCATATAGTCTTCCATCTCCGCTGATATTTTCTGAAAATCGCATTTTTCATTATCATTGAGCACATCGCTTTTGAGCAGAAAATCAAATTTGTTATATACCAATTGGATAATCTTAAATATTTTCTTTCGTGCTTCCTGAAAAGTGGTTTCCTTAACATCCGCAAAACTTAAAAAAATGACCGGATAAGTTCCCTGTAATTTTCTGTATTTATATTCCCCATAAGAGGATATCCCGTCATAGGATTTTTCCTCCCATATGTTCAGTCCCTCAAACAAATCACCCCTGTCCGCATAGCTTACAGAAAAAAACTTTTCCACCATACTCATGTTCAGCGTCTTGCCAAACCGTCTCGGGCGGGTAAGCAGCGTCACCGCATCGCCCGACTCCCACCATTCCCGTATAAACCCGGTTTTATCAATATAAAAATAATCCTTTTCCCGAACCACCTCAAAATCCTGATTCCCAATACCGATTTTTCTCGCCATAGCCCATATTCCTTTCCCCCGGACTTTGCCATTCCAGAACTGCCCTGCCATTGTTTCACTATTTACAGTATATCCGTTTTGGCTTTTAAAAGCAACGTAACTTCCGTAAAAAGAAAAAGCCCCTATAAAAATAGCGGTACAATGCTTTCAGACATCATACCGCCTTATAACCTGCAAACACAGGAACCGGAATATTAAATTACTTTACTGGCTCGCCCGTCCAAGGGTAACTTTCACCGTCTTCGTCTGATATCCTCCCGGACTTCCCTGCATCACCGTCAGCTCAACCGTCTCTCCCGCCGCGTAGTAGGAAATCTCCTCTTTCAGCTCCGCCATTGAACTTACCTCTTCGCCGTTAATCGCCGTGATAATATCGCCCCGCACAAGACCAGCCTGCGCCGCCGCCGAACCTTCCGTCACATTGGATACAAACGCTCCGAGAGGCACTCCGTAGAGCGATGCGGTTTCCTGATTCACGTCAAGTCCCGTAATCCCGAGATACCCGCGCTCCGACTCCGCAACCTTGCTTCTGGTCTGCTTTTCCATCAGATTTTTGATAATCGGTTCCGCGTCGGAAATGGGAATCGCATACCCCATGCCTTCCACAGCGGAGCCGCCAATCTTATTGGAATTGATACCGATGACCTCGCCCTTAATATTGATAAGCGCGCCCCCCGAATTACCGGGATTGATTGCCGCATCCGTCTGGATGAAGGTGTTGACCTCGGTATCGGCATTCTGCGCTGTCTGCATGGAATCCGTAGCCCCAATCACTCTGTCAAGAGCGCTGACTACACCGGTAGTAACTGACTGCCCGTAGCCTAAGGAATTGCCGATTGCAATCACCGGCTCCCCGACGGTAAGGTCATTTGAACTGCCCAGCTTTGCAATCGCAATCTGACTCATGGTATCGCTGCTGATGTCCGCAAGGGGCACCGCGATAACCGCCAAATCCTTATCCGCATCAAATCCCTTGGTCTGGGCCTTTGACTGGCTGCCATCCGAAAACTGTACCGTCAACTCTTCCGCCGATTCCACCACATGATAGTTGGTTACCAGAAGGAGCTCGCTGTCGTTTTTCCCTACAATGATACCGGAACCGGAACCGCCGGCCTCCTGGCTGAAGTCCTGTCCGAAAAAGCTCATTCTCTCAATATATCTGTTATTTACGGAAACTACCGCCGGCATAACCTCTTTTACAACCTCAGTCACATCGGTAACCGTTGTCTTTGCCACCTGATTGGAGATAAGCTTTTGTATTTCAGTTATCTGTTCCTCGCTGAGATTATCATAGGAAATGGATGTTGCTCCGTCCTCCTGATTATCCCCAATCTGAACGTTTTCCTTAGCGGCATCCGTCTCGCCTGACTGAACGTTTTTCGCGCCGATTTTGAGGAAATCCGACGCCGTGTCTATGGCCTGAAATCCAAGTCCGGCGAATATACCGAAAAACAATCCGCAGCAGATTGCCACGGCAATCTTTTTGCCCGTTCCCGCTTTGTTATTTTTCCCGGGTTTTCCGGCGCTTTTGCCGCCCGGTCCGCCGCTTCCCGCGCCGCCGCCGAAACTTCCCCCGGCGCCTCCGTTAAAATTTGCGCCGCTAAAGCTTCCGCCCGTTTCATAATGATAGGTATTGCCGCTTCCCTGATTATAATTTACGGAATCCTGCTCTGCGGTATGATTACTGTAGTTGTTTGGATAATTATTTTCATACATGACAATTACCTCTCTTCCTTATCTGAATTTCCAGCCCATCCTTTTGCTGTCTTTGTTTTCTTTTATGAGCTTAAGTATATCCGGCAATTGTGTTCAATTTGTGACAAAAATTTGTTTTTTCTGTTTCATAAACAGGACCAGTATTCTCTGTTCATGGAAAGTCTCTTCACCAGCCACTCCGGAAGGCTCCGGTATCTTTTTCCCATAAAATATCCCAGATATTTGCACCCGCTCTGCCAGAAAAGGCGGATAATAAGCCATGGCTTTCCCGCTTTGCACAAGTAACCGACAGTCTTTCCGACCAGACGTATACCCTCCGATTCCGTCAGAATCCCGGCAAAAACCTCGGGATGCTCCGCGTGGGACACGCCCAAATCAAAATTTCTCCTAAGCTGCTGCAAACCGCTGTAATTATGGGAATGTATCACTTTTGCATCGGACGCGTAGGCTATTTTATAACCGGCGTCTAACACTCCTCTGGCGTAAATCATATCTTCATTAAATATGGTATGGCTGCAGAAACCCTTTAATTCGTCGAAAACCTCCCGCCGGTAAGCCGCGCACACATTTGATGCAAAAAACGCCTTGATTCCCATGCCTTTTATATCCTCCGCCGACTTGACGCGCGGCTCCCCGGGATAATTGAAAGAACGGGTATAGCTTTCGATAATTCCGCATTCCTTATCCGGCATCTGCCGGGCGTAGGACATCGCCACCTTTTCGTCCCCGAAAGGCGCAAGGAGCCGTTCCACCAGCTTATCGTCTTTCGGCAGCGCGTCGTCCGTCATCATAATAAAGTACGGCGCGTCGGAAAAGGATACCCCATAATTTCTGGTACCGCCGTGGTCAAACTCCTCCTTTGCCACATGCCGGACCAGAAGATTGTCATAGCGTTCCCAAAACTCCCGGTCCGCAAAAGCGTCAAAGTATTGTTTTTCCGTGTTGATTAAAATAATACGGCGAACAGGACAGGTCTGTGTTTTGAGCCTGTCCAGCAAATCGGTTAATTTGGAAGTCGGTTTATACACGGGAATGATTACGTCCGTTTCCGCCATGATAGTTTCTCCTGTATTTATGGAAAACCGCCGCCTGATAAAAACCGCGGTTTTCCGGGTATCCTCATGCCCTGCCGCCGGCCTTGTGACCGGAAAAGAGGCTGTCAACCGACAGCCCCTTCTTCATAAAGCCAGCATGGCTTTTCACATTTACTTTATTTCACGTATCCGCTGGTGTCCGCCTCAACCTTATTGCTGTACTCGATTACCGCGTCGGAAGGCGAATACTCTTCATCCTCAAAGAGGAACTCGTGCAGCCACTGTACATTGTCCGCAAGAGATACCGGTACGACGCAGCTTCCTTTTGAACCGATGGTTCCGGTGGTACGTCTGCTCTCCTCCGGGAATCCGCCCTGGCCCACCACCTCATATTTGGTGATATTGCCCAGAATGTCCAGAATATCCGAAACATCCAGAGAGGTGTAGATTTCACCGTTATCAAAGATAGCGTTTACTGCGGAAGTCAGTGTTGCCGGCGAAGCGCTCTTTGCCTTGTCAAAGATTGCAAGAAGCACTTCTCTCTGACGCTCGGTACGTTTGAAATCGTCGCCGCCGCCGTAACGGATACGGCAGTACGCGGTAGCCTGAAGACCGTCCAAAAGCTGGTATCCGGTGCTTTCCACAGGGGTATAGCTTCTTCCCATATCGCTTGCCATGGTCTTTTGATAATTATTGATATGCTTTAACTCCACATCGTCAATGTCTATCATAATGCCGCCAAGCGCGTCAACGGTGTTGCTTAAGCCCGCAAATCCTACGGTTATGAAATCCTTGATGTTCATGTCAAGGTTCATGTTCAACATGTTGATTGCCTGCATGGGGCCGCCCTTTGCATAGGCAGAATTACATTTATTATAGCTGTCGTTACTCAGGTTCAGATAGGTGTCACGGTATACGCTGACCAGCTTGCACTCGCCGGTATCCTGATTGAGGGACGCTATCATAATGGTATCGCTTCGTGTGTTCTTGGTAAGCGCTCCGGAAGTGGAGTCCACGCCGAACAACGCAATATTCTGGTAACCCTTCATGGTGGTTTCCACTTTCTCCTCTACCTCGGGATTAATTACAAATTCTTCCGCGGGCAGATTAACCTTACCCACCTTTTCAATCTTAAAGACGCTGTAAAGCACTACTACCATAATAAGAAGAATGAAAATTTCCAGGACAAAAAGCACTATCCTTGAACGTTTCTTTTTCGCTTTATTCTTTGCCGAAGGTTTTTTCTTCGCCGTATGCACCGGTTCCGTATGTTTTACCGGTTTCTTCTGCGCCGGCTTCTTCTGTACGGGCTTTTTTTGTACTGGTTTTT
This sequence comes from uncultured Lachnospiraceae bacterium, assembly GCA_910577445.1. Taxonomy (GTDB): domain Bacteria; phylum Bacillota; class Clostridia; order Lachnospirales; family Lachnospiraceae; genus Suilimivivens. Next base: position 38 of record CAJTMZ010000080.1, on the reverse strand, counting down.
TCTGTACTGGTTTCTTAGGTTCTGCCATATCGCTTACT
>CAJTMZ010000079.1 GCA_910577445.1 uncultured Lachnospiraceae bacterium | reverse complement strand
TGTGACCCTCGCGGCATTCGCCAAATGTCTGCTTCGCAGCCGCTTGGCTCATTGCCCGCGGGAATCAATAAACTATATTGAAATCTGGTATTATACATCCCCGGCGTTTAAAATCTCCATAAATTCCTCTCCCGTAATCGTTTCTTTCTCATACAGGTATTTGGCAAGCTCGTGCAGCTTTTCCATGTTGTCGGAGAGAAGATTTTTCGCCTTTTCGTACTGGCTCCTTACCGTTTCTATTACCTTTCTGTCGATTTCCCTGGCGGTGTTTTCCGAACATGCAAGAGAAGCGTCTCCTCCAAGGTACTGATTCGATACGGTTTCGAGGGCAACCATGCCGAACTCCTCGCTCATGCCGTATCTCGTAATCATGGCCCTTGCAAGCTTGGTGGCCTGCTCGATATCGTTCGACGCTCCGGTGGTAATGGAACGGAAAATAAGTTCCTCCGCCACCCTCCCGCCGGTAAACGTGGCAATCTTGTTTTCAATCTCTTCCTTGCTCATAAGGTTGTGTTCCCCCTCGTCCACCTGCATGGTATAACCCAGCGCGCCGGATGTGCGGGGAATAATGGTAATCTTTGTAACCGGGGCGGAATGGCTCTGCAGCGCCGCCACCAGCGCATGTCCGATTTCATGGTAGGATACTATCAGCCTTTCCTTGTCAGAAAGTACCTTGTTCTTCTTCTGGTATCCTGCAATTACCACCTCGATACTCTCCTCCAAATCGGCCTGTATTACATACTGCCGTCCTTCCCGGACAGCCCGGAGGGCCGCCTCGTTTACCATGTTGGCAAGCTCCGCGCCCGACGCGCCGGAGGCTGCCCTTGCAATGGCGTTGAAATCAACATTGTCTCCCAGCTTTATCTTTCTGGCGTGTACTTTTAAAATCGCCTCCCTGCCTGCAAGGTCCGGGAGTTCCACGGGAACCCGCCTGTCGAACCGTCCGGGCCGTAGAAGCGCCGGGTCTAACGATTCCGGTCTGTTGGTTGCCGCCAGAATCACAACTCCCTTAGAGCCGTCAAACCCGTCCATCTCCGTGAGAAGCTGGTTCAGGGTCTGCTCCCTCTCATCATTGCCGCCCATACCGCCATTGTCGCGCTTTTTGCCTATGGTATCAATCTCGTCGATAAACACAATACAGGGTGCTTTCTCATTGGCCTGCTTAAACAAATCCCTGACCTTTGCGGCTCCCATTCCCACGAACATTTCCACAAATTCAGAGCCGGAAATCGAGAAAAACGGAACATTGGCCTCCCCGGCCACCGCCTTTGCGAGAAGCGTCTTGCCGGTTCCCGGCGGTCCAACAAGCAATGCTCCCTTTGGCATGGACGCACCGATTTCCTGATATTTCTGGGGATTGTGGAGGAAGTCCACTATCTCCGTGAGTACCTCTTTTGCCTCGTCTTCTCCCGCCACATCGCTGAATTTAATTCCGGTGGTGGATTCCACGTAAATCTTTGCGTTGCTCTTGCCGAACTGCATGGACGGAATCCCGCCGCCCATCCGTTTCATCAGCCTGCCGGAAAGAAACTGTCCGATTGCGATAAATATCACGATGGGAAGGACCCAGCTTAGGATAAAGCTTAAAAAGGGAGACATCTCCTCCTGCACTACCCGGCCGAAGGAACATCCCGACTCCCGCAGCCGTTCCACAAGCTCCGGGTCCTCAAAGGTGGCGGTTCTGTAAAAGAGCGGCTTCTCCTGCTTGTCGGTGAAATAAATATAATCTCCCTCTATCTGCACCATGGCCACTTCTTTATCGTCCACCATGCCCAGAAACGTGCCGTAGTCCACATTTTCCACCTGCTGGCGCAGAAGCTTCGGGAACAGCAAGCTGTTTAGCAGCATCATTATCAGCATCACAATAAAATAATAAAATATCAACGGTTTCCTTGGTTGTTTTACTTCTTTCATATTTACCTCATTTCTGCGCTGTCTTTAATCCCATGACAAAGTTTGCGGATGCTGTGCAGACACAAACTCTTTAGATGGAAACAAACGTTTTCACATAAACTGTATAATGTAAAATTTATTCCTGTTACAGTGAAAAGTCAATTACGGGAATATAAACAATTTATAAAATATTTTATTCCCGCGCTCCGCAGCCGTCAAGAGCAATCTCCCGCCCGTCAAGGGACGCAAAATACAGCTTTCCATTCTCCCTATAACAGAGCTTCATGGAAAAGAAAGGCGCCTCTTTGCGCAGAAGATTGAGGAAAAGAAGGTCGCCCTCCCAAAGCGTAAGCTCCTCCAGCCTGTCCTTTTCCACCCATTCAAGCACTCCCTCGTCGCATTCCTTTATTGTTCCCTCAAAACCGTCCGCAGTATACAGGCACATATACTCCACCAGTTCCTCACCGCCTTCTTTTTCAAGGCAAAAGGTCACGATTCCCCGAAACCGGTAAGAAGTCAGGGTAAGTCCCGTCTCCTCCTTTACCTCCCGCAGCAGGCACTCCTCCGGGCTTTCCCCCTTTTCAAAATGACCCCCGACTCCTATCCATTTATCTTTATTTATGTCATTTGATTTTGAAATCCTGTGAAGCATGAGATATTGATTGTCTTTTTCGATGTGGCACAGTGTTGTGAGATTGCTTTTCATTCCGTTTATCCCCCCGTTTCTGAAATATTCTATACAGTATAGCATCTCGTTAGTTTTTGTCAAACGTTTGTTGCTATCTCCCTGCAGATAATGTTATAATGAATTCATCGTACAAGGAGGTATGAATATATGGAATTTGTATGGCACAGACCGGAACGCGGCGGCAAACTGCAGCCACTGGACATCATCGACGGATTTAAGGTCCGACCAGGTTTTTATAACAGGGACGGCGCAGCGGCTGCTTCTAACGGCGTCAGCTTCACCATCCATTCTTCAGGCGCTACAAGCTGCACACTCCTGCTTTTTCATCCCCAGGAATCAACACCCTACGCAAAGCTGAAATTCCCCGAATCTTATCACATCGGAAATACCTACTCCATGCTTGTTTTCGATATAAACATCGAAGATTTTGAATACGCTTTTCAGTTAGACGGCCCCTATGACAAGAAAAAAGGACTTCTTTTTGATAAAAACAATGTTTTGCTTGACCCTTACGCCCGCGCCGTTACAGGCCAGAGGCACTGGGGGGAACACCCGGAAATCGGCAAGCATTTCACTTATCATGCCAGAGTGGTTGAGAATAACTTTGACTGGGGCAAAATGAAACAGCTTGAAATTCCTCTGGAGGATTTGGTTATTTATGAAATGCATGTAAGAGGATTCACCATGGACAAGTCCTCCGGCGTCTCGGCAAAGGGAACCTATGAGGGGCTCCGCCAGAAGATACCTTATCTGAAAGATTTGGGAATCAACGCCATTGAGCTGATGCCTATTTTTGAATTTGACGAGATGGAAAACGCCAAGGTGGTGGACGGCGTACAGCTCTATAACTACTGGGGCTATAATACCGTCTGCTTTTTTGCGCCCAACACAAGCTATTCCTCCGTGGTGGAGCACAATCACGAAGGCGATGAACTAAAACAGCTTATTTATGAACTGAAGGAAAACGGCATCGAGGTTATTCTCGACGTGGTGTTCAACCACACCGCCGAGGGCAACGAGGACGGCCCCTGCTTTTCCTTTAAGGGAATCGACAATAACATTTACTATATTTTAACGCCCAACGGAGAATATTATAATTTCAGCGGATGCGGAAACGCATTAAACGGTAATCATCCCATGACAAGGCGTTTCATCATCGACTGCCTGCGCTATTGGGTAACGGAGTACCGGGTGGACGGTTTCCGTTTCGATTTGGCCTCCATTCTTACAAGGGACCAGAACGGCGCGCCCATGGCTGACCCTCCGATTCTGCAGAGCATTGCCTGCGACCCCATTCTTGGAAACGTCAAGCTGATTGCCGAGGCATGGGATGCGGCAGGGCTTTACCAGGTGGGCAATTTCCCGGCTTATAACAGATGGTCGGAATGGAACGGAAGATACCGCGACGATATGCGGCGTTTCCTGAAAGGCGACGAGGGCCTTGCCGGAACCGCCCTCACCCGGATTACGGGTTCAAAGGATTTGTACGACCCCTCCGTCAGAGGAAGAAACGCTTCCATCAATTTCCTGAACTGTCACGACGGATTTACGCTGTACGATATGTACTCTTACAATATGAAGCACAATGAAAAGAACGGCTGGAACAACACAGACGGCGACAACAACGGAAACAGTTGGAACTGCGGCGTTGAGGGCGAAACCGACGACCCGGAAATCAAAGCGCTCCGTCGCCGGATGATAAAGAACGCCTTTGCCACGCTGATGTGCAGCCGGGGTCCCGCCATGTTCTACGCCGGGGACGAATTTTGCAACACCCAGTTCGGCAACAACAACGCCTACTGTCAGGATAATCCCATTTCCTGGCTCGACTGGACGAGGCTTGAAACCTATAAGGAAATCCATGACTTCTTCCGGTATATGATTGCTTTCCGCAAAAACCACCCGATTTTGCGGAAGCCCACCAAGGCGGCCTCCTGCGGCCTCCCTGAAATCAGCATCCACAACGGATATCCCTGGAACGGCGGAACCAGCCACACCAGCCGGCTCATCAGCATCATGTACGCCGGGCGCGACGAAAAAGATACGGAGGACGATATCATCTTTTTTACCATCAACGCCTACTGGGAGCCTCTTTATCAGCAGCTTCCCGATTTGCCTGACGGAAAGAAGTGGAAAATCAAGGTGAACACCTTTTTAGAGTATGAGGACGGAAAGGATTTTACCGCAGAAACAGAATTCAATTTTGAGAAGAGCCTCAAGGTTCCGCCCCGCACCGTGGTTGTGCTGGCCGCGGAGTAAAACCCGTCAGCTACTGTATTTCACAATCAGCATTTCAACGCTCATATTGTCGTTCATTCGGCCTGTTTTAATGTATTCTTCGGCTTCAACAGCCTCCTCTAAGGCGGCGCGGAGCTCCTTTGTACGGAAACGGGCCGACTGGGCGACATATTTTCCGGCAATGAATCCCGGCAGTCCCACCTTTTCGCCGATTGCCTTATTCTGGAACCCCTTTTTTTTCAGCTCCTTTACCTGTAAAAGCAGGTTAAACTGTCTTGCAATCAGAAACAAAATTCTCATGGGCGGCTCTTTCTGGGCAAGCAGCTCGTAATAAAGCTCCAGCGCTTTTTTCTGCTTTTTGTCCGCAATCGCTCCCACCATATCAAAAATATGGTTGCCAATCCTTTTCGTGCAGATTTCGCTTATATCTTTTTCCGTAACGGATTCCCGCTCCAGACAGTAGCAGAACACCTTTTCCAGCTCCCGGCGGATATTTTCCATATCCGTTCCTGTTTTCTCAAGGAAATAGTTAAGCGCCGGTTCCGTAATCTTCTTGTTTTCCTTTTTTACCATGCCCAGTATCCAGCGCTTTAACGTGCTCTCGTCCTGAACGGCAAACTCCACCGCGCAACCCTTTGCCTGAACGGCCTTATACAGGCGGCTCCTTTTGTCTATTTCCGTTTCCACCAGCAAAAAGAAAGCGGTAGGCGCCGGCTCCTTTAAGTACTCCGCAAGCTGCTCCCCGCCGCTTTTAAACAGACCGCTGTTTTCCAGTACGATTAGTCTTCTCTCTCCGAAAAAGGGAAGCGTTTCCGCCTGGTCAATCACTTCCCCCGTGGAAATATTTTTTCCTTCATAATAATGATAATTCATCGTATCTTCGCCGATGATGGCTTCTTTAAGCCTGTCCCGGTACTGTTTACGGAGATAAGCCTCCTCCCCGTAAAGAAGATATACCTGGCCAAACTGGCCTGTTTTGATATCCTGCATCAAACGCTGCATAATTTTTCTCGTTTCTGTCAATCTTGTCGCGAAGCTCCTGCATTTCATAATCCAGCGCTTCGATGGAATCCGCGCAGACCCGCAGCTCCTCCGCGATTTTCTCCGCATTATCCAAATCTTTTTTATACTTCAGCTTATGCTCCAGACTTGCCCAGAAATCCATGGCAATGGTGCGGAACTGAATCTCCGCTTTCATGTATTTCCTTTCGTTGGACAGGAAAATCGGAACATCCAATATCAGATGAAGGCTTCTGTAGCCGTTATCCTTCGGGTTTTTGATATAGTCCTTTTTGCGCAGAAGAAGGATGTCCCCCTGTCTGGTAAAAAGCTCCGCAAGGCGGTAAATATCGTCGGGAAAAGAGCAGATAACCCGCAGTCCCGCCACGTCGGTCAGTTGTTCCCTGATATTCTCTACCGTGATGGGATAGCCCTTTCTCCGCATCTTGTCGTAAATGCTTTCCGGTGTTTTCAGCCTGCTTCTTATGGACTCAATGGGATTGCGCTTATATTCCCGGGAAAATTCCTCGTTAAGCACTTTCAGCCTTGTCTCCACCTCCATGATGGCAAACCGGTATTCCATCATCAGTCTGTCAAATGGCTCCGCCTCTTTCAGCCGTTCCGCCTGTATCTGAATGATTCGGTCCTGGTGCCTTAAGGTTTTTCTCTGCTTTTCCACGGTCTGTTCCAGCCGGTTTTTGTAGGCAAACAGCTCCAGCGTGTTTTTCACTCTGTTTCTGACAATAGAACCGTCAAAGGGCTTATGGATAAAATCCGAAACCCCCAGTTCCAGACATTGGCTTTCCACCTGAACGGCATGCTCGCTGCTGATAATCAGCACGGGAATCTTTTTCAGCAATCCGTTTTTTTTCATTGCGTCAATCACCGCAAAGCCGTCCAGTTCTGGCATCTGTAAATCCAGAAGAACCGCCGCCAGCTCTTCCCTGTATTCCTCCAGCCTGATAAGAGCATTCTCCCCGTTCTCCGCAGTTTCAATGCTATAGTCATCTTCCAGTATTTCCCGTAACAGCTCACGGTTTGTCGCCATGTCATCTACAACCAGTATCCTTTGCATATCCTGACGTCCTCTCATGCTGTAATATCTTTATTATACACGATACGGGGGAAATATCCTAGAGCGGGGATTAATTTTCGAATGTTATTTTTTAATATTTTTGGGGGAGAAGGGGGGACGCGGTACGGGAGGGGCGTATCCTTGAGGAGCCCTTATAAAAACGCCAGCACCTGGCGAGGTATTTTCGAGCCTGGTACCGCTGCGTTTTTATAGAGCGGGAGCGCGGCGACGAAGGAAGTCCCCCTCGTCCGGGCGTCCTTTCCCCACATCCCCCAATTTACAAAACTTTTGGTTGTGGTTTTCCCCCATAATAAGTAAAATAGATACATATGCATATGATGGACAGGCAGGTGCGTTACCGTGAAGCATCTGATGAAAGATAAATCTGGAAATGAGGAAATTATGAAAAGGACGGTTATCAAGGGAGTCATAGTAGCCTGTGTGTTTTTTATGGCCCTGTTTATGGCGAATAGATTGATGAATCAGGAAAATGCGGACATGACCATGGAGATGGGGGAGGCTACTTATCCCGTGGTTACGGTTGATTATAACGGATATCTTATCAATGAAATGCATGGCTATGCCAGGGCGATGGAAGTGAGCCAGATGCGGGAGAGTATTACGCCTCTTATGGAGGGGAGAAAGATTCGCCTGCAAATCGACACCTACGGGCAGAAAGTTTCCGGTATTTCCTTTGAGGTGAGAAGTCCTGACGGAGAGCGGCTTGTGGAAAATACGCAGGTGGAGGATTTTGAGCAGTCGGGGGATAAGATTTCCGTATCTTTTGGGCTGAAGGACTTGATTGAGCAGAATCAGGAATACCTTCTGGTGCTGGTACTGACCGTGGGTGGTGGAAAGGAAATAAGGTATTACACCAGAGTGGTCAGCACGGAGGAATATTTTGCCGAAGAAAAAATTCAGTTCGTGGATAATTTTTCGGCGAAAACCTTTGACAGGGAAGCGGCCAGAGAGCTGACTATTTACATGGAAACCAATGCGGACGGAGACAATACGTCCTATGGGCACGTGGATATTCACAGCAGCTTCCGCCAGATGACCTGGGGGGATTTGGATGTTACAAGGGAATCGGAAGTTAACATTACAATTAAAGAGCTGGCGAGCCAGACAGGAAGCTTTTGGGTGGAATATTATGTGTCCTATATGGAGGGACTGAAAAAGAATTACTGTAAGGTACGGGAGTTTTACAGAATCAGACATACGGAGGAGAGGATTTTCCTTCTGGATTATGAGCGGACCATGAATCAGATTTTCCGGGCGGAAAGCGACGCGTATGCGAATAACAAAATTCTTCTGGGGATTGTGGGCGGAGAGGTGCCCTTAGAGGAAAGCGACGGAGGGAACAATCTGGCCTTTGTTGTGGAGAACCGTCTTTACTTGTATAATGTGACGGACAATAAAATGGTGCTTCTCTTTGGTTTTTATGATGAGGAAAATCAGGACAGAAGGACGCTGTACGGCGCGCATGGCATAAAAATATTGAATGTGGACGAGGGCGGAAACGTTACCTTTCTTGTATATGGTTATATGAACCGGGGACGCCATGAAGGGGAAGTGGGCACGTCGCTTTACTATTATGACAGCAGTGTCAATACTGTGGAGGAGCTGGTGTATCTCCCGTGCCAGGAGTCGCAGTATCTTCTCATGCAGGAGGTGGAACAGTTAGCGTACCTGAACAGAGGAAGTATGCTTTATCTGAAATGGCGGGACAGGATTTACGCCATAAATGTAATGAACAGAAGTTGTACGGCTGTGGTCGAGCATCTTGCGGAGGGAAGTTACAGAGTGTCTGACAGCAATAAAATGGCGGTATGGCAGAAAGACGGGAAGCCGGGGCTGGGAAAAGAACTGGTATTGATGAACCTGACAACAGGCAGACAAAAGAGCATAACCGCAGGTGCGGGAGAGGTTATCGGGCCTGTGGGATTTATGGGCGAGGATTTGATTTACGGGATTGCCAGAGAGAGCGACATTGTCAGGGACTATGCCGGAAATCTTATCGTTCCCATGTATTGCGTAAGGATAGAAAACGAGACGGAACAGATTTTGCTGAATTACCAGCAGGAGAATGTTTATGTCACGGAAGGAATCGTGAACGGAAATCAGATTAATCTGTCCAGAGTGGAAAAAAATGACGACGGCACTTACACCCAAATCAGAGACGACCAGATTATGAATTCAAAAACCGAGTCGGAGAGCCGCAATACAATAGAGAGAGTTATCACTGAAAGTTATGAAAAACTGACCCAGATAGCCTTGCGCGGAACCATTGACAAAGCTTCCATGAAATATCTTACGCCCAGAGAGGTTCTGTTTGAGGGAGGACGCAGTATCATTCTTGCGGAGGAAGAGCATGAGAAGGAAAACAGATACTACGTTTACGGAAAATCGGGACTGGAAAGCCTTCATACGGACGAGCGCAGCGCGGTTAATCAGGCGGAAGCCATATCGGGAGTCGTTCTGGGAGAAGACGGCAGCTATGTGTGGATGAGAGGAAACCGGAGCATCCGGAATCAGATTATGGCCATACAGGGAGACGGAATCACGGAGGAAAAAAATTCCCTGGCAGTCTGCCTTGACACGATGATGGAATTTGAAGGAATTATCAGAAACGCGGAATACATGCTCAAACGGGGAGAGTCCGTGCTGAGTATTCTGGAGGAAAACCTGCCGGATGCGGAGGTGCTTGATTTGACAGGATGTTCTTTGGACTCCGTACTTTACTATGTAAATCAGGACATTCCGGTTCTGGCAATGCTGCAGGACGGTTCCGCCGTGCTGATTATCGGCTTTAACGAATTAAACACCGTTGTGATGAATCCGGAAGCGGAAGACGGGAATTATGTCTATAAGGTGGGAATGAATGATTCCAGAGAGTGGTTTGAACAGAACGGAAACCGCTTTATTACCTATGTGAGAAAGAGAAATTAGTGCCGGCAACCAATAGTTGCCCCTTCCTCAAACCAGAATTGGTGGCGCAACCAGTGGGAAAAACAATATAATCTGCTTGAAAATAAAAACTTTTTATGATGCATCAGGATTTGAGGAAAGGAAAAAATTATGAATATTGAAATTGCGAACCGATTGGTTAATTTGAGAAAAAGTAACAACCTTTCTCAGGAGGCGCTTGCCGCAAAGCTGGGAATCAGCAGGCAGGCGGTCAGTAAATGGGAGAGGGCTGAGGCGTCTCCGGACACCGACAATCTGATTTTGCTGGCGCGCCTTTATAATGTATCGCTGGATGAACTTTTAAGGACAGAGGATGAAATTCCGATTCCGGAAGAAAGGGATGCTGCAAAGGAAGAGTTTTTGATACCGGAGATGAGAAATACTGCCGGAGAAAACTTCTTTTCACCGGATATGGGAAGCGCGGACAGGGGGAATGACAGGGAAGGCGATGAGACGGAGCGGGAAGGACATTTTGGTCATTATATACCCATAAGCACAATTATCACCATTTTGTACTTTATTATTGGAGTTGTATATAACGCATGGCATCCGGGATGGCTTTTGTTTTTACTGATTCCCATATGGGCGTCTCTTGTATGTGCAATTAACAGAAAAAATGCCAATTGTTTTGCATATCCGGTACTGGCTACGCTTATTTACCTTTGCGGAGGCTGTTTCTGGAACGCCTGGCATCCCGGCTGGATTATTTTTCTGACGATTCCGCTTTACCATTCGGCAGTTTCCTGTGTACGTTCATTTAAACGCAGACATGGGCGATACGGTCAGGATTCCTCCTATTATGATGGAAAGGATGGGCGGGAAGATGAAGAATAATATGCCTGCATTCATAGCCGCTGCGCTTGCCGTTCTTTTCTGTATGGGATTTATCTGCGTGATGAGCGTAAAAGTGGGAGGGCAGGAGGGATATTCCGGTATGCCTCTGACCTTTTCTTTCGGAGGAAAGGCAAAACTTCGCAATACGATAGAAATTCCGCTCCAGAGGGCGGATAAACTGAAGTTGGAATACGGAAGCAAGAATATAAAAGTTTATCCGGGAGGGGACGATGTTATTACGGTAAAGGAGTATTTATACAGCAAAAAAGGGCTGGCGGAGGTCGTTTACGGCAGCGACGGGGAAGTGGTGATAAGAGGCGGAAGAAGCCGCAATTTTATCCTTTTCGGTTTTTGGGCGGGGGAAGGCGAGCGGATAGAGGTCTATGTTCCTGAGAGGAGCCTTGCGGAGTTTTCTATTGAAACCAAAAGCGGCAATATCACCTCGGAAACGGATTGCACCCGGGAGGACGGAACTTTTTCGGCCCAGGCAGGAAGCGGTAATATCCGCCTGTGCGGCGCCGGCGCAAAGGAATTTTTGCTGGAAGCCGGAAGCGGGAATATCAGGGCGGAGGCGCTTTCTGGAGAGAATATCAGCATCAATGCGGGAAGCGGGAACGTTCACGCGGAGGAAATAACAGGAAGCCTGACGATGGAAACCGGGAGCGGAAACATTGACGGAAAAGAATTAAGAGGCGGCGTGAACGCCGATTCGGGAAGCGGAAATATCAAGATTGATGGACTTACAGGGAGCGTAAAGGCCGAAGTGGGCAGCGGAAACGTGACGGTTAAGGCAAAGGAAGTGTCAGGCGGCGTAAGCCTTTCCGCCGGAAGCGGAAATGTGAGACTTGAGATGCCCGAAGAAACAGAGTTTCATTTCATCGGGGATACGAGAAGCGGAAATATCAGCACGGACTTTGACGATGCGCTTTCCTATGATAAAAAAGGAAAAAGCGCCAGGGGAGACGTGGGGCAAAATCCGGATATAGAAATTTGGGCCGAGACAGGCAGCGGCAGCATAAACATTGTATACAGATAATAAGAAAGGGGCAAAGCCAGTGAGTATCAGGCTTTGCCCCTTTTTGAATCAGTACATGCCGGGAAACAGCCTTCCCCGGTATTTTTCAAGCACGAATAAGAGCAGCATTCCCAGAACGCCGCAGGAAATAATTTCACCAATCCCCACAGTGATAAAGGACAGCCATAACGGCCGTATTCCGTAAGCGTACAACAGCACAAAGGGAACAATCAGCGTGTTGGCTAAAACGGGAGGAACCGGGGCGAGCCATTTGTATCTGCGGATTACGCGGGTTAAAAGTGCGCCGATTAAGGTGGCGGCGCTTCCGAAAATAATGTCGGGGATTGCGCAGCCTGTCAGAATATTGGACAGAAGGCATCCCACAAAAAGACCCGGAATGGCAGCGGGGGTAAAATAAGGAAGAATCGTGAGCGCCTCCGAAAAGCGGACTTGAATTGCCGAACTGGCAAGTCCCATGGCGTTGGCGATGTAGGTGAGTACGACGTAAAGCGCCGCAATCATTGCCGCCTGTACAAGCAGCATAGTGTGGTTTGATTTGTTACTTTTCATTTTTCTGTTCTCCTTTAGTATTTTTTTAACGAGTGGAAGGTTTCGAACACTCGGCTGACGTGAGCTTTTTCAGTATAACACGGAAAGAGGAATTGTCAAGAGCGGGACGGCATGGTAAATTAGAAAAGAAAAAGGTGTACAAAGAAAACATCTGCAGAACGATTAGACAGAAGGGATTGAAAGCATGTATCAGGATAATAAATTATGGATTGGAAAATCGGATGAAGAAAAGATTTATATTTACCCCCGCATGGCAAACCGGCACGGCATGATTGCCGGCGCAACGGGAACGGGAAAGACGGTTACGCTGAAGGTACTGGCGGAATCTTTCAGCGACTGCGGGGTCCCGGTATTTCTTGCCGACGTCAAAGGCGATTTGGCGGGCATCTGCAGAAAAGGGGAGGAGAGCGACAGCCTTAAAAACAGAATTGACGCGATGGGGCTTAGGGAAGACGGTTTCCGGTTTCAGGCGTATCCGGCATCTTTCTGGGACATTTATGGGGAAAAGGGCCTTCCGCTGAGGGCGACAATTTCCGAGATGGGTCCCCTTTTGCTTGGAAGGATACTGGAACTGAATGAAACACAGTCGGATATTTTGACTGTGATATTCAAAATAGCGGACGATGAACAGCTTTTGCTTCTGGACACAAAGGATTTGCGCTCCATGATACAGTATGTCAGCGAAAATGCAGGCGAATACAGCGCCAGATACGGAAATCTCGCAAAGCAGAGCCTTGGGGCGATAATGAGAGCCGTGGTGGCGCTGGAGGCGGAAGGCGGGGAAGAATTTTTCGGGGAACCGGCCCTTAATCTTGGCGATTTTATCTGCAGGGACTGTGACGGAAAGGGTGTAATCCAGGTGCTTGACTGCCAGAAGCTGGTGCAGAACCCTACAATGTATTCCACTTTTTTACTCTGGATGATGTCGGAGCTTTTTGAGAGCCTGCCGGAGGTTGGGGATAAGGAAAAGCCCAAAATGGTGTTTTTCTTTGACGAAGCCCATCTTCTGTTTGATTCCGCCTCCAAATCGCTGCTGGGCAAGATAGAGCAAGTGGTAAAGCTGATTCGCTCAAAGGGAGTGGGAATCTATTTTATTACCCAGAGCCCTAAAGATATTCCCGACGGCGTGCTGGGCCAGTTGGGAAATAAAATACAGCACGCGCTTCACGCCTACACGCCGTCAGAGCAGAAAGCGGTGCGGGCCGCGGCCCGGTCATTCAGGGAAAATCCCGATTTTGATACCTGCGAGGCGCTGACATCTCTGGGAATCGGAGAGGCACTGGTGTCTGTACTGGACGAAAACGGGATTCCGACGGTGGTGAAAAAGTGTAAGATACTGCCGCCTCAGAGCCGCATGGGAATTGTCACCGAGGAAGAGAGAAAAGAGGAGATTACCGGAAGCCTTCTCTACAGCAGATATTCTGAAATGATAGACAGAGAATCCGCCTATGAAATTCTGGAAAAAAAGGTTTTGACGGAAAGGGAAAATAAAGAGAGGGAAAAAAGAGAGGCAGAGGAAGAAAAACAGAGGCAGAGGGAGGAAGCCGCGGCGGAAAGGCAGAGACTGAAAGAAGAAGAGGCGGCAAGGAAAGCAGCGGAGAAAAAGGCTGCTGAAAAGGACAAAAAGGTAAAATCGGCGGTAAAGAAAGCAGCCGATTCCGCAGCCGGTACAATCGGCAGGGAAGTGGGAAACAGCATCGGCAAGTCGCTTGGGGGCAGCTTTGGCAAAAAGCTTGGCGGTAATGTGGGGGCTTCTCTTGGAAGAGGAATTTTGAGTACGCTTTTTAAGTCATAGACATGGGTTTTCGCATGAGTATTCCTTTACGGGATATTGCCTTATAAAATGTCATAACCCCTCATAACCTTTCATACAATGTAAAAAAGTGTTCTGAGGGGTTTCCTTTTGAAAGATTATATTGAGGAACGCGCAATCCAGATTGCCAATTATATCATTGAAAATAATGCTACGGTGAGGCAGACGGCTAAGACGTTTGGGATTTCCAAATCAACGGTACATAAGGACGTAACGGAACGTCTCATGCAGATTAATTCGACTCTGGCAAAGGATGCCAGAAGGGTTCTGGATGTAAACAAGCAGGAGCGCCACATCAGGGGAGGAATGGCAACGAAAGAAAAATACCGTCATATGCACCATGAAGAGGACGAATAAAGCAGTACATGAACTTATTAAGCATATCAGGAGTTTTGACAAGGATAACGGAAGTGTCTGACAATGGCTTTGGCAATCGTCAGACACTTTTATAAGTCATAGCTTGATGAACAGGAAATTGGTGGTATAATGTACACAAATACAATAAGCAGTATCTGATGCATGGGAGCCTGATATGCTGTATACAAACAAGGATTTGAAAAAATTAATTATTCCGCTGGTATTTGAACAACTGCTTGCCATTTTGGTGGGAATGGTGGACACGGTTATGATAGCGGGAGTAGGAGAAGCGGCGGTATCCGGCGTTTCACTGGTGGATACGATTAATATTCTTGTAATCAACCTGACCGCGTCTTTGGCAACGGGAGGGGCAGTGGTGGCCGGCCATTTTCTCGGACAGAAGGATGAAAAAAATGCGGGCAGGGCGGCCTGGCAGTTGGTGCTGTTTTCTATCTGGCTGTCTTTGATTGTAACGATTGTGTTTCTTGTGGCCCATAAGCCGCTGCTGCGGGTGATTTTCGGCCAGGTGGAGCCGGCGGTTATGGAAAGCGCGGCCACCTATCTGGTTATCACGGCGATTTCTATCTGCCCTCTTGCGATTTACAATTCCTGCGCGGCTCTGTTCCGCGCCATGAGCGATTCCAAAACAACTATGCTGATTGCCATTGCGATGAACCTGATTAATGTGGTGGGAAACGCTGTTCTGATTTACGGAGTAAAAATCGGCGTGGCGGGGGCGGCGATTGCCACCACGCTGTCAAGGACTGCGGCGGCAGTTATCATTATGTTTTTATTTTTCCACACGGACAGAATAATAAGCTTTAAGGGACAGGCAACCTGGCGGCCGGATTTTAAGCTGATAAAAAGGATTCTCTATATCGGCGTTCCAAACGGGCTTGAGAACAGTCTGTTCCAGCTCGGGAAAATTCTTCTGCTCAGTCTGATATCCACCTTTGGGACGTATGCGATTGCGGCAAACGCCGTCTGCAATATTTTGGCGGGCTTTAATATACTGCCCGGACAGGCAATTAATATGGCGCTGCTTTCGGTGGTGTCCGTCTGCGTGGGAGCCGGAGACTATGGACAGGCCAGATATTATACCAAAAAGCTGGTTCGTCTCGCCATGGCGGCCCTGGCATGCATATCATGTATCTTGATTGTTTTTGCTCCATGGATTATGAAAATTTATCATCTGACCCCACAGACTGAGGAACTGGCAATCCAGGTCATACGGTGGCACGCGACGCTGGCGATTTTTTTCTGGGTGCCCTCTTTTACGGTTCCCAATACCCTGCGGGCGGCGGGAGACGTGGTCTGGACAATGCTGGTTGCCATCGCTTCCATGTGGATATTCAGAATTGTTTTTGCCTACCTGTTCAGTAACTATTTTGACAGCGGGCTGATTGGGGTGTGGATTGCCATGACCATTGACTGGGCGTTCCGCTCGCTTTGCTACGGGCTCAGGTACCGGGGGCGGAAATGGGAGCAGTTCGGGCAGATATAGAAAATTATGATAGATTAAAATAAGAATATTTTGACAGGATTTCAGGCTGTCCTATATAATAGAAAATACGAGGAGAAGATTATGGAAAAGGAAACAGTCATTGTTCTTGACTTTGGCGGTCAATATAATCAGTTGATTGCCAGAAGAGTAAGAGAGTGTAACGTCTACTGTGAGGTTCATCCTTACAATATAAGTCTGGAAAAAATAAAGGAAATAAATCCCAAAGGCATTATTTTTACGGGAGGGCCCAACAGCGTTTACGCGGAGGATTCACCACGGTACGGCAAAGAGATTTTTGACCTGGGGATTCCCATTTTGGGTATTTGCTATGGCTCCCAGCTTATGGCTTATCTGCTGGGAGGAAGCGTAAAGACGGCTCCCGTCAGCGAATATGGGAAGACAGAGGTGGAAGTGGATACAAGCTCCGTCCTTTTTTCCGGCGTATCCCAAAAAACAATCTGCTGGATGAGCCATACGGATTACATTGAAAAAGCCCCGGCAGATTTTAAAGTGACCGCCCATACGCCGGTCTGTCCGGTGGCGGCTATGGAAAACGAGGAAAGAAAGCTGTATGCGGTACAGTTTCACCCGGAAGTGATGCACACCCGGGAAGGAATGAAAATGCTGTCCGGTTTTGTATACAATGTCTGTCACTGCAAGGGAGACTGGCGCATGGATTCTTTTGTGGAAACAGCGATTCGCCAAATCCGTGAAAAGGTGGGGAGCGGAAAGGTTCTGTGCGCTTTATCCGGCGGCGTGGATTCTTCCGTGGCGGCGGTGCTTCTCTCAAAGGCCGTGGGACGGCAGCTTACCTGCGTCTTTGTCGACCACGGACTTCTGCGGAAAAACGAGGGCGATGAGGTGGAAGCTGTTTTCGGGCCAGAGGGAGCGTACGATTTAAATTTTGTGCGGGTGGATGCCCGGGAACGGTTTTATTCCAGACTGGCAGGGGTGACGGAGCCGGAAGCCAAACGCAGGATTATCGGAGAAGAATTTATCCGGGTGTTCGAGGAGGAGGCAAAGAAAATCGGCGCGGTGGATTTTCTGGTGCAGGGAACCATTTATCCCGACGTGATTGAAAGCGGTCTGGGAAAAAGCGCCGTGATTAAATCCCACCACAATGTGGGCGGGCTTCCCGATTGTGTGGATTTCAAGGAAATTATCGAGCCTTTGAGGCTTTTGTTTAAGGATGAGGTCCGCAAGGCCGGGCTGGAACTCGGCATCCCTGAACATCTGGTATACCGGCAGCCTTTCCCGGGGCCCGGACTTGGCGTCCGGATTATCGGAGAGGTCACGGCGGATAAGGTCCGAATGGTACAGGACGCGGATGCGATTTACAGAGAGGAAATCGCAAAAGCGGGGATTGATAAAGAGCTGGGGCAGTATTTTGCGGCCCTCACCAATATGCGGAGCGTCGGCGTGATGGGGGACGAGAGAACCTACGATTATGCGATAGCCCTGCGGGCAGTGAACACTTCCGATTTTATGACCGCTGAGGCGGCGCAGCTCCCATGGGAGGTGCTGGGAAAGGTTACCGGCAGGATTGTGAACGAGGTGAAAGGGGTTAACCGGGTGCTGTACGACTGCACGGGAAAACCTCCGGCGACCATAGAAATTGAGTAATAGGGAACAGAACTGATTCAGTGCAGAGCTTTGGCTGACAAAAAAGACAAACGGATAAGGAGAAGAAGCTTATGAAGCAGGACATGATTGTAATTCTTGATTTAGGCAGTACCGAAAATACTGCAATTGCCCGTCAGGTACGGGAACTGGGAGTGTACAGCGAGATTCATCCCCATGATATCACCCCGGAAGAATTGACGGGGCTGCAGAATGTAAAAGGAATTATTTTAAACGGCGGAGAAAACCGCATAGTAGACGGCGTGGCGGTAGAAATACTTCCGGAGCTGTACGATTGCGGCTATCCCATGCTTGCCGTTGACCACCCTTTTGCAAAATGCGACAGAAAGCTGGAAGCGGCGCCTGACGAGGCTTCTTTAAAGGAATTTGTATTTGACGTATGTCATGCCCAGCCTAACTGGAATATGAAAAATTTCATTGAGGACCAGGTAGAACTGATTCGTAAACAGGTAGGAGATAAAAAAGCGCTCCTGGCTCTTTCTGGCGGTGTGGATTCCTCCGTGGTAGCGGCGCTTTTGATAAAGGCAATCGGAAATCAGCTTACCTGCGTTCATGTAAATCACGGTCTGATGAGAAAAAATGAGTCGGAAAGCGTAGTTGAGGTATTCAGAAGCCAGCTCCACGCAAATCTGGTTTACGTGGACGCCTCCGAAAGATTCCTCGGGAAGCTTGCGGGAGTTGCGGACCCGGAACAGAAACGTAAGATTATCGGCGGAGAATTTATCCGTGTTTTTGAAGAAGAAGCAAGGAAACTGGAAGGCATCGACTTCCTCGGACAGGGCACGATTTATCCCGATATCATTGAGAGCGGAACCAAAACGGCAAAGATGGTGAAGTCCCATCATAATGTGGGCGGCCTGCCGGAGGATTTGAAGTTTGAACTGGTAGAACCTTTGAAGCAGCTTTTCAAGGATGAGGTAAGAGCCTGCGGAATAGAGCTTGGCCTGCCGGCTGAAATGGTTTACCGTCAGCCTTTCCCGGGACCGGGGCTTGGTGTGCGCTGTCTTGGGGCAATTACCAGAGACAGACTGGAAGCGGTGCGCGAGTCCGACGCCATTCTCCGCGAGGAATTTGAAAAGGCGGGACTGAATAAAAAGGTCTGGCAGTATTTTACCGTGGTTCCGGATTTCAAGTCTGTGGGTGTGAAGAATAACGCCAGAAGCTTTGATTATATGGTGATTATCCGGGCAATCAATACCATTGACGCGATGAGCGCTACGATTGAGAAAGTGGACTGGGATGTGCTTGAGAGGATTACGGGAAGGATACTGGCGGAGGTGGAGAATGTGAACCGGGTGTGCTATGATATGAGTCCGAAGCCGCCGGCTACGATTGAGTTCGAGTGATGAAATGGTCTTTAAGAACCTAGTATTTATGCGGATTACAAGCAAATTTGTTTAGGTGCTGGCAACGATTTGGCAACGTTTCAGGTATCACTCACTGAATAAAAGAATACTTCAATAACAGAAAAACCTTACTGATTTTCAGAAATGACAACTGAAAATTGGTAAGGTTTTTTGCGTTCATTTTTTCTTCTTGCGCTTTGTTTCTTTTTTGTCTGTACTTTCTGCTTCTTTGGCAGCGTCATTGATGAAGTCAAACAATTCTTGCGGAGGAACCTTTGCCCAGATTTGGTGGGTGTCAAGTTCTGGATATTTGTACCGCCACTCGTCATATTCTTCTTTGGTGATTTCGCCCTTTTCCAGTCTGGCGGCTTCTGACTGCCATGCGTGGAACATTTTGAACATGGAAGAATAGGTGGAGTAATCGGACTTATCCAGACGCAGGCAGATTTCCCCGTCAATCTCACCGATTTTCAGCCCGTACATATCTTCCAGCGCAAAAAGGGTGTGCATAAGCCCTATATTTGTATCAATGTCCGGCACGGTGAGGGCGTGGGTGCTGATACCGAAAAG
>CAJTMZ010000078.1:11016-19850 GCA_910577445.1 uncultured Lachnospiraceae bacterium | reverse complement strand
GATGGAGGAACCGTCGAACATAATCTGGTTGTTCACCGCCTTCTCCACCTGGGAGGCGGTGATGGCCACATTTTTCATCTGGCCGAAAATATCGGTAAACTGCATCCGAATAAATTCAATTTCTTCCCTCTGGACGATGCGGATAATGTCCTCTTTTGTATAGGCCATGGTATTTTCCCTCTCTTTCCTGATTTCGGTACTTAGTATCGCATTTTCAGGGCGGTATTGTCAAGGAAATTTATTGACAAATCCGCCGGAATTCGATAAACTGTCTGTTACCTTATATACAGAAAAGGAGCTGACGCCCCCATGAAAACGCCCTTTGTCACCCTGGAGCAGCTCCAGGAGATGGTCCAGCAGTATCCCACCCCCTTCCACCTCTACGATGAGAAGGGGATTCGTGCCAACGCCCGCGCCCTGCACCGGGCCTTCGCCTGGAATCCCGGCTTTAAGGAATATTTTGCCGTAAAAGCCACTCCCACCCCGCAGATTTTAAAAATCCTGCGGGAGGAGGGCTGCGGCGTGGACTGTTCCTCCCTCACCGAGCTGATGATGAGCCAGCGGTGCGGCTTTGCCGGCGGAGAGATCATGTTCTCTTCCAACGACACCCCCGCAGAGGAATTTACCTTGGCCGCCCAGCTTGGGGCTACCATCAACCTGGATGATATCACCCACATCGACTTCCTTCGGGATACCATTGGTATGATTCCCAAAAAAATATCCTGCCGGTATAATCCCGGCGGCGTGTTCAAAATGAGCAACGGCATTATGGACAATCCGGGCGACTCCAAATACGGTTTTACAAAACCCCAGCTTTTTGAGGGATACCGGATTTTAAAGGAAAAAGGCGTTAAAAATTTCGGTATTCACGCATTTCTTGCCAGCAATACCGTGACCAACGAATATTATCCCGTTCTGGCGAGGGAGCTTTTTGAACTGGCCGTCGAGCTTAAGAGGGAAACGGGAGCCGATATTAAGTTCATCAATCTTTCCGGCGGAGTGGGCATTCCCTATGAGCCGGGAAAGGAAGCAAACGATATCGGGGCAATCGGCGAGGGCGTGCGAAAGGTTTATGAAGAAGTGCTTTCGGCTGCCGGAATGGGAGATGTGGCAATTTACACGGAAATGGGCCGGTTTATGATGGGGCCTTACGGACAGCTTGTCACAAAGGCAATCCATGAAAAGCATACCCACAAGGAATACATCGGCGTGGACGCCTGCGCGGTTAATCTGATGCGGCCCGCCATGTACGGCGCTTACCATCACATAACCGTTCTGGGAAAGGAGGACGCGGCCTGCACCCATAAGTATGACGTGGTGGGTTCTCTGTGTGAAAACAATGACAAGTTCGCCATTGACAGAATGCTGCCCGAAATTGAAAAAGGCGATTTTCTTGTTATCCACGACGCAGGCGCTCACGGCCATGCCATGGGTTATAATTATAACGGAAAACTCCGTTCGGCGGAGCTTCTGCTGAAAGAAAACGGAAGCGTCGAGCTGATTCGCAGGGCCGAGACGCCAAAGGATTATTTTGCCACGCTTGACTGTCTTGCGGTATATGATAATATTGATTTTAACAAATGACGGAGTGTGTGCAATGAAAGGAAAAATAAAAAACGCCTGAAGTAAAACTCATATTGTCCGATTTTTATAGTTGTAATTTTACTTTATATTGGATATAATAAAGTTAGCCTGAAATGTGCGACAACTCCTGTTATTTTGAACCTACAGATACTTTAAACGGGACTCCTATATTGTCAAGCGGCTGTCAAGCCTCCACTCGGCATGAGGATTGCAGGGGAAGGCAAAAGCTTTGATTGCGGTTACCCACCTAGCTGAGGCTAGGAGTCAAAAGACAGGAACCGGCATTTTGGGCATACATGAAATATTTATGTTAACAGAAGAAAAAGCAGCCTGTAAGGGGTTGCTTTTTCTTTCGGTTTAAGCTTTTTTGAAGGCGACACAAAGGGGGAATTATGGAAAAAAGGGCAAGGATTTTGATGAAGCTTGCTGTTGTGGCGGTACTGACGCTTTTGTTCATCTGGCTGATATATACGGACGAAAAAGTTCTGCAGTTAATACAGCCGGAGGGAGAGGGCGTTTCCACAAAAGATGTGCTGGTTTTGCTTACGGAAATGAAAGAAGCGGGAGCGGACGGAATTGACGGGGAAGTGCTGGGGCAGATTCAGGAGGCTCTTTGGCAGGAGACGGACATCCTGCAGTATCGGAATTATATGGAAGTACTGGAGATTCTGTCAAAGAACGGCCGGTTTGCCGGGGAGGGAGAATCGCTGAAAGAAAAGCTTACATATAAAAATAAGTACAAAGAGGATTTTTATCTGTTAAAGAAAGACTGGTATGAAAGCTACGAACGGCTCCTTGCCTTTTACGGCCTGCAGGATATTATCAGGGAGGAAAAGCTGGAAATACTCTGCGGCAGCCTAGATATGGCCGGAGAAGAAGTGATAGGCGAAAAATGCCTTCTGGATGTAAACGGGAAAGTTTATACCAGGGTGGGAGAGAATGTACGGGAATTGCAGTTTATAACCGTAAAAGCCTATGTCCGGGATGACAGGCTTCTGACCCTGACCGCCGAACTGCCCGGCGAGACCACGCTGGAAAACGTCTGGATTATGGAGGATACAGGGGAGAAGATTCAGTTTTTTTACAGGGGCTATGAAATTCTGGCCCGGGCCGGCAGTGACGTAAAGTCTGCGGAAACCGTGCGGGAGCAGGTGGGAGATATCCGGTTCGGCGAAGGCAGGATTGCGCAGATTGCGGTAAAGGATGAGAGGATAGGAGGAAAGCTTCTGGCCATTACAGACAAGGAAGCGGAAATTGAAGGATATGGCAGCATTCCCCTTGCGGATAACTGCGTTGGCTACCGGCTGTACGAAGGACTTCGCCAGGCCGGGCGGGAGGAACTTTCCCTCGGGTATGACTTTGCGGATTTTGTACTTGAAAAGGGAAAAATATGCGCCTTTCTGATTACACGGAAGGAGAAAATGGAGACGGTCCGGGTGGCGGTCAAAACCAATAACTTCGGGAGCCTCTACCATGATAAAATCATCCTTTCCGGGGACTGCGATTTGACGGTAAGCTACGGGCCTTATGAGCAGCGGGTGCAGGAAAAGCTGGAAGCCGGCAGGGAGCTTGTGATTGAAGCCGGAAGCAGCTATCTTTCCGGCGGACGTATGGAGATTGCGCCGGACGTAAATACAGGGAAGATTCAGGTGCTTTCCCTTGAGAGAAGTCAGGGGACGCCGTCTTACAGAGGGAAAATGGAGATTGCACAGACCGGCGAGGGCCTTGTCTTAATCAATGAGGTGCTGATGGAAGAATATCTTTATTCAGTGGTTCCCAGCGAGATGCCCTCGTCTTATCCCATTGAATCTTTAAAAGCGCAGGCTGTCTGCGCAAGAACCTACGGTTATCTCCATCTGATGCGTCCGGGATACGGAAATCTTGGCGCTCATATGGACGACAGCGTCAGTTATCAGGTGTACAACAATATCACGGAAAATGTGGCGCCTACAAAGGCGGTAAAGGAAACCGCGGGGATACTGCTGTTATATGGGGGAGAGCCGGTAGCCACCTATTATTATTCCACCTCCTGCGGCTTCGGCGCGGACGCGGGCGTGTGGAACAGTGGTCAGGAGGCGGATGCGCCTTATTTAAAAGCCAGCCATATTGCAGGGGCAAAAGGGGACTATCTGCCGGAGGAGATGTGCGAAGAAGATAAATTCAGGGATTACATTTTCCGGACGGACGAGGACGCCTACGAAAAAGAGGAAAGGTGGTTCAGGTGGCGTTACTATGTAGATGAAGCGGACGTCGGGATGCTTGCCCGGAAATTGAAGGAAAGGTATGGGGCGGGGGCGTCGAAGGTGCTTACCTATAAAGGAGAAGGGGACAAAGCAAAGGAGGAGTCGTACGAGGAAAAGGAGCCCCGGGACTTTTCGGAAATCTATGAAATCCAGTGTCTGAAGCGGAGAGCCGGCGGGGTAATGGATGAGCTTTTGCTGACCACGGACAGCGGGACTTATAAAATTATCTCGGAGTACAACATCAGGTATGTCCTGAATCAGGGAGGCGAGGCCATGGGATGGCTGGGGGATTCCTACCCATGCACCAGCCTGCTTCCAAGCGCTTATTTTGCGATAGATGTTGTAAAAAGCGGTGAGAATGTGGTAGGATATACATTGGTCGGCGGCGGTTACGGCCATGGCGTGGGTATGTCCCAGAACGGCGCTAAGGCCATGGGGGAGGAAGGAATGTCCTTTGAGGATATTCTTGCGTTTTATTTCCATGACTGCCAGCTTGACAAAATATATTAAAGGAACAGATTTATGTTAAGAAGACTGTTGTTTATCGGATATGATTTCGGAAAGCATATGAGTAAAAAAAATATCGGCGCATTTGCCGCCAGCACGGCTTTTTTCCTTTTCCTGTCGCTGATTCCGGCACTGATGCTTCTTTGCGCCATTTTACCCTATACGCCTGTGACGAAAGCCAATCTGATGTATCTTGCAAGGGAAATCACGCCTGACGCCATGGATGCGCTTCTGGTGAGCATTATTTCGGATGTCTATGATAAATCCGTGGGAATCATCTCCGTTACGGCAGTGGCTACCCTGTGGTCGGCCGGAAAAGGGGTTCTGGCGCTGATGCGGGGACTGAACGCAATCAACGACGTGGAGGAGAACCGGAACTATCTGCTGCTCCGGATAGTGGCAAGCCTGTATCTGATATTAATTATTGTGGCTGTGCTTTTGTCGCTGTTTATTATGGTGTTCGGCAATTCCCTTATCAGGCTGATAGAAGGCTTTGTTCCCCAGACCTCCTATCTGTTTGACATACTGATACACTTCAGGACGCCTCTGGTATGGGCGGTGCTTACCGTTATCATTGCGCTGATGTACGCCTATGTGCCGGGCACCAGACAGGGTTTTAAAATACAGCTTCCGGGAGCGGTGTTCGCGGCGGTGGCATGGAGCGTTATGACCTGGGCATTTTCACTGTATGTGGATGAGTTTAACGGCTTTACCATGTACGGGAATCTGACTACGATTATTATTTTGATGCTGTGGCTGTACGCGGCCATGTATATCATAATGGCGGGAGCGTTTATCAACCGTTATTTTAAACCGGCTTTCCAGTTTTTTATCGGAAGAAAGCATACAAATAAGGCATGACTGCAAAAATTTGCGGGCGCAGAGCGGAAATGAGGAAAACATGGAAGAGATTACAAAGGAAATCAACGAACAGAAGATAAGGGAAATTGAAGAGTTGGTGCGAAGGGCCGGGCAAATCATTCTGGAGGCAAAGCCTACAGGCGATACGGTCCACAAAAAGCAGGGACCGGCGAATTTTGTGACGGATTACGACGTCCGCATCCAGAAAGAACTGATAGCCGGCCTGAAGAAGATACTGCCGGAAGCCGCCTTTTTCGGGGAGGAGGATACGGAAGAAAATTCCCGTGATACAAGAGGGTGGTGCTTTTACATCGACCCCATTGACGGCACCACGAATTTTATGTTTGACTATCATCATAGCTGCGTGTCCGTGGGTCTGGCTTACGCGGCGCAGATGCTGGCCGCTTTTGTATACAATCCTTATGTGGATGAAATGTACCTGGCGGTTAAGGGAAAAGGGGCGTTTTTAAACGGAAGAAGGCTCTCCCTTGCGGATGTGCCGTTGGAGGAAGGAATAGCGGCTTTCGGATGCGCCCGGTATAATGACGACAACACGGTTGATTTTTTTCGGATTGTTCAGGCGTTGTTTCAGAGAAGCCTTTCCATTCGGGACAGAGGCTCTGCGGCCCTGGACTTGTGCAGCATTGCCTCCGGGAACAATGTGTGCTATTTTGAGGTGAAACTCCAGCCGTACGATTATGCCGCCGCTTCTTTGTTGATTGAGGAGACGGGCGGCGTGATTACGCAGATGGATGGCAGCCCGATTACGCTGGATAAGCCCTGCTCCATTGCGGGCGGAACGATAAGTGCGCACAGGGAACTTCTGGAAATCATCAAAGAAAATATACTTTAACGCGGAACTGATAAACAGCATCTTTCCTCCCGGAGCCGGAACGATTTTGGGATGCGAAGCATCAGGAAAACGTTCCAGACCATGGCATAGGGGGGGAAGATGCGGAACTAATAATAGGAGGAAAAATGGAAAACAATTTTACCAGGGAGGAAGCCTTTGCTTTATTAAAAATGTACAACAAGGAGCCTTTCCACATTCAGCACGCCCTGACGGTGGAAGGGGTAATGAAATGGTACGCCAACGAGCTTGGATACGGGGAGGAAGCGGATTACTGGGCAATTACCGGTCTTTTGCATGACATTGATTTCGAGCTCTATCCGGAGGAACACTGCCAGAGGGCGCCCGGTCTTTTACGGGAGGGCGGGGCTTCGGAGGACATGATACGCTCCGTCTGTTCACACGGCTACGGGCTGTGCAGCGATGTAAAGCCGGAGCATGAGATGGAAAAGGTGCTCTTTGCGGTGGACGAGCTTACCGGTTTGATTGGAGCGGCGGCGCTTATGCGTCCCTCTAAGAGCGTAGCGGACATGGAGACCTCCAGCGTGAAGAAGAAATTTAAGGACAAACGGTTTGCTGCCGGCTGTTCCCGGGATGTGATTTCTCAGGGGGCGGAAAATTTAGGCTGGGAATTAAACGAGCTGTTTGAAAAGACGATTCTTGCCATGCGCTCCTGCGAAAAGCAGATTCAGGAGGAAATGGAGCGGTTATGATTGGCATCGGTACGATTATCAACACGGTGGCCGTGGCATGCGGCGGCCTGATTGGCATGAAGCTGAAAAACGGGATTAAGCAGAGCAGGCAGGAGATTATGATGCAGGCCTGCGGTGTGGCGACTGTTTTCATCGGGGTTGGCGGCGTCCTCTCCAAAATGCTGGTGATTCAAGACGGACGGATTGAGACGAAAGGAACGATGCTCCTCATCTTTTCACTGGTGCTTGGCGCTCTTTTCGGGGAATGGCTGGATATTGAGAAACGGATGGATGTTGTGGGAGAAAAAATCAAGAAAGCTGTGAAAGCGGAAAAGGATAACCTTTTCGTGGAGGGCTTTGTAAACGTATCCCTGATTATCTGCGTGGGGGCAATGGCTATCGTGGGCTCTATACAGGACGGGATAGAAGGCGATTATTCCCTGCTTGCCACAAAGGCGGTTCTGGATTTGATTATCGTGGTGGTATTTGCGGCTACATACGGAATGGGCGTCGTCTTTTCGGCAGTCCCGATTTTTATCTATCAGGGCGCTATCACGCTGGCGGCGGCTCTTCTGGGCAGCTTTGTCAGTGAAGCGGTGGTGGCGGATTTATCCTTTATCGGTTCGGCTCTGATTTTCTGCGTGGGAATCAATATTGCATTCGGCAAAAAATTCAGAGTGGGAAACATGCTTCCCGCTCTGATTGTCCCGGTGCTTTATCACTGCCTTCCGTTATAGGGCGTACTGTCTTATAATTCTGCGGCTTTTCTCATAGAATGGTCTCCATTCCAACCTTTTGAGGCTTTAAGCCGCAGGATTCATAAAATTTCATGGCTGTCTCGTTCAGGCTCCACACATTGAGAGTGACGTTATAGCAGCCCTGAGCTTTGGCAAATTCAAGAACGGCGTCGTAAAGACGGCGGCCTATGTGCCGGCCTCTGACGTTCTCGTCCACACATAAATCGTCAATGTATAAAGTTTTGATATCTGTAAGGATATTATCGTCTATATGCTGCTGAAAAATGCAGAAAGCATATCCCAAAACCTTTCCGTCTCCATCGACTGCGGTAAAAATAGGACGGCTGTCATTATGAATCAAATCCCTGAGTTGGTCGTCCGTGTATTTTTTCGCCCCATATTTAAAAAGGTCGGGTCTGCCCCTGTGGTGCACCAGGCATACCTGCCAAAGCAAACTGTTGATTCCGTCCATATCCTGTTCCGTTGCCCGCCTGATTTCCATTTTTATAAGTATGCTCCTTTCCAAAAGCCCGGGGACTTTGCTCGCAGCGCAAATCCCCGGATAAAAATTTTAATTTTTGATTTTATCTGTTCATATTTTCCGGGCCGTCTTAGCGCCGGCGCATTTTATTATATCATAAATAAACTGGCGGGAGTAGCGCTATTTCATACTTGACAAAGAATATTCTGAGAATTACAATCAATTCATATAATTCCCACTAAATAAATAGGAATTGAATAATAACAGGTTGGAATGCGTATGGCAGGAGGACATCAAAATGGGAGATGTGAAGGAAAGCGCGCTGGAACTGATTGGAAAGACGCCGGTTTTGAAATTGAACAACTATATGAAAAAGGCGGGCATTGAGAATGCCCAAATCCTTGCAAAACTGGAATATTTGAATCCGGCGGGCTCCGCAAAGGACAGAGTGGCTTTGTTTATGATAGAGGACGCAGAGCAAAAGGGGGTTTTAAAGCCGGGGGCTACGATTATAGAGCCTACTTCCGGCAATACGGGAATCGGTCTTGCGGCGGTGGCGGCTGCGAAAGGTTACCGGGCAGTTTTAACGCTGCCGGACAGTATGAGCATGGAGAGAAGAAATCTTCTTGGAGCCTACGGCGCGGAGCTTGTCCTGACGGAAGGGGAGAAGGGAATGACAGGGGCCATTGAAAAGGCAAAGGAGCTGGCAAAATCCCTTCCGGGAGCGGTAATTCTGGGTCAGTTTGACAATCCGGCAAACGCCAGGGCGCACAGGGAGACCACGGGACCGGAAATCTGGGAACAGACAGAGGGAAAGGTGGATATTTTTGTGGCGGGAGTGGGAACCGGTGGAACCATTACCGGAGTAGGTGAATTTTT
>CAJTMZ010000078.1:8321-10998 GCA_910577445.1 uncultured Lachnospiraceae bacterium | reverse complement strand
GAATCCCGCCGTAAAGATAGTAGGTGTGGAGCCGGCGGCAAGCCCGGTACTGTCTGAGGGCGTTTCGGGCAAGCACGGGATTCAGGGAATCGGAGCCGGATTTGTACCGAAGGTGCTGAACACGGAAATATACGACGAGATAATTACTGTCGAGGACGGGGAAGCCTTTGCCGAAGGGAAACGGTTTGCGGTAAGCGAGGGCATTTTAGTGGGGATTTCCTCCGGGGCGGCGCTAAGGGCGGCGGGTATTCTGGCAAAAAGGCAGGAAAATAAAGGCCAAACGATAGTGGTTCTTTTGCCGGACTCCGGGGACAGATATCTGTCCACGCCGATGTTTTCCGGCAGTTGACAGAGAAAGGATAAATGATGGAGCATTACCGGTTTGCGGAAAGTTTACAGGAAAATATCAACCGTTATTTAATTGGAAAAGAAGATGTGGTGGAAAATTTTCTCATCTGTTTTCTGGCGGGCGGCCATGTGCTTTTGGAAGATGTGCCGGGGGTGGGAAAGACCACGCTGGCTCTTTTACTGGCAAGAAGCATGGACTGCAGCTTTGGAAGGATTCAGTTTACGCCGGACACACTGCCCGGGGATGTGACGGGGCTTTCCGTCTACGATATGAAAACAGGGGAATTTCGCTATCAGCCGGGAGCCGTGATGAATCAGGTGCTTTTGGCGGACGAGATTAACCGGACAGCGCCCAAGACTCAGGCGAGCCTTCTGGAGGCCATGGCAGAGGGCCAGGTTACGGTAGACGGGGTAATCCATCCCCTGCCCCAGCCTTTTTTTGTTATCGCCACGCAGAACCCGGTGGAGTTTTTAGGGACTTATCCCCTGCCCGAGGCGCAGATGGACAGATTTATGATGCGTCTTACCATCGGCTATCCCGACAGGGAACAGGAAATTAAGATGGCGGCAGAGTTTTTACGGGGGAACAGGGCGGAAAGAGCGGAGGCGGTCTGCCGGGCGGAGGATATTCTTTCGCTCCGCAGAAAGGTGGCGGATATAACCGTGAAGGAAGCCCTGCTGGGCTATATGGAAGATATGGTGCAGGCCACCAGAGCAGAGGAGCGGTTTGTGCTGGGAGCCAGTCCGAGGGCGATGCTGGCGCTTGTTCGTGCCTCTCAGGCGAAGGCTTTCTTACAAGGGCGGGACTATGTGAAGCCGGACGACGTGAAGGCTGTGGCGATGCAGGTGCTGGCACACCGGCTGGCGCTGTCCGCGGAGGCCAGAATTCAGAAAGAGAGCGTGGAAAAGATTTTGAAAAGCCTGATTATCAGGGTAAAGGTGCCGGTCTGATGATACGCATAAAACAGAGAAACAAAAGGGAGGATACGATGAAAATGCGCAGATGGGGGCTTCTCTGTCTGTGGGTGCTGTCGCTTTCGGCTATCAGCTATTACGGCGGCGCGGTCAGTTACGGCATTTTTTTCGGAATCACTCTGATACCGGCTGTTTCTCTGTTTTATCTGGCGGTGGTCTATTTCCGTCTTGGTATTTTCCAGAGAATCGAGAGCAGAAATATGGTATGCGGACAGGCCATGCCTTATTTTTTTGTACTGCAGAACGACGGACATATTGCGTTTGCCAGCATCAGCGTAAAGCTTTTTTCAGCGTTTTCCTTTGTGGAAAAGCTCCCGGGGGATGTGGAATATGAACTTCTGCCGGGAGAGAGGCATACTTTTGAGACGAAGCTCACCTGCCGCTACCGGGGGGAATACGAAGTGGGGGTGAAGGAAATTGTGATGACGGATTTCTTTTGTCTTTTTCGGATTCGCTATAGGCTGCCGGGCGCCATCAGGGCGCTGGTGCTGCCAAAGGTTCCAAAGGTCACAAGACTTTCCAGCATAGAGGACTTTACGGCGCTTTTGTCCATGGAAAGCCGGCGGCAGCAGACGGAGCCCGACGCGGCGGTGAGGGATTATATGCCCGGGGACGCCTTAAAGCAGATTCACTGGAAAGCTACGGCCAGAGAGCAAAAGCTGAAGACACGGAGCCAAACAGGGGAGGAAAAGCAGGGAATTTCCGTTTTGTGGGATACCGGACGAAACAGCAGGGACAGAAAGGAATATCTCCCTCTGGAAAACAAGATGCTGGAAATTGTGCTTGCCGTGGGATTTTTTCTGGCGGAAAAAGGCATTGGCTTTTCCGGATACTGCAGACAGGGCGCCTTTATGGAAAAGCATGTGGAAAACATCCGTGATTTTGACGCCTTTTATCGCCAGGTATCGGAAACGTCCTTTAGCCGGGAAGAGAGCTTTTCCCGCCTTATTGCCGAGGCGTCGGAAAACGGAATTATTTTAAGAAGCAAAGTGGTTTTCTGCGTACTGCATGAATTGAACGAGGAGGTTGCGAGGTTTACGGAGGCTTTTGAGAAAGCGGGTATTTTAACGGTTCTCTATGTGGTGACGGACGAAAAGATAAAGGACGGGGACTGGCAGGGAAACCAGAGAAGAAGAATCGTCAGGATTCCGGCGGAGGCTGAACTGGAGGGAAGATTGTAATGAGGGCGGATTCTCATATAAACGAAAAGAGTATCTGGCGTTTTTTAAACGGACTTCTTCTTTCCTGTATAGGGCTGTTCGGGGGAGGAAGGCTTTTGGGGATTGACGGCGTAAAGCCCGCGCATTTCCTGACGGTAATTACGGTTCTTGTTTTATTTACATTCTTAAACAAC
>CAJTMZ010000078.1:0-8307 GCA_910577445.1 uncultured Lachnospiraceae bacterium | reverse complement strand
CGGGGCCGGGTAATGGGAGGCGCGTTTGGGGTTATCTGTCTTTTGGGGGCGGGAGCCTTTACAGGCGTCCATGATTACGGCGCTTTTATTAAATCCTATCTTTCATGGCTTTGGGGCAGTTTTCCATGGCGGGAGGAATGGACGGCCGGATATGAGGGGCTGCAGGTGATTTTTCTCGCCATCGCCTGTTATTTGATTCAGATTCTGATGGAAAAGAGCATAAAGATTAAAATATCTATTGTTATTTTAATGATGTCGGGACTTTTATACTGTCTTTTTTCGGAAAGAGAGCTGTCCCATATGGCTGTGGCCTTTGCCCTTTGTTATATTGCCATGGTATGGGCGGAATGGACGGAGGGAAGATGGAAAAAGGAAAAGAGAAAGGGCATTCATTCGTATATGCTTTGGATTGCGCCTTTTCTTGGCGTGTATTTTCTGATGATGGCGCTGACGCCCGTGCCCAAGACGCCTTATAGGTGGCAGTTTGTGAGGAATATTTATGAGCAGCTCCGGGAATCCTTTCTGGAAATATCCCAGAATATCGCAAGAAAAGGACAGGAGGATTACGACCTTTCCCTCAGCGGGTTTTCGGAAAAGGGAGAACTTACAGGAACCCATAACCGGGACGACAGGGAAATTATGACGGTTGAAAGCAGCGCGCCGCTAACAACGAATCTGTATTTAACCGGAAAGATATACGATACCTTTGACGGCAGGCAGTGGCTTAAAACCGGAGCGGATACCGTAAAAGAAAGACTGGCGGATACGGCGCAGACACTGTGCGCGGTGGCGGCGTATGAGGAGAATTATCAACAGGACTATCTTCTGCGGGCAAGGATAACTGTCAGTTACCGCTATTTTCACACAAGATTTCTGTTTGTGCCTTTAAAAATATGGGAGATGAAGCAGCAGGGAAACAGAATCTCTTTTCACGAAAATGGCGACGGTCTTTTGTTTGAGCAGGCAGAAGGCTACGGGACGGAATATGAAGCCGCCTATTATCAGATGAATGCGGGAGAGCCGGCCTTTTACCGATTCCTTGAAGAAGAGGCTGCTTTGGACGAAGGGCGTCTTGAAAAAATCCTGAAGGATTTGCGGAGCGTAACCGGAGAGGATATCAGGACAGAGGATTTAAAGGAATACCAAAAGAGAGTTTATGACACTTATTTAAGTGAGATAACGCTTTCCGACGACGTTCAGAAGGCGCTTTCGGAAATGACGCAGGGGGCGGAGACGGAGGTTGGGAAGCTGCGGGCAGTGGAAGCGGCATTATCTTCCTTACACTATACCCGGTCGCCGGGAGAGCTGCCTGAGTGGGTTTTGGGGGAGGATGATTTTCTGGATTATTTTCTGCTTAAAAGCGGACAGGGATACTGCAATTACTTTGCCACGGCCTTTGTTCTTCTGGCAAGGGCTCAGGGAATACCCGCCCGCTATGTCCAGGGGTTCTGCGTTCCCATGAAGGATAAAAAGGAAGCGACCGTTTACGCCTATATGGCCCACGCATGGCCCGAGGTATATCTGGACGGGATTGGCTGGATTCCCTTTGAGCCGACTCCCGGCTTTGCCGAAAGCCGTTACACGCCCTGGGGGCTTAAGGGGGATAAAAGTGGGCTTTCCGGGTCGGAAGATTTTCAGGTTAAGTGGCAGCCAACAGAGGACGGCGGGAGCGAGACGGAACTTTTGAAGGAAGCGTCGGAGGATTTTGCTTCCGGGCCGGAAGACTTTAGGACAGGGCGGCTTTTTCGGATTGCGGGCCTGTCGCTTCTTACGGTCTTTCTGTTGGGGATTTTGATTTTGACGGGGGATTATCTGCTTGACAGATACCGCTACCGGAAAATGAGCGATGGTGAAAAATTAAATG
The DNA here is from genome assembly GCA_910577445.1 of uncultured Lachnospiraceae bacterium. Lineage (GTDB taxonomy): Bacteria > Bacillota > Clostridia > Lachnospirales > Lachnospiraceae > Suilimivivens. The sequence goes on along the minus strand of CAJTMZ010000078.1, from coordinate 6,443 downwards.
CAGATTTAAGAAAGTTTATAAGGGCACTTGCCATCATGGGAATCAAAAGAGAAGAGGGGGAAACCCTGGCGGAATTTGCAGAGAGAAGCGCAGAAGTTCTGGAAAAAAAGGATATTATGGGCTTTATTGATTTATATGAAGGGTATTTATACGGAAATCAGGAAATAACGCCTGAAAACGTGGAGGAAGTAAAAGGAAAGCTGGACGAGCTTATGACACTCTTGTGGGAAAGAAATAAATTTGGCTATTTGAGGAGTAAACTATTATGAAAATATCTACCAGAGGAAGATATGCGTTAAGACTGATGCTGGATTTGGCGGTGCATAGCACGGGAGAACCCGTAAGCCTTAAGGATATTGCCCGTAGACAGCAGATTTCCGAAAAATATCTGGAGCAGATTATTTCCATGCTCAATAAAGCCGGATTTGTAGGGAGCATCAGAGGCGCTCAGGGGGGATACCTTCTGAAAAAGGAGCCTTCCGAGTATACGGTGGGGGAGATTTTACGGCTTACGGAGGGCGATTTGGCCCCGGTTGACTGCGTAGGCAAAGAAAGCGGCGGCTGCGGGCGGAAGCAGGAATGTGTGACGATTAGGGTATGGGAGCAGATAAACCAGGCGGTCAATCAGGTAATCGACAATATTACGCTGGCGGATATGGCAGAGTGGCAGAGGGAGAGCGGCTGCGGGGATTTCGTATGAAAGATATTTTGGGGGAAAGGGAGAAGAAAATGAGGGAACAGTTTATGAGGACGGAAATGCTTTTGGGAAAAGAGGCTATGGATAGGCTGGCCGCCTCAAGAGTTGCGGTGTTTGGCATAGGCGGCGTGGGAGGATATGTGTGTGAGGCGTTGGCGAGAAGCGGCGTGGGAGCTTTTGATTTGATTGATAACGACAAGGTGTGCCTCTCCAATCTGAACCGCCAGATTATCGCCCTTAGAAGCACCCTTGGGCGGTACAAGACGGATGTGATGAAAGAACGGATTCTGGAAATCAATCCGGATGCGGATGTGAGGGTTTACCATACCTTTTTTCTACCGGAAAATTCAGGGGAATTTCCTTTTTCCGAATACGACTATATTGTGGACGCCGTAGATACCGTTACCGCGAAGCTGGAGCTGGCAGTTAAGGCGAAAGAAAACGGGGTTCCTGTTATCAGCAGCATGGGAACGGGAAACAAGCTGGAGGGAAGCGGTTTTCGGGTAACAGATATCGGTAAAACCAGAGTATGCCCGCTGGCGAAGGTTATGCGCCGGGAATTGAAAAAAAGAGGAATCGAGCATTTGAAAGTGGTTTATTCCGAGGAAATCCCTCTTGCGCCTTTGGCGGCGGATGGGGAGGGGGAATATCCTAAAAAGGGAGGCACTTTTATTTCGGACAAGGAGAAGCCTGCCGGGAGAAGGGCAACGCCCGGAAGCTGCGCTTTTGTGCCGCCGGTGGCGGGCATGATACTTGCGGGGGAAGTGGTAAAGGATTTGGCAGTGGATATTGCACAGCAGAGGGAAAATGTGTATAATACAGGTGTTTACGAAAGTTAATACAGCGCAGAAATAACAGCACAGAAAGAGGTAAATTTATGGTACAGTCAAGAACGCATACATGCGGCCAGCTCAGGATAGGAAACGTGGGAGAGACAGTCACCCTTACCGGCTGGTATGATAATATGAGAAAGGTCAGTAAAAATCTTGGATTTTTGATTCTCCGCGATTTTTACGGCGTGACCCAGGTGGTGGTGGAGACGGAAGAAATGATGGCTTCGCTTTCGGGAATCAACAACGAGTCCACGCTCTCCGTTACCGGCGTGGTGAGAGAGCGTTCCAGTAAAAACGCCCAGCTTCCCACCGGGGAGGTGGAGGTGGTTCCGGAAAAGATTGCGGTTCTTGGAAAATGCATCTATAACGAACTTCCCTTTGAGGTGAACCGCTCCAGAGAGGCGGACGAGGCGGTCCGGCTTAAATACAGGTATCTGGATTTGAGAAATCCCGCCGTAAAGGATAAGATTGTTCTTAGAAGCAAAATCGTATCTGAGATAAGAAAGAGCATGACGGAGCATGATTTCCTTGAAATCACAACCCCCATCCTGACCTGTTCCTCACCGGAAGGGGCAAGGGATTATCTGGTGCCCTCCAGAAACCACCCGGGGAAATTCTACGCGCTGCCCCAGGCGCCCCAGCAGTTTAAGCAGCTCCTTATGACTTCCGGCTTTGACAGATATTTTCAGATTGCGCCCTGTTTCAGGGACGAGGACGCGAGGGCGGACCGTTCGCCCGGCGAATTTTACCAGTTGGATATGGAGATGGCTTTTGCCACCCAGGAGGATGTGTTCGGCGTGATAGAGGATGTGCTTCCGCCTATATTTGCCCAATACGGCAAATACCGGACGGCGTCCAAAGCGCCTTTTGCCAGAATTTCCTACAATGACGCCATGGAAAAGTACGGCACGGACAAGCCGGATTTGCGGATTGATTTGCTGGTTAGCGACGCCACGGAATGTATGGCGGACTGCGGTTTCGGACCTTTCGAGGGACAGACGGTGAAGGCTGTTGTGGCGGATAATTTTACGGCCACCAGAAAAGTGATAGACAAATTGTGCGCGGACGTGGAAGTGCAGAGCGGCCGGAAAGCCTACTGGTTCAGAGTGGATGAAAACGGCGATTTCGTGGGCGGCGTTTCCAAATTCCTTCAGGAGAGAAAAGAGCAGGTTACAAAGGCTCTCCAATTAAAGAAGGGCGATTTTGTGGGGCTGACAGCGGGAAAAAGATTGGACGCCTTAAAAACGGCGGGCGTGCTTCGGAAGTTTTTAGGTGGCATTTGTCCGGCGCATATGCGGCAGGAGTGCTATGAATTCTGCTGGATTGTAGACTTCCCCATGTATGAAATCGGCGAGGAGTCGGGAGAACTTGAGTTCTGTCACAATCCGTTTTCCATGCCTCAGGGAGGGATGGAGGCGCTTGAGACGAAAGACCCCCTTTCCATTTATGCGTATCAGTACGATTTGGTGTGCAACGGCGTGGAGCTTTCCTCCGGCGCGGTGCGGAACCACGACCCGGAAATCATGGTGAAAGCGTTCCAGATAGTGGGATTGAAAGAAGAGGATGTGAAGGCAAAGTTCCCGGCAATGTACAACGCGTTCTGTTACGGAGCGCCCCCTCATGCGGGAATCGCTCCCGGCGTTGACAGAATGGTTATGCTGATTGCAGGGGAGGAGAGCATCCGTGAGATTATTCCTTTCCCCATGAACAAGACGGCTCAGGACGTTATGATGGGCGCGCCTTCGGAAGTGGACGAGAGGCAGCTTCGGGACGTGCATATTAAGATTGCCATGCCTGAGACTGACGGCAAAGAGCAGGAATAAGTAAAATATCGCACAGGAAAAGGCGGCGGTACCGGGTATGAAAGAAATCTATCCGGGAACTGCCGCTTTTAACAAATAAAATGTAAACTTAAAAATAAAATTGGTTGACATTATAGCTCTTCGATTGTATACTTGTGTATGGAAACAGTTAACAATTAATGAATGACAAAAGAGAGGAGCAAAGATTATGAAAACAAAGCATTTAGCATTGACGGGGCTGATGGCGGCGGTACTGTGTCTGTTAGGACCGATATCCCTGCCGATTCCTGTAAGCCCGGTGCCGGTATCGCTTGGATTTTTCGCGGTTTACCTTACGGTGTATATTCTTGGAATGAAAATGGGCTCGGTAAGCGTACTGATTTATGTGCTTCTGGGATTTGTGGGAGTTCCGGTTTTTACGGGATTTTCGGGCGGAATCGGAAAAGTGCTCGGCCCTACCGGAGGATATATTATCGGGTATCTGTTTATGGCGCCCATCATTGGATTTTTTGTTGATAAATGGAAAACAAACTACATACTTATTGTTCTGGGAATGCTGCTTGGAACGGCAGTCTGCTATCTGTTTGGAACCTTATGGCTTGCCTATCAGGGCGGCATGAGTTTTTCCGCCGCCCTGGCAGCAGGCGTGCTTCCCTTTGTCCCTGCGGATATTGTAAAACTTATCCTTGCGGTTCTGGTGGGAGAACCGGTGCGCAGGCGTTTGTGGAAAGCCGGAATTTTAGAGAGTGGAGTGGGAAAAGAAAGCGACCGCGATGCCGCCCGGACCAACGTGGGTTCCGATAGTGCCGCCCACGGTAGCGACAGGTAAACTACCCACGGTTTCACTCCAGAGGGATTTGCTGTCCTCTATGTATTTTTTAATCAGAGCATCACTTAGCCCGGTATAGCCCAGAAAATAGGGCTTTGAGAAATCGATACCGCCAACCTTCTTTATCTGTTCAGCCAAAAGATTGTTGCCGTGCTTGGAACCCCGGGCTTTTCCCAGCATGGCGACTTCTCCGTCTACCACGCCGATTACGGGCTTAATGGAAAGGACATTTCCGGCAAAAGCTACGGTCTTTGAAATCCGTCCTCCTTTTTTCAGATATTCAAGGGTATCGAGCAGCGCGATAAGCTGAATATTTTTCTTTGCCCGTTCCAGTTCCGCCACAATGGCCTGAATATCCGCGCCGGAATCCTTAAGATTTAAGGCGTACTCCACCAGGGCGCGTTCTCCCACGGTAACGTTTTCGCTGTCAACCACAAAGGCTCTGCCTTCAAATTCCGCCGCCGCGACGCAGGCGCTCTGATAAGTGCCGGACAGCTTGCCGGAGAGGGTAATCACTAAAGCGTCGTCGCCGGCTTCGGTAATCTTTTTGATGGCCTGCGAAAAATTGTAAGGGGGAATCTGGCTGGTGGTGGGTAAATCGTCGCATTCGACCAGCTTTTCATAAAATTCATTGTGGGACAGATTAACTCCGTCAAGGTATTCGGTTTCTCCAAAGGTTATGGTCATGGGTAGAACGGTTAAGTCATTGCGCACGGAGCCTGTGATATCCGATGCGGAATCGGTAATGATTTGAATGTTGTTCATGGTGTGTACACCTCCTTATAAAATTATTGTAGCATTAAAAGAGGGTTTTGGAAACCCTGCGGCGGGGCCAAGTTATGATAGACTTTTCGGTATTTTATGCTATACTGGTTGGAAGAGAAATGCATGTTATTTAAATTACGGCGCTGCGGCGGAAACTATCAAAAGGCGGGGAAATATATGAAAATCGGATTTACAGGCTGCGGAAACATGGGAAGCGCGATGATGCGGGGGATTATTGCGTCGGGAAAGTGCCCGGCGGAAAATATTATGGCGTCCGATATGGTGGCGGAGGTCCTTAAGAGCAGAAAGGAAGAGTTGGGAATCCTGACCACAACGGATAACCGGGAAGCGGCGGAATTCGCACAGATTCTGTTTTTGTCCATAAAACCCCAGTATTATGAGGAGGTAATCGCGCAAATCAGGACGATTGATTTGCAGGATAAAATAATCGTGACGATTGCACCGGGCAAAACCCTCAAATGGCTGAAAGAGCAGTTTGGGAAAGAGGTAAAAATTATCCGCACCATGCCCAACACCCCGGCGATGGTGGGGGAGGGTATGATGGGAATGTGTCCCAATGAGAACGTGACAGATGAGGATTTGCGTCTGGTCCGGGATGTTTGCAGCGGCTTTGGCAAAACGGAACTTGTGGGAGAAAATCTGATGGACGTGGTTACGGCGGTCAGCGGCAGTTCTCCAGCCTATGTGTTTATGTTTATAGAGGCAATGGCGGACGCTGCGGTTGCGGACGGGATGCCGAGAGACAAGGCATACCGATTTGCAGCCCAGGCCGTGCTTGGAAGCGCAAAGATGGTTCTGGAAACAGGAAAGCATCCGGGAGAGTTGAAGGATATGGTCTGCTCGCCGGGCGGAACCACCATTGAGGCGGTGCGGGTTCTGGAGGAAAAGGGAATGCGCAGCGCGGTGTTTGAGGCGGTAAAAGCCTGTGTCAGGAAATCAAAGGGAATGTAAAAAGAGAAGAGCATAATTTCAGCGCCGGCTGCGGGTTTTGTAAAACCCCTCACAGCCGGCGCTTTTATATAGGCATAAAAAGTTTTAATCTTTTTTGGAGGTTGCCGTTTTAAAGCTGTCTATCATTTTTTCAATCAGCAGCTTTTTGACATAAACGTCGTAGCTGAGCATGGAGATAAAGGAAAAAAGCTGTAAAATTTCCTTATCTGTTTCGGGAACGTCCTTAAAGGTTTCCCGGGAAGTGGAAAATTTCTTTTCGATATCCTTCTGCAGTTCCGCAATCGCGTCCTTTTCCAGACTGAATACCTCCTCGTAGATTGTACCCAGATTCAGTTCCGGGTTGGAGGTGTGGAAATATTTCTGCGTCAGCGGCCCTAACAGGGTCTGGATATCGCCGATGGAGAGAATTCCTTTATAATAGTAGATAAATATAAGAAGCAGAATATGCTCCTTACTGTATTTCTTCTTGACAGGGGGAGGAAGAAGGTTGTTTTTGGCATAATTGTTAATCATTGTTTTGGTGAGAATCTTGTCTTCCTCAGGGT
>CAJTMZ010000077.1:3018-19997 GCA_910577445.1 uncultured Lachnospiraceae bacterium | reverse complement strand
AATATTGATTTTACTTATGACTATCCCTGCGCTATAATCATAACGTAAATTTCCGAACAGTGCACAAATCAATTTCAGAGCGCGAAGCGTGCGGAAATTGATTTAGTCAAGGTGTACTGTAAGGGACGAAGCGGAACTTAAAATAGGAGGAATGGAAAATGGTTAAAGCGGTAGTAGGAGCAAACTGGGGCGACGAAGGAAAAGGTAAAATCACGGATATGCTGGCGCAGCAGGCGGATATTATTGTCCGTTTTCAGGGCGGGGCCAACGCGGGCCACACAATCGTCAACGATTACGGAAAATTTGCACTGCACACGCTGCCTTCCGGCGTATTTTACAGCCACACCACCAGCGTAATCGGAAACGGCGTGGCCCTCAACATTCCGGTATTTTTTAATGAAATCAAATCAATCACCGACAGAAACGTGCCAATGCCCAAAATACTGGTATCGGAAAGGGCGCAGATGGTAATGCCCTACCATATACTGCTTGACCAGTACGAGGAGGAGCGGTTGGGAGGAAAATCTTTCGGCTCCACCAAGTCGGGCATCGCGCCTTTTTATTCGGATAAATATGCAAAAATCGGTTTTCAGGTCAGCGAGCTTTTTGACGAGGAGGGCCTGAAAGAAAAGGTAGAGAGGGTCTGCGGGCAGAAAAATGTGATGCTGGAGCATATGTATCATAAGCCCCTGATTGATTCGAAGCAGCTTCTTGAAACCCTCCGGGAATATAAAGAGATGGTAGCGCCTTATGTGTGCGATGTGTCCGCTTATCTGGATAAGGCGTTGAAGGACGGAAAAACGATTCTGTTAGAGGGCCAGCTTGGCACATTAAAGGATACGGACCACGGTATTTATCCCATGGTGACCTCTTCCTCCACCCTTGCGGCCTACGGTGCAATCGGAGCCGGGATTCCGCCCTATGAGATAAAGGAAATTATCACCGTGTGCAAGGCTTACTCTTCGGCGGTGGGAGCGGGCGCTTTTGTGTCGGAAATTTTCGGCGACGAGGCGGAGGAACTTCGGCGGCGGGGCGGCGACGGCGGAGAGTATGGCGCGACCACCGGGCGGCCGAGAAGGATGGGATGGTTTGACTGCGTGGCTTCCAGATATGGTTGCAGACTGCAGGGAACCACCGACGTGGCGTTTACCGTTCTGGATGTGTTAGGGTATCTGGATGAGATTCCCGTCTGTGTGGGCTATGATATCGGCGGGGAGGTAACGACGGATTTCCCTGTAACCTGGAAGCTTGACAGGGCAAAGCCGGTGCTTAAAAAGCTTCCCGGATGGAAATGCGATATCCGGGGAATCAAAAAGTATGAGGATTTGCCGGAAAACTGCCGCAGATATGTGGAATTTATCGAGGAACAGATTGGATATCCGATTACCATGGTTTCCAACGGACCGGGCAGAAGCGACATTATTTACAGAGAAAGCCCGCTGCGCAAATAACAGGTACGCGGGTTGCCGCCGGATAAGAAACGAATCCATGCATTGAAAGAGGCGGCCAGGGCAGCCGCATGGTGGGAGAACAGGAAAAGAATGAACAGAAATTATTCAAAAGAACTCGACAGAATACTGCAGAACCCGGAAAACAAAGGCCGTAAACTGCTGCTTCATAGCTGCTGCGCACCCTGCAGCAGCTATGTGCTTGCTTATCTGCGGTCTTTTTTCCGCATAACGGTGTTTTATTTTAATCCCAATATAACGGAAGATACGGAATACCAAAAAAGAGCGGCGGAGCAAAAACGGCTGATTGCAGAAATGAATGCGCGGCTTGCGGAAGATATTCTTTGCGCCCAAAATACGGCGGCGGGCGTCTGCGTGGGAAATGAAAAGCCGGCAGGAGAAAGCGTATGCACCGGGAGGGCAGACGCATACCCGATAGAAATTCTGGAGGGGGACTATGATGCAAAGGTCTTTTTTGAGAGGGTGAAAGGTCTGGAGCAGTGCCGGGAAGGCGGAGAGCGGTGCTTCGCCTGTTTTGAGCTGCGTCTTGCGGAAACCGCAGAACAGGCGAAAGCATTGGGAGCGGACTACTTTACCACCACGCTGACCATCAGCCCCTTAAAAAATGCGTCCAAAATCAACGAAATCGGAGAAAGGCTTTCCGGGAGGTATGGGGTAACCTTTCTGCCATCTGATTTTAAGAAAAAAGACGGCTATAAGCAGTCCATCGAGTTGTCAGGGCGGTACGGCCTTTACCGGCAGGATTACTGCGGGTGCGTGTTTTCCAGACAGGAAAGAGAGCACAGCCGCCGGGAGGCAGATAAGGAGAGCGCCGGGAAATAAAACGGCAAAAGGATATGAGGCGCGTGCCGGAAAAGACACGCAATGGGGCTGTTGACGAAAATGCCGTAAAATGGTAGGATATAACATGCCTGTCCGGTTTTATAAAGAGCGGACAGGCATTTAAGACGTGGAAAGAACGGAAGGAACTGTCACGAAACAAATCCCCGGATTTTCGTTTGCAGCAGTTCCTAAAAGAGTTTGATGGAGGAAGCGGAGCATGAAGAAGTTTCTGGATTTGATTTCGGAAGAGATGAAGAAGGCTTTTGGGGCGGCGGGATACGACAGGGAGCTTGGAAAGGTGACCCTGTCCAACCGGCCTGACCTTTGTGAATATCAGTGCAACGGCGCCATGGCGGGGGCGAAGCTGTATAAGAAAGCGCCGATTATGATTGCAAAAGAGGTGGCGGAGAATTGCGGGGAAAGCGGTATCTTTTTGAGCGTGGAGGCAGTCCCGCCCGGCTTTTTAAATCTGAAGGTAAAAGAAGGCTTTGTGACAGAATATCTTGCCGGTATGGCGGAGTCTGAAAAGTTTGGCCTGGAAAAACCGGAAAATCCCTGCAAAATCATGGTGGATTACGGCGGCCCGAACGTGGCGAAGCCGCTCCACGTGGGGCACTTGCGTCCGGCCATCATCGGCGAAAGCATTAAAAGAATTGCCAGATACGCAGGCCACGATGTGACTGGCGACATTCACCTCGGGGATTGGGGACTTCCCATGGGGTTGATTATCACGGAACTTAGGGAGCGTTTGCCTGAGCTGATTTATTTTGACGGGACTTATGAAGGGGAATATCCGAAGAAGGCGCCTTTTACCATTTCGGAGCTTGAGGAAATTTATCCCACTGCCAGCGCGAAATCAAAGGAGGATGCGGCGTATAAGGAGCGGGCCATGGAGGCCACCTTTAAACTCCAGAACGGAGAGCGGGGATACCGTGCGCTCTGGAAGCATATAATTGATATTTCCGTGGCGGATTTGAAGAAAAATTACGAAAAGCTGGACGTGGAATTTGACCTCTGGAAAGGGGAAGCGGACGTCCATGATGTAATCCCCGGTATGGTTGATTACATGAAAAAAGAGGGCTACGCCTACATCAGTGAGGGCGCTTTGGTGGTGGACGTAAAGGAAGATACGGACACAAAGGAAATCCCTCCCTGCATGGTTTTAAAATCCGACGGGGCGGCTCTTTATAACACCACGGACCTTGCAACCATTATCAAGAGAATGAAAGATTACCATCCCGACAGGATTATTTATGTGGCGGATAAGCGGCAGAACCTTTACTTTGAACAGGTATTCCGCTGTGCGAGAAAGACGAAACTGGTGGAGCCGGAGACGGAACTTTTGCATATCGGGTTCGGCACCATGAACGGCAAGGACGGCAAGCCCTTTAAGACAAGGGACGGCGGCGTTATGCGTCTGGAATATCTGATTAAGGAAATCGAGGAGGAAATGTACCGGAAAATCACCGATAACCGGGAGGTGGAGGAGAACGACGCCCGCCGGACGGCCCAGATTGTGGCCCTTTCCGCAATCAAGTACGGGGATTTGTCCAATCAGGCGTTTAAGGATTATGCTTTCGACATTGACAAGTTTACTTCCTTTGAAGGGGATACCGGCCCCTACATTTTGTATACCATTGTACGAATCAAATCAATTTTAAATAAGATTAAAGAACAGGACGAACAGCTCATGGAAAAGGCGCGTCTGCGGGAAGCGGGCAGCGCGGCGGAAAAGGCGCTGATGCTGGAGGTTTCCGGGTTCAACGCCATGATAGAGGACGCTTATAAGGAAAGCGCCCCTCATAAGGTCTGCGCTTACATTTATGATTTGGCCAACGCATTTAACCGTTTTTACCATGAAACAAAGATTATCAGCCAGGAGGATGCGGAAAAGAAAGCCGGATGGGTGGCGCTTTTGCTCCTGACAAAGCGGATACTCGAGACATGCATCGACATGCTTGGTTTTTCCGCGCCGGAAAGAATGTAAACAGGAAAGAGGTAGCATATGCAGTCAGCGCTGGATTTGAGAACAAAACTGAAAAGTATTGACCACCGGGGCTACCCGGCGTATAAGGATTTAAGAGGGCAGTATGATTTTAAGGATTACGTGCTTTCCATCGACCACGTGCAGGGCGACCCCTTTGCGGCTCCTTCAAGGCTTTCCGTGCTGGTAAAGGCGCAGAATGCGGGCTTCCCGGCACAGTTTTATGATACCCACGCCAAAAGGATTACCCTGCAGGACCATCTGACAAGGCTTTTCGGCAGAGAGGTGAGCGGTGGAAGTTTTCAGGCAAAAGGCTCCGGCAAAAGCGGACTGCTGGGCGTTTCCAGATGCGGGCAGCAGGTGCTTGAGAGGACGGCCCTTAAGATAAAGGATGGAAATATTACCCTTCGGTTTGAGGCTGGCTTTCCGGCAAACGGAAGAACCATCAATGCAAGAGAGCTGGAAAAGATGCTCTTTGACATTCTGCCGGACTGCGTAAGAAAGAGCCTTTATTTTGCAAAAATCAATCAGAACCAGTTAAAGCAGGCAATCTGCCTTTGCGAGGACCAGCAGTATATCAGGGAAAAACTTCCCGAACTTTCTCTGTGCGCGTTTGTGGCCGACGGTTCCGTCCTGCCAAGAGAGAGCGGAGTATCCGAAAGGCCCATGAAAGGCGCGGTGCCCTTCAAAAGCCCTGATTCCCTGAAAGTGACGCTTACGCTGCCGAATCAGGGAAAGGTGACTGGCATGGGGATTCCCAGAGGAATTACCCTTTTTGTGGGCGGCGGTTATCATGGAAAGTCCACCATTTTACAGGCGCTTCAAAACGGCGTGTACAACCATATAAAAGGCGACGGGCGGGAACTTGTGATTACCGATGCCACAGCGGTCAAACTCCGCGCGGAGGACGGGCGGAGCATTGCCAATGTGGATATTTCTCCTTTTATCGGAAATCTGCCCAACAAAAGAGATACGGCGCATTTTTCTACCGAGGACGCCAGCGGCAGCACTTCCCAGGCCGCCAATTTAATGGAGGGCGTGGAGGCCGGCTGTAAGGTATTTTTGATAGACGAGGACACGTCAGCCACCAACTTTATGATTCGCGACCAGTTGATGCAGGAGGTTATTTCCGCAGGAGAGGAGCCGATTACTCCTTTTATCTGCCGGGTAAACGCCCTTTATCAGGATTTGGGGATTTCCTCCATTATTGTGGCGGGAAGTTCCGGCTCTTATTTCCATGTGGCGGATACGGTGATTCAAATGAAAGAATACGTTCCCTTTGACATCACGGACAGGGCAAAGGAGGCGGCAAAAAGCTATCCTGAAATGACAGGAGAGAAAGAAAAGTTTCCCTCTTACCTTGAGAAAAGATGTCCGCTGCCTGACATGGCGCTGAAAAAAGACGACAGAATCAAGATTAAAACCATGGGAACAAGCGAACTGATACTGGCAAGAGAGAATGTGGAGCTGCGGTATCTGGAACAGCTCAAAGACCAGGAGCAGACGGCGGCCCTTGCCTATATTTTGAAGTTTGCACAGCTCAAACTTCTGGACGGCAGGAAAACCGTAAAGCAGTTGGGGGATTTTATTGAAAATCAGCTCGATAAGGACGGCCTTGAAAGCCTTTTCGAGAGAGGGGATATATCCTCGTCTCTGGCAAGACCCAGAAAGCAGGAAATTTTAGCCTGCGTGAATCGTTATCGAAAACTTCATTTTAGGCTTGAATAAATGGAGTTATTGTGTTATACTGCTAGAAGTGCAGATGTAGTTCATTGGTAGAACATCAGCTTCCCAAGCTGAGGAGGCGGGTTCGATTCCCGTCATCTGCTCTGGTTAAAATGGCGGAAACCTTGATTTTCACAGGGTTTCCGCTTTTTTTGTGTGTCTATAATCCGGTAGACAGTTGCAGACAGCAAAGCTGCACTATCACAATGCTTCAGGCATCATGGCTTTTTCAATATTGATACCGTTTCCGGTATTTCAAAAACATAAACAGGGACAAAGTAAGAGCCATCATTTCCGCGGCAGGCGTGGCCAGCCAGATACCGTTCACACCCAAAAAGGCGGGAAGAATCAGCATGGTAATCAGCATAAATACAAAGGAACGCATAAAGGCGAGGACTGCGGAAACAATACCGTTGGACAACGCCGTAAACATTCCGCTGGCAAAGATATTGAAACCGATAAAGAACAGCGCAAGCGTACATATCCGGTTTCCGGTCACGGCCAGCTCATAGACCGGATTATCCGGCCGGGCAAATACGGAAACCAGCGGCCTTGTAGCGGCAAAAGACGCGGCCACTGTCACAAGGGAAATGACGGCAATCACTTTCAGACTGGTGGAAACCAGCTTTTTCAGCTTTTCGTGATTTTTCTCCCCATAGTAATAACTAATCATCGGCGCGACGCCATAGGAATAGCCGGTGTAAAGAGAACTGGCAAACATGAGGACATACATAATGATTGTCACAGCGGCAACGCCGTTTTCGCCAACATAGTGCAGCATAGTCCAGTTGAACATCATGGTAATGATACCCGTGACCAAAGCAGTCGCCATTTCGGAACAGCCGTTGGATGCCGCGCCCGCAAGTACTTTGAAGCGGAAAGCGGGCTTTGTAAAATGAAGCAGATTCTTTTTGCGGCTGAATACAAAAAGGCCGGCTACGGCCGTTACCGAGTAACCCAGGCCGGTGGCAATCGCGGCCCCGCCGATTCCCAGGTCAAAAACGGCGATGAAAACATAATCCAGTACCATATTAAGGACGCCGCCTGTTACGGAGCAGATAAGGGAAAGCGTTGCTTTCCCGGAGGCAATCATATACAAAGTAAAGTTGTTCATCAGCAGAATGGGGATGATAAACAGCAGATAGCGGTTAAGATACGCGGTACAGTAGCCTGCCACCTCTGCGGACAGATTCAGATTTCCGAAAATACGGCCTATAACAGAATATCCAAGTATGCACATGCAAAGACCCACGATTACATTGACTAAAATCAGAAATGTGAAATCTTCTCTGGCCTCTTTGGGTTTATGTTCTCCCATCTTTTTCATAATGACCGCGCTGCCGCCGGTGGCCAGCATGGTGGAAATGGCGGTTACAAGTTGAATAACCGGGGCTGTCAGGTTGATGGCAGACAGCGCGTTTGTGCCAATCAGATTGGACACAAAAAGTCCGTCAACCATGGTGTAAAAAGACATAAAAACCGACATGGCTATGGTGGGAATGGCAAACTTGAGAATGTTTCTCAATGTAACCGGTTTGTTGTAAGTGTTTTGATTATCCATTATTTTTCTCCTTTTCTCCTTGTTTTCGGTTGGTATGTGACATATAATAATCCGTACAGTAACTGTACAGTCAAGAGGAGATTTGAAAAATGGAGAAAAAAAGCAGACTGCTCACCATCGGACAATTCGCGGCCCTCCACGGCATCAACAAGAAAACGCTGATGTGGTACGACGAGATTGGATTGTTTCATCCGGCGGCTATCCATCCTGAAAACGGATACAGATATTACAGCTATCACCAGAGTTCCATTCTGGAAACCATTCTGTTGCTGCGGGAGCTGGATGTGCCGATTGATGAAATTCAGGCATTTATGAAAAACCGTTCCGCCGCCAGCATGGAACAGCTTTTACAGGAAAAAATAGAAGATTTGGACCGGGATTTGGCGCATCTGAAAGGAGTTCGGAAAACGTTGATGTATCACCGGCAAAATATGCTGACGCTGCTGACAATGGATTTATCAGAAATCAGCATTGTTGAGAAAAAAGAGCGCAGTCTGGTTACGGTGGATGTCAGCCGGGACACCTCTTTTGATAAGCTGGTTGAGCTGATTACCGACGAAACAAAAAAATATCAGCTCCGCCGCCTGCATGATGCCTCTTATGGGACGATGATTTCTGTGGAAAGCCTGTATAACGGCCAGTTTGAGGATTATTCAAAAATGTTTATCGAGATTCCGTTTCCCATAAAGAAAACCGGTCTGCATATACAGCCGGCCGGGAAATATGTACGGGCTTTTTATAAAGAAAACGGTGAAAACGCTGTGAATTGCTACCGGAAAATATTTGACTATGCTGCGAAACACGGTTTTACACTGTCGGGATTTTGTTATGAAGTTATTATCAATGAAAACGTGATTGATAAAATGGAGGATGCCCTTGTCCAAATCGAAATCCCTGTAAAGCAGAAATCCGGCAGATAAATCCCGGAGAAGCTCCTGAAAGAAATTCCGGCAAAAATCAAGATGGAAATCCTGGCGTAATTCTTGGCGGAAAGAAAAAACATTTGACTTTCCCCCGGACATATGATATAACTAGCTTAGCAAACCGTTGAAGAAGAGTGAGTACCTTAGGAAGTTTTCAGAGTATCGAGCATATTACGGTGAAAATTTTCTTTATTACAGAGAGCCGCTGTCTGGTGGAAAGCGGTATAAAGGACTTAAGGGAATGGGCTTCGGAGGGCGAGTCGAAGGATAAGTAGACGAGACGGAGAGGAGACTTCGTTACCAAATCAAGCATATGATAGTATGCGATGAGCGGATGCATTTTATGTTGCATCAAGCCGGGTGGCACCGCAGGAGATATACTCTTGTCCCAGCAATGACTGGGATAGGAGTTTTTTTATTCCATAAAGCCGGTATGCAGAACACGCGCCGGCATTTGATTCCCGGTCAGAGTATCAAAAGAAACCGGAAAACAGCCAGATTGGAGGAAAATGTATGAGTGAAGAGAAAAAAATCCCTTATAAGATTTATCTGAAAGAGGAAGAGATGCCGGTGAGCTGGTATAATGTCCGGGCGGACATGAAAAACAAGCCCGCGCCGCTTTTGAACCCTGGAACACTGCAGCCGCTGAAATTTGAAGAGATGAAAGGCATTTTCTGCGACGAGCTTTGCAGGCAGGAACTGGACGATACCACGGCATACTTTGAGATTCCCGAGGATATCAGGAAATTTTACAAAATGTACCGTCCCTCGCCTCTGGTGCGTGCCTATTGTCTGGAGGAAAAGCTGCAGACGCCGGCAAAAATTTATTATAAGTTCGAGGGAAACAATACCAGCGGGAGCCATAAGCTCAACTCCGCCATTGCCCAGGCGTATTACGCAAAAAAGCAGGGGCTTAAGGGCGTGACTACGGAAACGGGAGCCGGCCAGTGGGGAACGGCGCTTTCCATGGCCTGCGCTTATCTTGGACTGGATTGTCAGGTATATATGGTAAAATGCTCTTATGAGCAGAAGCCGTTCAGAAGAGAGGTTATGAGGACCTATGGGGCAAATGTGACGCCGTCGCCGTCCGATACCACTTTAGTAGGGCGTAAGATTCTGGAGGAATTTCCCGGAACCTCAGGGAGTCTGGGCTGTGCCATTTCCGAGGCGGTGGAGGCGGCAACTTCCAGGGAGGGATACCGTTATGTATTAGGCTCTGTCCTGACGCAGGTTCTGCTTCATCAGTCGGTGATTGGTCTGGAAACCAAGACGGCCATGGATAAATACGGAATTAAACCGGACGTGATTATCGGTTGCGCCGGCGGCGGTTCCAATCTGGGCGGGCTGATTTCACCGTTTGCCGGAGAAATATTAAGAGGCGAGGCGGATTACCGTTTTATCGCGGTTGAGCCGGCTTCCTGTCCCAGCCTTACCAGAGGAAAATATGTGTATGACTTCTGCGATACGGGAAAGGTCTGCCCGCTTGCGAAGATGTATACGTTAGGAAGCGGATTCATGCCGGCTCCCAATCATGCGGGAGGCCTGCGTTACCACGGAATGAGCTCCGTACTGTCCCAGTTGTACGACGACGGCTATATGGAGGCGGTCAGTGTGGAGCAGACGTCGGTGTTTAAGGCGGCGGAAGAGTTTGCAAGGGTGGAAGGCATTTTACCCGCGCCGGAAAGTTCCCATGCCATAAAGGTTGCCATAGACGAGGCGGTTAAATGCAAAGAAACGGGAGAAGAAAAAACCATTCTCTTTGGACTTACCGGAACCGGCTACTTTGACATGGTGGCATACGAGCGTTTCAACAACGGAGAGATGACGGATTATATTCCGACAGACGAAGATTTGGCAAAGGGGCTGGCGGGTATCCCCAGATTCCCCGGCAATGAAATCTGACAACGCGGCTAAAAGCCCTGGCGGAAATAAGTGAATAAAAAAGTCAGGAACATTTTTCGGATGTTTCCTGACTTTTTTACTACTTGTCTGCTTCTGCCTTTCAATCATATCAATTTTCCGTTTGCAGAAAGCATGAAAAGGGATTCGGGGCGGTTATCTGAATTTCACCGCGGTTCCGTAGGCCATAACCTCGGCGGCTCCCTGCATCACGGCGGCGGAAGCGTAGCGGATATTGATAACCGCGTCGGCTCCCAGCCTGGACGCCTCATCCTCCATGCGTTTGGTGGCCAGAGCCCTGGCCTCATTCATCATTTCCGTGTAGGCCCCCAGTTCTCCGCCTACCAGAGTCTTGAATCCCTGGGTGATATCCCGCCCGATGTTCTTGGACTGGATGGTGCTGCCCTTTACCAGTCCGAGCATTTCCAGTTCTTTTCCTGTGATGTAATCTGTGTTTACCAAAATCATTTTTATATCCTCCTAAAAATTTTTTTATTTAATATCCAGTTCCGGCGGGACGTCAAGTTCGGTGGAAACGTATCTGCCGTCTTTTTTCCGCTGACGGACGCATTCCGATAAAAGATATTCGATTTGTCCGTTGACGGAACGGAAGTCATCCTCCGCCCAGGCTGCAATGGCATTATATAATTTGGGTGAAAGCCGCAGCGGAATCTGTTTTTTACCTGAATCAGCCATATCAGTAGAGACTGCCGGAATTTACGACCGGCTGTGCGTCGTGGTTTCCGCAGAGAACCACCAGAAGATTGGAAACCATTGCCGCCTTGCGTTCCTCATCCAGTTCCACTATGTGATTCTCGTTTAAACGTTCCAATGCCATTTCGACCATACCCACGGCTCCGTCAACAATCATTTTCCTTGCGTCGATAATGGCGGAAGCCTGCTGTCTTTGCAGCATCACTGCGGCAATTTCTGTGGCGTAGGCAAGGTAGGTGATTCTGGCCTCGATAATCTCGATTCCGGCTTCATCGACTCTCTTTTGAATTTCATCGCGGATTCTTGCCGCCACCACATCGCTGGAGCCCCGAAGGCTGCCGTCATCGGCTACGCCGTCCCCTGTGGTATCCACATTGGGAGCCATGTCGTAAGGATAAAGGCGGACAATGTCGCGCAGGGCGCTGTCGCATTGCAGAGAGAGAAATTCTTTGTAGTTATCCACGTTAAATACGGCCTTCGCGGTGTCAACCACCCGCCAGGTAACGGCGATTCCGATATCCACGGGATTGCCGAGGCAGTCGTTGATTTTCTGGCGGCTGTTGTTTAAGGTCATAATTTTCAGGGAAATTTTGTTGGAAACCGTAGTTCCCTGAAGCGCGGTATTTCCGCCGACAAAACTGTGGGAAGAGCCCACGTCGCCGCTCTGGCTGAGTTTGGTTCTGGCGGCGGGGTTCACGCTGGAGCAGAAGGGATTTACAAAGTAAAAGCCGTCGCCCTTGAG
This sequence comes from uncultured Lachnospiraceae bacterium, assembly GCA_910577445.1. Lineage (GTDB taxonomy): Bacteria > Bacillota > Clostridia > Lachnospirales > Lachnospiraceae > Suilimivivens. The sequence goes on along the minus strand of CAJTMZ010000077.1, from coordinate 8,158 downwards.
AGTACCGACATACTTGCCTAACAGAGTGAGAACCAGCGCCTCCTGGGGCTTCAAAACATGAAGACCGGTGAGAGGGAACCAGCCGATGAGCGCAATGACGATACAAATGGCAAGGGGGATTCCGCTGGGATTTTCACGTTGTACGTTCCATATAAAGAGCCCGATAACCAGCAGATAGACTAAAATCGTCGCGGTTAGAACCGCCATACCGTTTTTGTTTCTGTTTAAAAGTTTTTCTTCCATAATTTCCTCTTTTCTGCATTGCTTTGCCGTGTAAGATAGAGCCTGACGCCTGCGAATGCAATGCTGACACAGACGACTAACTCTTTTTGATATCAAAATAATATCATATAGGTTTCGGATTGTAAAGAGGATTTATGGAAAAATTTTTTCCAAATTCTATGGGAAACACGGCCTGTATATGGTATGATTGACGGGGTAAAGAAAATGGCGGGGCGGACCGCCCCGGTGAAATCATACATTGTTTTGCGGCAAAGGAGAGGTATGGCGGAAAAGTATTATGCGGTAAAAGCCGGGCTGAAAACAGGAATTTTTCATTCCTGGGAGGAGTGCCGGGCCAGTGTGCACGGTTATTCCGGCGCGGTATATAAGAGTTTTAAGACCAGAGAGGAGGCTATGGCTTTTCTGGGAAAGGCGGAGGAGGGTTTGGATGAGACGGATTGTGTTAAAATATATGTAGACGGAAGCTACAACGCTTCCACGAAAGAATTTTCCTACGGCATGGTAGTGCTTTCGGGCGGCCGGGAGGAAACGTTTAACTGTAAATTCGACGATAAGGAACTGGCCGCCATGCGCAATGTGGCGGGGGAAATCAAAGGGGCCGAGGCGGCCATGCAGTATGCGCTGGACAGGGGCCTTTCGGAAATAGAAATTTATCACGATTACGAGGGAATCGCCAGATGGTGCCTGGGGGATTGGAAAACCAATAAAGAGGGCACCAGAGCGTACAGGGACTTTTACGACAGAGCGAGCCGTAAGGTAAAAATCAGATTCGTAAAGGTGGCGGGACATTCCAATGACAAATATAACGATATGGCGGACGGGCTTGCGAAAGAAGCTCTGGGGCTGTAGGTACATGGACAGGGAGGAAAATACCGGTGATTTATTTATGGTTAAAGGGAAATCAGCCGCTGGCTGCGGCTCTGGGGCTTTTGATTGCGTTTGCGGGAACCTGCATTTTAACTGACAAATGCAGTTATCTTCTTCCCAAGGACGCGGGGAGGGAATTTGCTCTTGAGGGAAAGCTTTCCGCAGGAAAGCCCCGTGGAGCGGGAATTATTTTTATTTTGGTGTTTGTGGTTTCGTCCTTACTTTTTGCGCCTGTGAATGTGGAGAGCGTCATTTATCTGCTGCTTATCACGGCAGAGATGGTGACCGGTTATCTGGACGACGCTGCTGCGCACCCCTGGAGCGGCCTGAAAAAGGGGCTGATGGATTTGGTCATCGCTTCGGTGGTAGCCTATACCTACCTGAATTTTAATTCCAACACCATTTTGATTGCCACGCTGGGGCTTGAGGTGACGATTCCGCCGGTTTTGTTTGGCATACTGATAGTCATTTTAGTGTGGGGCTCCATCAATGTGACGAACTGCACGGACGGCGTGGACGGGCTTTCGGGGACGCTTACCATTATTACGCTGGTGACCTTTTATGTGGTGGACAATATTATGGAGAACAAGGACGGCTTTACGCTTCTGATACTTTTTATGATTATCTGTATTTTGGGGTATCTGTGGTATAATGCGACGCCCAGTCGGCTTCTGATGGGAGACGCGGGGAGCCGGGCGATGGGAATTTTTATCAGCATTACCGCGCTAAAGAGCGGCTGCCCGCTTTTGTATATTCCGGCGGCGATAGTGATTATTTTAGACGGCGGACTGGGACTTTTGAAGGTGTCGCTGATTAAGGCTTTCAAAATTCACATTCTGACAAATATACGGACGCCTCTTCACGACCATGTGAGGAAAAAAATGGGCTGGTCCAACACCCAGACGATGGTGCGGTTTTCCATTATACAGATTGTGGTATCTGCGGCGATAGTGTCTGTACTGTTGGTGTGAGATGCGTCTGTTTGGGGACTGGGGTAAGAAAGGAGAAGGAATGAAAATGGAACGTCGTGACAAAATAAATTATTATCTTGATTTGGCGGAAACGGTATCCAAGCGCAGCACCTGCTTAAGGCGCCGGTACGGCGCGGTGATTGTAAAAAATGACGAGGTGATTTCCACCGGTTACGTGGGCGCGCCCAGAGGACGTAAAAACTGTACCGATACGGGCAGGTGCATCCGGCAGGAGATGAATATTCCCCGGGGGGAGCGGTACGAGCTTTGCCGCAGCGTCCACGCGGAGATGAACGCCATTATCAGCGCGTCCAGAGACAAGATGATTGGGAGCTCCATGTACCTTGCGGGGGTGGACGCCCAGACCGGCAGGTATATTCCCAATTCCAATAGCTGCTCGCTCTGTAAGCGGGTGATGATTAACGCCGGAATCGAAAAGGTTTATATCAGGGACAGTAAGGACGAGTACCGTGTGATTTCTGTGCAGGAGTGGGTGGACAACGACGAATCTTTAGACGGAACTAAGGGATATTAGTGCGATTATGAGTGATTTGGAGAGTAAAACCGGGCGCATGGCATCCGAAACGGCTGCGCCTTTGCTTCCCCGGGCCGAAGCCCTTGCGGAAAAGGTGATGAACTATTCAAGGGACAGCATTCTGGTAAATATGCGTTTTCTGGACGTGGCGCTGTCAGGGCTTATTCCGGTGCAGAGAATGGATATAGAGGGCTTTGCCAGCGACGGCGCGAAGATATATTATAATCCGCTGTTTCTTTTAAAGAGATATAAGGAAGAGCCGGCTTTTGCGGTTCGGATGTATCTTCATATATTGTTCCATCTGATTTTCTCCCACAGCTTCCGGTTCGACAGGCTGGATAAGGAGGCTTTTTTGCTGGCGGCGGATATGGCTGCGGAGGCGGCGGTTCTGGAGCTTGCGATACCGGGAACCGGCCTTATAAGGGACGAGGAAAAGCTGCGAAAGCTGCGGGCCGTAAAGGAAGAAGCGGGCGCGCTGACTGCGGAAAAAATTTACAGATATATCAGAAATTCCGGAGCTGGCTGTAAATGGCAAAAAGAGCTTTCGGAACTCTTTTTTATGGATTCCCACGAACTCTGGGCAGAAAAGGAAAAGCTGGTAATTTCCATGGAACAGTGGAAGAAGTTAAGCGAGCGGGTACAGGCGGATTTGAAATCCTTTTCTAAGGGAAAGACTAGGGGAGGAAGCAAATCGGAGAGTCTTGAAAAAAGCCTTATGGAGGCTGTAAGGGACAGGCAGCCCTACCGGGAGCTGCTTCGGAAGTTTACCGTGATGAACGAGGATATGCAGGTAAACGACGATGAATTTGATTATATTTACTACACCTACGGGCTTTCCAGATACGGGAATATGCCGCTGGTGGAGCCTCTTGAATACAAGGACAGCAGGAAGATAAAGGAATTTGTAATTGCCATCGATACCTCGGCCTCCTGCCGGGGAGAGCTGGTGAAATCCTTTGTGCGCAGCACGTACGCCGTCCTTACCGGCGAGGAGACTTTTTTCAGGAAAATGAACGTGCACATTATCCAGTGCGACCATGAGGTGAGAAAGGATACCAAAATCACCAGCAGGGACGATTTGGAATATTTCCTTGCCCACGAAAAGCTGACCGGCTTTGGCTCCACGGATTTCCGGCCGGTTTTTTCCTATGTGGACGAGCTCTTAAAGGCGGGGGAATTTGAAAAGCTGAAAGGGCTTTTATATTTTACGGACGGCTACGGGGTTTATCCCGGCGCGATGCCGCCTTACGACGTGATGTTTGTTTTTCCGGACAACGGGGACGAAGGGCCGGAAGTGCCGCCCTGGGCTGTCCGGGTGATGCTTGACGACGAGGAACTGGAATAAACAGTGCCTGTTCAAAAGGCGCGGAACTGGAATAAAGGAGACAGAATTATGAATATAAAGCAGGCAAAGGACGATATTGAAAACACGGTTCGTCTGTACCTGAAAAAGGACGAGTTTGGCGAATACAGGATTCCGGTGGTGCGTCAGCGCCCCATTTTTTTGCTGGGCGCGCCGGGAATCGGAAAGACGGCGGTGATGGAGCAGATTGCCCAGGAACTGCAGATTGCGCTGGTGTCCTATTCCATGACCCACCACACCAGACAGTCGGCTTTAGGGCTTCCCTTTATTTCCCACAGGGAATATCAGGGCATGAAGTATGACGTGTCGGAGTATACCATGAGCGAAATTATCGCCTCCATATACGAGGTGATGGAAAAAAGCGGCATCCGGGAGGGGATTCTTTTCCTGGACGAAATCAACTGTGTGTCGGAAACCCTTGCGCCCTCCATGCTGCAGTTTTTGCAGTATAAGGTGTTCGGGCGGCATAAGGTGCCGGAGGGCTGGGTGATTGTGACGGCAGGCAACCCGCCGGAATACAACAAATCGGTGAGGGAGTTTGATGTGGTGACCCTTGACCGCCTGAAGGTGCTGGATGTGGAGGCGGATTACCGGGTGTGGAAGGATTATGCCTGGCGGCGGGGGCTTCATGCGGCGATTTTGAATTTCCTTGAGCTGAAAAAAGAATACTTCTATAAAATAGAAACCACGGTAAACGGCAGAAGCTATGTGACGGCCAGAGGCTGGGAGGACTTGTCGGAAATTCTTTATCTGTACGAGGAAGAGGGAATGAAGGCGGACGAGGGGCTGGTGGGGCAGTATATCCGCAACGAGCGGGTGGTGAAAGAATTTACCGCCTACTATGACCTTTTTAATAAGTACAAAAAGGAATATCAGACGGAGGAAATTCTGGCAGGGACAGCAGAGGCGCAGACTGCGGAGCGGGCGAGGCTGGCGGCTTTTGACGAGCGGTTATCGCTTCTTGGCATGCTTATCGACAAGGTTCTTACGGAAATCCGGGAGGATATGGAAACGGGCGATTATCTGGTGGAGCTGTTTAAAAATTTAAAGGCCATAGGGACTGCGGTTAAAATGGAAAAGGCGCCCTCTGTCCGCGAAATGCTGGAAAACCAGATAAACGGCCAGAAAAAGCAGATGGAAAGCGCCCGTATGGCGGGAAGC
>CAJTMZ010000077.1:0-2964 GCA_910577445.1 uncultured Lachnospiraceae bacterium | reverse complement strand
CGCTTTATGGAGGGAGAGCAGAAAAACCTGCTTCTTACCGGTAAAACGGAGGGCGGGGAGGCTTTTGCCCTTTTGAAAAACGCCTTTGACGGCGAAACAGCAGATTTCAAAGTAAGGGCTGCAAGAACGAAAAAGCGGCTTGAGAATCTTTTTGCTTTTGTGGAGAACGCCTTTGTGGAGGGCAATGAAATGCTGATACTGGTGACGGAGCTTACGGTAAACAATGACAGCGCCCGTTTTATCGGCCAGTTCGGCTGTCCGGCCTATGAACGCCACAACAGCGAGCTGATGCTGTCGGAGCGGGGCGGCGATTTGCAAAAGGAGATTGAAGGGCTTCATCTGGACGGACTGCTTTGAGCGCGCGGCTGTAAGCCGGCAGCAGGTGGTTTGAAAAATATTTTGAAATAATAAATAATGAACTGCAGGGGAAGGGCAGGATGGAAAAAGAACTGGAAATAGAAAACGGAATATTGACTTATCTGGTCGATGGAAATGGGGTGACAGTCCGCTCCTGTAAGGTTTACGGGAGCAGAATCACCGTACCGGAGGCCATCGACGGCTTTAAGGTGGAAAAGCTGGATAAAAAGGCGTTTCTGAGCGCCAAGGCCCTTAAGGAGCTTTGGCTTCCCGGGAGCCTTAAGGAAATCGGGGATTTTGCCTTTGCCTACTGCAGCAGCCTGGAAAAGCTCTGGCTTCCCGCAGATGAAATTTCCATGGGAAGAGGCGTTTTTAAGGATTGTTATCTGTTGTCCGCCGTTTATCCCGTGAGGGAGGACGGCTCTTTTGACGCACAGGCAGGCATGCTTTTGGGAGCGGTGCCAGTGAAGCTGGAGGCGGATTATCTTTTTGCGCCAAAGCAGGCGGGAACAGGGAAGTGGCTGCTTCGGTTCGACGATAAGCTGCGGGAGTTTCTGGCCCGGCCGGACGAGGAAGGCTTTGTGAAAATGGTCTACTGCGGCGAGGAGGATATTGTCGCCAATGTGGAGTATTATCTTCTGGAGCGGAAGCGGGAAAAGGCGCGGCTGTGCTTTCTTCGGCTGATAAACGACAGGGGGCTTTCGGAGGAATTCCGGGCGTATCTTACGTACTATCTGACGGCCCACACAAAAGGCTGTGATTCGGAGGCGGCCTGGGAAGTGGTTTTCAGGGAGCACGAAAACGAGCAGGCTTATTACACGGCTTTTACAAAAGCGGGGTGTCTGACAAAGGAAAACTGCGACGGCATTTTAACGGAAATGGGAGAGAGCTTTCCGGAAATGAAAGCGTATCTGATGCGCTACCGGGCGGAAAATATGGGGGAAGAGGATTTTTTTGCGGGCCTGTTGCTGGACTAAAACGCTCCTGCATGATGTTAATATTACTTTCCTTTTATAAATGTCGGCCGGCGTTGACAAATTGACAACCATGGTTGCTTGAATCAAAAGAAATTCCGGTATAGGCTGTGAAAAAAGGAGGTAAGACGAAATGAAATTTAATGAAAAAATATTAAAACTCAGAAAAGAAAAGGGACTGTCTCAGGAAGAGATGGGAATGGAGCTGCAGGTGTCGCGGCAGACAATTTCGAAATGGGAAGCGGGTCAGTCGTACCCGGATTTTACCCGGCTGGTCATGCTGAGCGATTTTTTTGACATGACGCTGGATGAGCTGGTGAAGGATATTGATGTGCAGGAGGTGAGGGAAAATTCTCTTATCAACGAGAAGGTAGACGCCATCTACCGGGTTTCCCAGGATGTGGATTCCGTATACCGGAAGTTCCAAAGCGGAGGCGCTGCGAGCTTCTTAAAAGGGATAAAATGGTTTTTTATAGGCAGCCTCCTGTTCGTATGCCTTGTGATGGCAGTTTCTTTTATACTGCATCTCATTTACCCGCAGTCCGGCATGTTCTGGGGCTCTTACTAAGGGGGAAGGAGTCAGCACTGCGTCCTTAATCTGTTGGGCGTGGTGCCGTAAGTCTCCTTAAAGGTCCGTATAAACACCTTATAATTGGAAATGCCGTTGCGCGCCATTAAATCCGTAACGCTGTAATCCGTGTTGAGTAAATCCTGATGAAAGTGAATCAGGCGGATGGCGTTTAAGTATTCTAAAAAGGTCTGTCCGGTGTGCTTTTTAAACATACGGCAGAAGTATTCCGGGCTCAGGTTCAGAATGCCGGACACCTCGTTTAAGGAGATGCTTTTCTTATAGTTGGATTTCACATACTGAATCACTTCTTCAATCTTTTCAAAATTGCGGTTTGCTTTTTCCGCCGCTTCTAATGTGACTTTCCGGGAATAATTTCTGTACAGGATATAAAGAAATTCATAAACCACAGAAGAAAAGTGGAGGAGATACCCGTCCTCCTTTTCCGTGTAGGCTTTTGCAAGTTCGGAAAGACAGCCGCAAAGCGCCTCCCCGGCAGGTTCCCTTGAAGAGGCCGGAAAGTATTCCTGAAAGTGAATCAGGGAAACGTCGGTGATTACCCGGCCAAGATAATCGCAGGGAATCTGCAGAAGCAGATATTCTATGTTCTCGGAGCTTTTAGTGGAATGGAGCTCTCTGGAATTTACAATCAGTAAATCGTTGTCCGAAAGGCGGTACTGCTGTTCATTGACTCTTGCGGTCATTTCTCCTTTTTGAATATAAACGATTTCCAGGTGGCCGTGCCAGTGGGGAGGGGAATAAAAATAATGCCCGTCTTTTATCAGTGAAAAGTGGAGCTGCAGTCTTGTGTCGTCATTGATGATTTCGTGGGCGTAGCTGTCCTTGGTAAGGGGCATGGCGTTTCCTCCGGTAAATTTGGCATATTGCTGCTTTTGGCAGATTGGTGCTTATAGTATATTTGATTTGCGGGGGATATACAAGGGAGATAAAAATTTTTAGTGGGGAAGATAATGGGAAGAGAAAAAGACACGGAAATCAATTTTCAGATTCAGGTGAGAGTATGTAGAGTCAGAAAGGCTGTCAACCCGGAATATTTCTTCGTCG
>CAJTMZ010000076.1 GCA_910577445.1 uncultured Lachnospiraceae bacterium | reverse complement strand
TGACATCCTCTTTGGCAGTATTCATTTCACCGAAATCTGAAAATTGATTTCCGTGTTCATATATTAAAGGCATTACGCAAACCCGCCGGCATATACTTTAGAATAAGAGTATAAAAGGAGTCTTTTTCCATGAATTTAAAGAGAAGGATTTTATCTTGTATGATTCTGTTTGTTCTGCTGGCTGCCGTATGCGTCGTGGGCTATCTTCAAAAAAAGGATGTTCTGGCCATGGGGGAGTCCGTCACCAGTGAAAGCGGTAAAAAGGTGGCTCTCACCTTTGACGACGGGCCGCACCCCTACTATACGGAGCAGCTTTTAAAGGGACTGAAGGAGCGCAATGCCAGGGCGAGCTTTTTTATTACCGGCAAAAATGTGGAGGCTTATCCTGAAATTGTGAAGAAAATACACGACGAAGGCCATCTGATTGGAAATCACACCTATAATCACACCCAGCTCACGTCAAGGAACCGGGAAAGCTTCAAGCAGGAAATTATTAAGACCAATGAGGTCATCAGGGAGGTGACGGGCGAGGATACCATTTACATCCGCCCGCCCTACGGCAGTTGGAACCGGGAATTTGAAAAGGAGCTGAACATGTTTCCGGTGCTTTGGACCATAGACCCGTTAGACTGGTGCAGCAGCGACGTGTCCTGTATTGTGGGGGCGGTCTGCGCCAAGGTGGGAGAAAACGACATTATCCTGATGCATGACCAGTACAAGACCACGGTAACGGCGGCGCTTAAGATTGTGGATAAACTGACGAAAGAAGGGTATGAGTTTGTCACCGTAGACGAGCTTTTATTTGATTGAACACAAGTCCCCCTTTTGCTATAATGAAATCATATTGAAAGCTCTGCAGAAAAAGAGGACAAGCCATGAAATTTCTCCATATCTCGGACCTGCACCTTGGAAAACGCGTCAACGGGTTTTCCATGCTGGAGGACCAGAAGTATATTTTAAACCAGATTTTGCTTATTGCCGAAGCAAAGAGGGCCGACGGCGTGCTCATTGCCGGGGATATTTACGACAGACAGGTTCCCTCCGCGGAGGCGGTGCAGTTGTTCGACTGGTTTCTGACAGGACTTGCCGATATGGGAAAAAAGGTGTTTGTGGTCAGCGGAAATCACGACTCGGCGGAGCGGCTTTCCTTTGGAGCCAGGCTGATGCGCGGGCAGGAGGTGTACCTGTCGCCGGTCTATGACGGAGAGATATCCGGGATAAGGCTGGAGGACGAATTTGGGGAGCTTTTTGTCTATCTGCTGCCCTTTGTGAAGCCGGCGGTCGTCAGGCACGCGCTGGAGGGGGAAATGGAGGGCGCGCAAAGCGGCGGCGGGCCGCAAACCTGTCAGGAGGCGGTGGAACTTGCGGTGGCCCGCATGGGGGCGGACGGCGCAAGGAGAAACATTCTGGTGGCCCACCAGTTTGTGACAGGGGCCGGACGGTGCGAATCGGAGGACGCCTCGGTGGGCGGCCTTGACAATGTGGACGCCGGCGTTTTTGACGCGTTCGACTATGTGGCGCTTGGCCACATCCACAGTCCCCAGTGGGTAAAAAGAGAAACCCTGCGCTACTGCGGAACGCCTTTAAAGTACTCCTTTTCGGAGTCGGAACAGGAAAAGTCGGTTACCGTTGTGGAAATGAGGGAAAAGGGAAATGTGGAGGTTATGCAGGTTCCCCTGAAAGGCATCCGGGACATGCGCAGGATAAAGGGAAGCTATCTTGAGGTGATGGCGGAGGCTTTTTGTCAGGGAAGGAATAAGGAGGATTATCTGCAGATTACCCTCACAGACGAGGAGGACGTTCCCGAAGGCGTTGCGAGACTGCGCACGAATTATCCCAATCTGATGCAGCTTTCGTACGATAACAGGCGGACGGGGGAAAACCGGTACGTGGAAGTGGCAAAGGACATAGAAAACAAGTCGGAGCTGGCGCTTTTTGAAGAGTTTTACGAGATGCAGAACAATCAGCCCATGGGCGCAGAGCAGAAAGAGTTTGTCAGAGAACTGATAGAAATCCTGAAGGAGACGCGGTAAGGCATGAGACCGATAAAACTTACAATAAGCGCTTTTGGACCATATGCGGAAAAAACGGAAATAGATTTTGAAAGTCTGGGAAGCCGGGGCCTTTATCTCATAACCGGAGATACGGGTTCGGGCAAGACGACGATTTTTGACGCCATTGTGTATGCCCTGTACGGGGAAGCCAGCGGCGACGTGCGCAGGGCGGACATGTTCCGCAGCAAATATGCGAAGGAAGATACGGACACCTATGTGGAGCTTGTCTTTGATTACCGGGGAGAGCGTTACCGGGTAAGGCGAAATCCGGACTATGTAAGGCCAAAGGAAAGAGGAAGCGGTTACACCAATAAGCGGGCCGACGCGGAGCTTTCTTTTCCGGGGACAAGAGCGCCGGTTACAAAGGTTAAGGAGGTGACGCGGGCGGTAACGGAGCTGATTGGCCTGGACCGTAAGCAGTTTACAAGGATTGCCATGATTGCCCAGGGGGATTTCCAAAAGCTTCTGCTGTCGGGAACCGAGGAGAGAAGCGGCATTTTCCGTCAGATTTTCGGCACGGACATTTATCGGAGGCTGCAGGAGCGGCTGAAGGAGGAGGCCAGGGCGAAGAAAAAGGAGTATGATGAACTGCTTCATAACGTGAACCTTTATATGGGAAGCATTGTCAGCGGGGGCGATACGCCGGTTTCCGCCAGGATAACAAAGCTTAAGGAAAAAGGGTTTGACGGCAGAATCGGCGAGGGAGCGGCGCTTTTGGAGGAGCTTTGCAGGGAGGACGAGGCGGCGGTACAGGACCTTGATATTCAGATAAAAGCGCTGGAGACGCGGCTGGACAGCGAAAATCATCTGCTTGGAAATCTGGAAAAAACCAGACACCAGAAAGAGATGCTCTTATTAAACGAGCAAAAGCTTAAGGAGCGGGAGCCGGTATTTGCGGCGGCCGAGGAAGCCTGTGAGCGGGAGAACAAAAAGGGAGAGGCGTTGGGAAGGCTTGCGCTTGAGATAAAGGAGTTTCGGGACACTTTCACCTTGCTTGACGAGCTGGAACATGCCAGAGCGGAGTTTGAAAAGGCAGAAGCGCTATTGCATCAATCCGAGGTTCGGGAGAAGGAGATTGATAAGGGACGGGAAAGGAGAAAAGCGGAGCGGGAAAAGATTCAGGATTTTGCCGACCGTCTGCTTTCGCTGGAACGGCAGAAAAAAGAGCTTGAGGCGAAGGAGCGGGAAAAGGACAGATTCCTTCAGGCAAAGGAAGAACTTTTGAAAATGCAAAAAGAGCTGCTATCCCTGCAGGAAAAGTACCGGGAAGCGGTCTTAAAAAAGGAAAGGGCGGGTCAGGATTTCCGGGAGACTGAGGGACTTTTTCTGGACGCCCAGGCCGGGATACTGGCCGGAAAACTGCAGCCCGGCGCGCCCTGCCCGGTGTGCGGCTCGACCCATCACCCGCACCCCGCAAAAAGGCCAAAGCAGGCGCCCTCTAAGGAGGAACTGGATGAGAAAAAACGGCTTCTCTCACAGGCTGAGGCCGAAACGGAGCGTTTAAGCGAACGGGCGGGCAGTCTGAAAGAGCGGGTTGAGGAACAGAAAAAGACGGTGGAGGCTGTGTCCGGGGAAATTTTTGACGAAAGCATCGGCACTCTTTCGGAGCTGGAGGCTTTTCTGAAGGAGGCTTTCGGGAACTGTAAGCGCGGACAGGAAAAAGCGGAAGCGGACAAAAGGCGGATGGAGGAACTTGCCGGGGAAGAGGCCGGGGAGGAAGCGGAAAGACAGGCCGCAGAGGCGGAAATTTTAAAAACCAGAGAGCGGCTGGTGGGATGGAGGGAGCAGGCATTATTGCTGGAAAAGCAGGCCCATAGCCGGCTGAAACCGGCGGAGTCTTCCTCCTTTCCGGTAGCGGATATGAAAAAAATTACGGAAAAGAAAATCCAAAGCCTGACAGAAGAAAAGGAAAAGATGGAAGAAGCCTTAAGGCTGGCGCAGGCAAAGGCGGCGGAATGCCGGACGGAAAAAAGCAGCCTCACGGCAGCCATTGCAGCCCTGAAAGAGCAGTTGGAAGGAGCCGGGGACGAAAAAGATATTTCCCCAGAGGAAGTGCACAGAAGAATAGACAGGTGGAAGCTGGAAAAAGAGGAGCTGGGCAAAAGGCGGGACGGAAAAAACAGCGCCTGTACCAGAAACCGGGAGCTGTGCGGCAAAATAAGGAAAATGCAGAAGGCCATTACGGACACAGAGGAAAAATATGTCCGGGTGCAGGCGCTCTCCGACACGGCCGGGGGAACCCTTTCCGGCAAAAGGAAAATCGAGCTTGAAACCTATATCCAGATGGCCTGTTTTGACAGCGTTCTTGGGCGGGCAAATTTAAGGCTTCTCGTTATGAGCGGCGGACAGTACGAGCTAAAACGGGAGGAGGGTGAAAACCTAAAAGAAAAGGCAGGGCTGGACATCTGCGTCATCGACCATTACAACGGCACACAGCGCAGTGTGAAAACGCTCTCCGGCGGGGAATCCTTTCAGGCTTCCCTTTCCCTGGCCCTTGGCCTTTCCGACGAGATACAGTCCCGCGCCGGCGGTATCCAAATGGATTCCATGTTTGTGGACGAGGGCTTCGGTTCTTTGGACGAGGAGGCGTTAAGCCAGGCAATGCGCGCCCTTGCCCGGCTCACGGAAGGCAACCGTCTGGTTGGGATTATCTCCCATGTGGCCGAGCTTCGGGAGAAGATAGACAAAAAAATTATCGTGACAAAAAAGCGGGGCCAAGACGCGCCCGGCAGCAGCGTGAAGGTGGAAAATTAAGATTTTCAATTGACAGCGTTTAAAAATAGCGCAGAAACGAGGGGGAGCTTAAAAACGTCTGCGCAGATATTATACAGGAGGAACAGATTATGTACATTATTCCAAAACCAAAAACAGTGACAAAAAAGGAAGGGGATTTCTGCCTGAGCTACCAAAGCAGAATCGTACTTTCACCGGGACTGAGGGAAAACGGGACAACCTGTGCATCCCTGTTAAAGGAATGCATGGAAAACTGGGCGGGATTTTCTCCCTCTGTTACAGCGGGAGCGGCCAAAGAGGGGGATATTTTCCTTTGCCTTGACGGGGAATGCCGGGGAGAAGACGGTCAGGGGAGCGGTCTGTCCCCGGAGGAATACCGGCTGGAAATTAAGGAAAACGGGATTCTTATAACAGGCGGGGACAAAGCGGGCGTTTTGTACGGCGCACAGACGCTCTGCCAGATAATCGAGCAGCAGGGAGGCGCGCCGGAATGCATTTTGATTGAGGACGGGCCGGATATAAAGCACAGGGGCTATTATCTGGACGTGACCAGAGGGCGGGTGCCTCAAATGGCATACTTGAAGAAAGTGGTTGACCGCCTGTGCCGCTATAAAATCAACGAGTTTCAGCTTTATGTGGAGCACACCTATATGTTCGCCGGGCTCTCCGAGATGTGGCGGGACGAAACGCCCCTGACGGCGGAGGAAATCATGGAGCTTGACGGGTATTGCAGGGAAAGACACGTAGAGCTTATTCCTTCATTATCAAGCTTCGGCCATCTTTACGCGCTGCTTTCCACGAAAACCTACGGCGGGCTGTGCGAACTTGAAAATTCCTGGAAGCAGCCTTTTTCCCTTTCGGACAGAATGCGCCACCACACGGTGAATGTGGGCGACGAGAGGGTGATGCCTCTTATCAAAGGAATGCTGGAGGAGTATATGGCCCTGTTTTCCTCCGATAAATTTAACCTCTGTGCCGACGAAACCTTTGATTTGGGACGGGGAAAGTCAAAGGAGCTTGCCGACAGGAAGGGAGTCCACCGTATTTATATTGATTACGTAAAAGAGCTGTGCGGTTTTCTGGTGGAAAAAGGGAAACAGCCCATGTTCTGGGGAGACATTATCTGCGGGGAGCCGGAGCTTATCAGCGAACTGCCCGAAAACGTTATCTGCCTTACCTGGGGCTATGAGCCGGACCAGGACGACGAATCCTGCCGGAAAATGGCGAAGGCCGGCGCCAGACAGTATCTTTGTCCGGGGGTAAGCGGCTGGAACCAGTGGCTTAATTTAATCGGGGATTCTTACCAGAATATTACGCGGATGTGCACCTATGCCGGCAGATATTCCGCCGCAGATAAGGACGCCGCACAAGGGGAAGGAAAAGAGAGCGGATACGACAGCGTTGTGGGCATTTTAAACACGGACTGGGGGGATTACGGGCATGTGAACCATCCGGATTATTCCATTCCGGGCATGATTTACGGGGCGGCCTTTTCCTGGAATCAGGAAATCATTCCCTTTGAAGAGATGAACCGCCAGATTGCCCGGGTAGCGTTCCACGATACCTCCGAACAGCTTGTAAATCTTCTGGCAAAAGCGGCAGAGTTTTGTCTGTTTAAATGGTGGGGTGCCGTAAGTTTTTACGAGAAAAAAGAGCTGGGAATAGAGATGCCCGAATATGGGGTACGGGAATTTGCAGAGGGTCTTATAAAGCTGAAGGAATGCGAAAAGACAGGCAAAACAGCGCAGGTAAACGCCGCTCTTAAAAAGATAAGGGAACAGATAAAAAAGACGGCGGTTCACATGGATACCACCGAAAGAAAGTTTTTGGCAGACTGCGATATCACCCTTGACGGAATTGAAATCTGGAATGAAATCGGCGCGGCTGTGGCAAAAAGCAAAGCGGCCGACGATACGGCGGAAGGAGCCGGATATCTGACGGAGGATGAAGAGACGGCGGACGAGAGATTCGCGCTTGCATCCCGCTTGGAGAACTGGTTTATGGCCTATAAGGAAATGTGGCGCCGGGTCAGCAGGGAGGGCGATTTGGCCCACGTCGGGGAAGTGGTTTTCTGGTACGCGGATTTGCTGAGGGGACGTGAGAGAAGCAAAAAGGCCGTCAAAAATTGATAAAAAAATGACCGTCCGCGGAATAAAATAAAGCCGTTATCCACACAATAATTTGGGAGGTGGATAACGATGGATGGTAATTTTTCATATTTGCCTTTGGGACCCGGAATGGCTCTTGCAAGGACGGAAAACGTAAGGACAGGCTACGACGGGCTCAGTGAAACAGAAAAAGAGCATATTATATTGAAGTGTAAGGACGCGAAATCCAGGGAGGAAATGGAGAAAATCGTCAATTCCTACGCCGGAGAGGATGCGGGGGATTTGATGAAAGACGCCGGAATCCGGTAGATTTTGCGAATTGATGCGGGTATGGGCTCTGCCGGTGGGCAGAGCCTTTACATAAGGAAAGAGAATTCAAACCCGCCGATTGATTTTCCCACAATTCCCATGTATAATTTGAACGTCGGATAAAATTAATGGAGGCTACGGGAAAGGAAAACAGATATGAAAGTTACGGAGATTTTTGAAGCGCGGAAAAAAGAGGGCAAGCCGGTTTTATCCTTTGAAATTTTTCCGCCGAAAAAGGAGGAAGCCTTAAAGAACATTGATGCCACATTGGAGCGGCTGTGCGATTTGCACCCGGATTTTATCAGCGTGACCTTCGGGGCCGGCGGCAGCGCGGCGGATAATAAGACCATTGAGATTGCCAAGAAGATTAAAAATGTTTATCATGTGGAGCCTATCGTCCACCTGACCTGCCTTTATTATGGGAAAAAGGAAATCAGCGAAATGCTGAAGTATCTGGAAGAGGCGGGAGTGGAAAACATTCTGGCGCTGCGGGGAGACGAAAAGCCCGACGTCTCTGTGAAAAACGATTTCAGATACGCGAGCGAACTGGTGGAATATATAAAGAGCCATGGAAACTTCCACATCAGCGGAGCCTGCTATCCCGAAACCCATTTGGAGGCTAAGGACGCTGTGACGGATATTCATAATCTGAAAAAAAAGGTTGACGCCGGCGCGTCCCATCTGGTATCCCAACTGTTTTTTGACAACGAATTTTTTTACCGTTTCTATGAAAAGACAAGAATCGCCGGAATCAACGTGCCTGTGGAGGCGGGAATCATGCCTGTTACCAACAAGGCGCAGATAGAGCGCATGGTCAATACCTGCGGCGCGTCGCTGCCCGAAAAGTTTCAGAAAATTCTTCGTAAGTACGAGGACAATAAGGAGGCTCTTTTTGACGCCGGAATGGCCTACGCGATAAACCAGATTGTGGATTTGATTGCCAATGATGTGGAGGGCATCCACATTTATACCATGAACAAAGTGAAAATCGCGGACAAGATTTGCGAGGGCATCAAGAGCCTGATTTAGCGAAAGATTGAAAAATGAGAAAAAAAGCATTGATTACGGGAGCATCCCGGGGAATCGGCAAGGCGGCGGCGTATGCCCTTGCAAAGGACGGCTGGGATTTGTTTCTGGTCTGCAAAAGCGCGAAGGAAGCGCTTTTAAAGGTAAGGGAAGAGCTGGAAAATAAATACGGCATTTGCTGCGGCGCCATGGTCTGCGATGTGTCGGACGCCGGACAGGTGGAGGAGGCGTTAAGGAAGGCGGGAGAAATCCACGCGCTGATTAACAATGCCGCCGTATCCTATGTGGGACTTTTAACGGATATGACGCCGGAGGAATGGCACAGGGTAATAGACACCAACTTAAGCTCCCTGTTTTATACCTGCCGTCTGGCGGTGCCTCAGATGGTGCACCGGAAAGCAGGAAAAATTATCAACGTATCCTCCGTATGGGGAAACGCGGGAGCGTCCATGGAGGTTGCCTACAGCGCATCTAAAGGAGGAGTCAACAGCTTCACAAAAGCCCTTGCAAAGGAACTCGCGCCCAGCAATATTCAGGTAAACGCCGTGGCCTTTGGCGTCATCGACACGGATATGAACGCCTGTTTTTCCAGGGAGGAGATGGCCGCGCTGGAAGAAGAGATACCGGCGGGCAGAATGGGAAGGGCGCAGGAAGCCGGAGAAATTATCCGCCAGCTTATAAACGCGCCGGATTATCTGACCGGGCAGATTATCACTATGGACGGGGGATGGCTGTAGCGGTTTTTATAGAACAAAGCCGGACAGGCGAAAAAAGAGCGGATAACACAGAATAAATACGGACATATAATATATAGAAGAGACACTGCTAAAATGCATGGCGCTCCTAATCAGAACAGGCGCGGGAGCCTGTACGGAATGCCGCGCTGAAAGGAGGAAAATATGTATGATATTGTAATTATCGGTTCCGGCCCCGCCGGTTTATCGGCGTCCATTTATGCAAAGCGGGCGGGGCTTAAGGCCGTAACGCTGGAACAGAGCCCTATGAGCGGCGGACAGGTACTCACCACCTATGAGGTGGACAATTACCCGGGGCTGCCGGGCATCAACGGGTTTGATTTGGGAATGAAATTCCGGGAACACGCGGATAAGCTGGGGTGTGAATTTAAAAATGCCGAGGTTCTTGCAATCAGGAAAATAAACGCCGAAGCGCAAATAAAGGAGTCCGGGGCGCAGCTGCGGGCGGCCTCCATAGAGAGCCGTATACAGGAGGAAATGAAAGAAAAGGAGGAGGCGGGGTTCGTTCTGGAAACGGATAACGGCCCTGTCAGGACCAAAACGGTTCTGGCGGCCATGGGAGCCACCCACGCCAAGCTGGGGATTCCGGGAGAAAGCGATTTTACCGGAAAGGGCGTATCCTACTGCGCTACCTGTGACGGCGCGTTTTTCCGGGGACGGGTGACCGCGGTTATCGGCGGCGGGGACGTTGCGGTGGAGGACGCCATTTTTCTTGCAAGAGGCTGTGAAAAGGTGTATCTGATTCACAGGCGGGATGAGCTGCGGGCTGCGGCGATTCTGCAAAAGGAACTGATGTCGCTTCCCAACGTGGAAATACTGTGGGATACCGTTGCGGAGCGCATAGAGGGAGAAGGAACGGTGCAAAAGCTGGCGGTCAAAAATGTGAAAACCGGCAGGGAGAAAGCGCTTTTAGTGGACGGCGTTTTCGTGGCGGTGGGAATCATTCCCTCCAGCCATATTATGAAAGGGGCCGCCGACTGCGACGAAAAGGGCTATCTGATTGCGGGAGAGGACTGCGTTACCAGCACGCCGGGAATTTTTGCGGCCGGGGATATACGGACCAAGAAGCTGCGGCAGATTGTGACGGCTGCGGCCGACGGGGCAAACGCGATTACGTCCGTGCTGGAATATTTTACAGCCGGCTGACAGAACCGCCGTTTGTCCGGTAAAATGTAAATTGTTACAAAATATTAAAAATTGTATAATAAATAATGGGAAATTCCAGGAAAAGTGCGACAGAATGGCGGCAAAACCAGTCTGCCGCATTTTTTTCAGGCATTTTTCGGTATGAAAGGGGGATTTTTTGTAAGGAAGCGGTTGACAGAAAGAAGGTCAGGTGATATATTTATTTAAAAGATGTAACAAATTTGTAATATTTCTCAGGGTAAGCAAAACGCAGGTAAACGAAAAGATTACGGAGGTTATCATGCGAAGAAAGATTGGAAAAACAGGTAAACGGACCGCAGTTTGTGCAGTATCGGCAGCTCTTTTATTTTCCAGCATGAATTTAGATATATTGGCGGCTGATGTCAACGGACTTCCTTCAGCCGGAATTGATTTCTTTTTATCATCCAACGCCACAAGCGTTAAGAGTCTGAAAGAGGACGAGGGCGAAGTGAAATCCTCTTCTGAAAAAAAGGAAAGCGACGGGCTTTCTGAAAGCGAAGAAGACGCCGACGCAAAGGCAACCGCCACAATGTCTCCTACAGCGACTCCGTCTCCCACAGAAGAACCCGAAAAGGAGCCGGAAGAAGACATCGTAATAGAAGAGACGATGATGGCCTCTACCACAAAGAGCGTCAATCAGATAGAGAGAAAGTTAGAAGCCAAACGGGAAGAAAAAGGCTTCAAGTCTCTGGTAATAGCAGACGTAAACGATTATGTAAATGTGAGAAGCATGCCCAGCGAAGAGGGAGAAATCCTTGGAAAGCTTTATGACGAATCCGTAGGCGAATTTATTTCCGAAAAAGACGGATGGTATGAAATTACCTCCGGCAGCGTAACGGGTTATGTGAAAGCGGAATACTGCGTGACAGGCGACGACGCGGTTGACCTTGCCAAGAAGGTGGGAACCAGAATCGCCACAGTGACCACAACTACCTTAAAGGTTCGTGAAGAGCCCGGCATGGACGCTGTTGTCCTGGGACTTGTGCCCATTGAGGACCAGCTTCTGGTAACGGAAGAACTGGACGGATGGGTGAAGGTGGATATCGAGGAAGGTTTCGGATACGTTTCCACCGATTATGTAACCCTTTCCACGGAATTTGTAAAGGCGGAGTCAAAGGCGGAAGAAGAAGCCAGACTGGCAAAGGAAGCGGCGGAAAGAAGAGCGGCGCAGGCAGCGGCTGCGAAAGCAAGCAGAAAGTCCTCCTCCTCTTCAGGAAGCGCACCGGCTCCCGTAATCCCCTCCGGCGGCGGAAGCGAGCTGGGAGCGGCAGTTGCAAATTACGCCTGCCAGTTTGTGGGAAATCCTTATGTATGGGGCGGCACCAGCCTTACAAACGGTGCGGACTGCTCCGGTTTCGTAATGAGCGTTTACAACAATTTCGGCGTCAGCCTGCCGCACTCGTCGGCTGCTGACAGAAACGTAGGCTCATCGGTAGGCGGACTTGAAAACGCACAGCCCGGCGATATCGTATGCTACTCCGGCCATGTGGGAATCTATATCGGCGACGGACAGATTGTCCACGCGTCCACGGCAAAGACAGGAATCATCATTTCCAATGCAAGCTACCGTTCCGTGCTTTCCGTGAGAAGAATTTTCTAAAAATGTGATAAAGAATATGACAGGATATAAAAAGCCGTGCCTTATGGTACGGCTTTTGCTGTTATGCGGCGGGAGAAAACGGTGTATACTGATTTACGAAAGGGGGATTTTGCCGGGCCTGTCTGGAAAAATGTGGACAGTTATCCTGTATTTCAGTATAATATGGAAAGAAACAGTAACAGTCCACCCTGGCAGAAATGAGGAAAAACATGAAAGTTGTATTGCAGAACCTGACGAAAAAATTCCCGGGACGGGAACGGAAAAACCGCACGGAGGTCGTTGCCGTCAACGATTTTTCTTTTGAGATTCCCGACGGCAAACTGATTGGCCTTTTGGGCCCTTCCGGGTGCGGAAAAAGCACCACGCTCAATTTAATCAGCGGCCTTTTAAAGCCCACGGGCGGCAGAATCTTTTTCGGGGAGGACGACGTTACGGATTTGCCGCCGGAAAACAGAGGAATTGGTCTGGTTTTCCAGAATTACGCCCTCTATCCCCATCTGACGGTAAAGCAGAATATCCTGTTTCCTCTGCAGAATTTAAAGGGAAAGGACAAGCTGTCAAAGGCCGAAATGCTGGAAAAGGCCAAAGAGGCCGCAAGGCTTGTCCAGATTGAAGAGCTGATGGAACGCAAGCCCGGCGAGCTTTCCGGGGGACAGCAGCAGCGTGTGGCAATTGCCCGGGCGCTGGTAAAAATGCCCAGAGTGCTTTTGCTTGACGAGCCCCTTTCCAACCTTGACGCCAGGCTTCGTCTGCAGACAAGGGAGGAAATCAGGCGTATTCAGAAAGAGACGGGAATCACCACCATATTCGTCACCCACGACCAGGAGGAGGCAATGAGTATATCCGACATGATTGTGGTGATGAAAGAGGGGATTGTCCAGCAGATTGGAAAACCCCAGGAGGTTTATGACAATCCGGCCAACCTTTTTGTGGCGAAGTTCCTTGGAACGCCCCCGATTAACGTGTTTAACGGACAAATAAGAAATAACAAACTCTATATCGGCGGCGACGCCGTCCTTGACGTGAAGATTTCGGGGAACCGGGAGGTCTATGCGGGCATCAGGCCGGAGGGATTTCTGCTTCGGGAGGACGGCCCTTTTATGTGCGAGCTATCCGGCATAGAGGTTATGGGACGGGACATCAGCGTGCTGTCTTCCAACAAAGCTTCCGTGAATCCCACGGTCCGCGCCATTATCGGCACGGAAAACAATATCAACATCGAAAAACTTTCCGCAAGGTTTGCCCTTGCCCCTCATAAGGTGTTTCTTTTTGACAAAGAGACGGAAAGAAAAATAGAGCCAAATGGACAGGAGGGATGAGATGAAAAAATTCGGCAGTCTGAAAGCCTGGCTGTATCTTTTGCCGGCGATACTTTTTTTAGGCGTCTTTATGGTCTACCCCCTGTTTGACGTTTTTGTCTATTCATTTGAGGAGGGGTATAACTCCGCCTCCCAGACCTATTTCGGGACAGGCATGTATAACTATTCCTATGTCCTGCACGACCCGTATTTTCTGCAGGCCGTAAAAAACACATTTATTCTGGTTATCATCACGGTGCCCCTATCCACAGGGCTCGCCCTTTTGATATCCGTGGGGCTGACCGCCATCAGGCCGCTGCGCAATCTGTTCCAGACCATTTATTTCTTACCCTACGTGACCAATACCCTTGCGGTAGGGCTGGTGTTTATGATTCTGTTTAAAAAGACCGCTTACTCCGACGGGCTTGTCAACCTTCTGATTAACCTGTTCGGGGGAAAAAGCGTTGATTTCATCGACGGCCCCTACTGGGCGAAAATGTTCGTGCTGTGCTTTTACACCGTTTGGGTGGTGCTGCCTTTCAAGATTCTGATACTGACCAGCGCCTTATCCTCCGTCAATCAGGAGTACTATAACGCCGCCAGAGTGGACGGCACCTCCTCCTTCCGGATTTTCCGCAGAATCACCCTGCCCATGATTTCCCCCATGATTTTTTATCTGGTTATCACAGGCTTTATCGGCGCGTTCAAAGCCTACAGCGACGCGGTGGCCCTGTTCGGCACCAACCTAAACGCCGCGGAAATGAACACAATCGTAGGATACGTCTACGATATGCTCTACGGCGACAGCGGCGGCTACCCCTCCTACGCCTCAGCGGCAGCGATTATCCTTTTCGCAATCGTACTTACCATCACCAGCATCAACCTTCTGGCCAACAAACGCCGTCAGGTAAGCATACTGTAACTGCCTCAGAAAGGCCGTCATACAGCAACTGCCGAAGGCCGGCCTCATACGATAACCGCCATCAAAAGGAAGCAAGCAACGTAAAACATGCCAAAGCCAGCTCAGGGAAGAAATCTTCCTTAAGGAGCCCTTATAAAAACGTCAGCACCTGGCGAGGTCACGAGCTGCGAAGCAGCTCGCGAGCCTGGTACTGCTACGTTTTTATAGAGCGGGAGCGCGGCGACGAAGGAAGATTTCTTCCCTGAGCGTGACTTCCAACCCCCCTATGGAAAGGACCCACATGGACACCCAAACCAACTACGAAAAAATCGAAAAATCCTCCAGATTCCGAAAAAAAACCGCCTCCGTCATCACCTACACCCTGCTGACATTCTGGGCGGTTATGGTGCTGTTCCCCTTTTACTGGATGATTTTAACCTCCGTAAAAAGCTACGGCGCTTACAATTCGGAGTATATCCCTAAATTTTTTACCTTATCGCCCACCCTTCAGAACTATACGGAGGCTTTCACGGCGGTTCCCCGGTATTTTCTCAACACCACAATCTTCACGCTGGTGACAACCGCCATTATGCTGGTGGTGATAACCCTCGCGGCATTTGCTTTCGCGCGGCTTGAATTTAAAGGGAAAAATATCGTGTTCCTTCTTTTCCTTTCCCTGATGATGATACCGAACGAGCTGGTGATTATCACAAACTTTGTCACAGTCACCAATCTGGATATGCGCAACAGTTTTCCGGGGCTGATTCTGCCCTCCGTCACCTCGGTGTTTTATATTTATCTTTTGAAGGAAAACTTTGAGCAGATACCGGACAGCCTTTACTACGCGGCAAAGGTTGACGGCACCTCCGATTTCAAATATCTGCTTAAGGTGATGGTTCCCATGTCAAAGCCCACCCTTATCACCATAACGATTCTGAAGGTGATTGAGTGCTGGAATTCCTACGTCTGGCCCAGACTGATTACCGACGACGCAAATTATTTTCTGGTGTCCAACGGGATTCAGGAAATCCGTGAAAACGGCTTCGGGCGGGAAAATATCCCGGCAATGATGGCGGCGGTGGTAGTGATTTCCGCACCCTTAATCGTATTGTTTCTGGTGTTCCGTAAAAAGATAATGGCAGGGGTATCGAGGGGAGGAACGAAAGGATGAGAGCAAAAAAAAGAAAGGCGTTTCTGATACTGGCGGCGATTTCTCTGCTTTTCCTTACCGGGTGCCATGGCAGGGAGGGAATGAGCGCTTTTGCCATACCGGAGGAATTTGACAGAACCGGGAACTACGAGATATCTTTCTGGGCAAAAAACGACACCAACAAGACCCAGACCGCAATCTATGAACAGGCGATTTCCGATTTTGAGGCATTATACCCCAATATTAAAGTAAACCTGCGCCTGTATACGGACTATGGTAAAATTTACAACGATGTAATCACAAATATTGCAACGGATACCACGCCCAATGTGTGTATCACCTACCCGGACCATATCGCAACTTATCTGACGGGCGCAAATCAGGTGGTTCCTTTAGAGGAGTTGTTTGCGGATGAAAAATACGGGCTTGGCGGCAGCGAGGTTGCCTTTGACGCGCCGAAAGCGGAGGAAATTGTTCCGGGATTCCTGGAGGAATGCGCCTTTGGGGGACATTACTATGCCGTTCCCTACATGCGTTCCACGGAAGCCTGTTATATCAATAAGACCTACGTGGAGGCTCTTGGGTTTACTCTGCCGGAGACTTTGACGTGGGATTTTGTGTGGGAGGTTTCCGAGGCGGCCCTGGAAAAGGACAGCGCGGGTAATTTTGCAGTCAACGGCCAGAAGGTGATGATTCCCTTTATCTACAAATCCACCGACAATATGATGATTCAGATGCTGAGACAAAAGGACGCCGGGTACTCCACAAAAGAGGGGGAGATTCTTCTTTTTAACGACACCACAAAAAGCTTTCTGGAAACCATAGCGGAACATGTAAGGAGCGGCGCTTTTTCCACCTTTAAAATATCCAGTTACCCTGCAAACTTTTTAAATGCCGGACAGTGTATTTTCGCGGTTGATTCCACGGCGGGAGCAACCTGGATGGGAACAAACGCGCCCCTTTGCGACATCAGCAGGGACAAAATCGTGGATTTTGAGACTGCGGTCATGCCGATTCCGCAGTTTTTCCCGGAAAATCCGAAGATGATTTCCCAGGGGCCTTCGGTATGTATATTTAATAAGGAAGATTCTCAGGAGGTTTTAGCTTCCTGGCTTTTTGTCCAGTACCTTCTGACCAACGAAGTGCAGACGGCCTATTCGGAGACGGAGGGCTATGTGCCGGTTACCTTAAAGGCGCAAAACTCCGCGGAATATCAGGATTACCTGTCGCGCTGCGGAGAGGATAACGGAACCTACTATGATGTAAAAATCAAGGCGGCGAATCTTTTGCTTGAAAATATGGAAAATACCTTTGTGACACCGGTATTTAACGGCTCCGCTTCCCTTCGGGACGCTTCCGGCCAGTTGATTGAAAAAACGGTAAAATCCGTCCGGCGGGGGCAGGAGATTACAGATGAATATATCGAAGAGCTCTACAGCGACACGGCATCCCTGTACCGGCTGAACCAGATAGGGGGAGGGCCGCGCTCTGCCGAAAAGGAAGATTTGGGAGAACTTCCCCGGACGGCGGTGTGGCTGCTTTCGGCGCTTTTGGGAGCGTGGGGTCTGATTATTTTGTATGTGATATTCCGAATGATAAAGAGAAAGGCATTTTGACACCTTTTTATGTACATTGATGCGGAATTATTGACTTCTCTGAAATTTCGTGTATAATTTATGTCAATGTTTACCAACCCGACAGGCCCGCTTATAAAAACGGGCCGTTGGAGTCACTTATTACATATTTTAAAGTTATTAATGAGGAGAGGAAAATGAAAAAATTAACATCGTTACTTTTAGTTTTCGCAATGGCGCTTGCCTGTGCCGGCTGCGGTTCTTCAGGAAAAGGCGGCGACACGGATGCAAAGTCCGAGGGCGTTATGACCTATGAGGAGTATATGGCTGCCGACCTTGAGTCCGAGGTTGTGGTTGAAGCCTATGTTCAGGCCAAGCAGTCCTGGTGGGAGAATCAGGCTACCGTTTACGCCCAGGATAAGGACGGCGGTTACTTTTTCTACAATATGGCGTGCACCGAAGAAGATTACGCAAAGCTGACCCCGGGAACCAAGATTAAGGTTACGGGATATAAAGCTGAGTGGTCAGGCGAAGTGGAAATCATAGACGCCACATTTGAAATCGGGGAAGGCAGCTATGTTGCCGAGGCGGAAGATGTGACTTCCCTTCTTGGCTCCGATGATTTGATTAAGCATCAGAACAAGTTCGTATCCTTCAAGGGGCTTACGGTGGAGGCGGCTGACGAGAGCGGCGCGGCTTTCCTTTATAACTGGGACGGTTCGGGCCAGGAGGGAGACGACCTTTATTTCAACGTTTCCGTTGACGGCCAGACCTATACCTTTACCGTTGAGTCCTACCTGTGCGACAGCTCCACAGACGTTTACGCGGCTGTTAAGGGCTTAAATGTAGGCGATACCATTGACGCGGAAGGATTCCTTTACTGGTATGAGGGCGTAAATCCCCACATCACTTCCGTGAAAGTGAAATAAAAGAAAAGCGTAAGATGCAAAACACCTCAAATGTCAGAAAAAATGACGTTTGGGGTGTTTTTTTATAAAGTATTTCTGCTCAGGATTATCTCAGCAGACATATCGATACATAAATGAAAAGAAAACGCAGTTTAGCTTGTCGGCTTCCGAAGAGGACAGTCCGACAGGCTTATTTTATCTTTTAGCACGCCAAGGCCCGAATCCTTTAAGTAATCCTGCAGAATCGGGAGAGACTGGGAGGAGGTGGGCCCTATGATAATTTCCCCCACCAGGTCAGGCAGATGAATTTTCAACTTTTCGCACAGTCTGTTTAAATCGAGAGGATAATATTTTTTGATTCGTCCGGCGGCTACATGGTATTTGGGTTCCACCGGAAATTCGTCTAAAACAAAGGGCGAGACCACCAGCCGGAATTCCTTTTCGTTTGAAAAGGAAGGATGCTTAAAGGCAGCGGACTGGACCCAGGCTTCATTCATAAGCCTTTGCAATTCGGGAAGGCTGTCTGAAAACTTTTCGGTTCTTTTTATCAAATCATAAAATTCCCCCACAAGACGATGTTCATGCATATCCGCCTGATAGTATACTTTCTGGAGGGATACGGCTCCGCCAATCATTTCCCGCAGGAGCTTGTTGCGGAAAGCGATACAAACCCCCTGGCCGAAACGCCCGTAGCGCTCCCACTGTGCGGCGTCGTCCCTGTACTGGGAAAAGCAGGCCGCATAGGCGGAATAATGAAATTCTTTTTCCAGTTCCCCCTCAAAAAAGGCTTTGGTCTTATGAATTTTTGCCAAATCTCCGCTGATACTGAGTTTTTCAATGACGGCTCCGTAGAGGCCGTTCATAAACAGTCTCATCTCGGAAGCGTCGTTCATATTCAGGATATTGTTAAGGCGCAGTTCCCCGTAGCGGATAATTCCGTCAAAGGCAATAAAATCAGTGTAATGGTACAGCATGGATTTCCTCCCAAAACAGGCAGTCTGTGGTCTTTATGATACCTATTTTATTATAGAAAATTCCATTTTGCAAATACGTTTGCGCCGGATGCCGGAAAATCAGCGCGCAAACCGCCGCCAGAGAAACAGGTTATGGAATGCGCGGTGTTTTGTGAATGCGCGGTACTTTGTGAATATGCGGTGTTTTGTGAATACGCAGGGATTATGTGTAAAAAGTCTGAAATTACTTTTTTGATAAAATCCGTTGACAAGCATAAAGCTTGGTAAAGATTCACAAATAAGGCGGATAAGGTGTTCAAAAAAGAGACTTGTTCAGGAAATGAAAAAAGGGAGTTATCCACAAAAAAGGGACATTAAACAGTGATATTTCCACTTATACACTAAGTTATCCACATTATCCACAGACGAAAAACCGAAACTTGTCCAAATGTTAAATTTAGATTAAGAACGGATGTTTTGTGAATTGTGATAAAAACAGGTAAAAAAGAATTGTCTGAAAATTACAGGGAACTGCAAATAGTGTGCCCCGGCCTGAAAATGACGGACAGGAATTGTTGCATAACAGCCCGGTAATATGGTATAATATTTCCACAATAATCCAAGGAAAGGATGATGCTTATGAAGTTTGTAATTGTTGGGAAAAATATCGAAGTGACGCCGGGACTGCGGGACGCGGTGGAGGACAAGATAGGTAAGCTTGAGAGATATTTTACTCCGGAGACGGAGATTCATGTTACCTTGAGCGTTGAAAAGGAAAGGCAGAAAATCGAGGTGACGATTCCGGTAAAAGGAAACATCATCCGCTCCGAGCAGGTGAGCAACGATATGTATGTTTCCATTGACCTGGTGGAGGAAATCATAGAAAGACAACTGAAAAAATACAAGAATAAACTGATTGACCAGCAGCAGGGAGCCGGCTTTTTCAAAAAAGAATTTATGGAAAAGGAATATATGGAGGACGAAGAGGTTAAAATTATCAGGACAAAGAAGTTTGACATCAAGCCCATGTATCCTGAAGACGCCTGCGTTCAGATGGAACTTTTAGGCCACAGCTTTTTCGTTTTCTGCAACGCGGAGACAGAGCAGGTGAACGTAGTGTACAAGCGTAAGGGAAATACTTACGGTCTGATAGAGCCGGAGTATTAAAATCCACAGGTCATCCTATCCCGTAGGGAGCCGGTGACAAATGAAAAATGCTGAGATAAAAAGATGTATGGCATGCCATGCATCTTTTTTAAAGTAAGCAGGGGAAGGATAAAGCGAATGTTTTTAGTTCAGACAGCGGCTCTTTTGGTTTTCATACTGGCAATTGCATGGCGGTTTAAAATCCGGTTTGTGGAAAGCATTCCGGTGGGGTGCTGCCTTTTGGTTCTGGGCCTTTATGTCCTCAGTTTTACGGGGCATCTTACACTTTCGGATGTTCTGGCGGTTATGTGGCTTATTTTTGCCGCCGTTTATGTGTTTTGGATACCCCGGGAAAAAAGAAAGAAGCTTGCCGGTTTCTGTGCCGGGGAGCTTTTGGAGGGAGGCGCGATAACGGCCGTTGCCATGACGGTGATTGTCACAATATGCGTCGGCGGAAAAGTGGTGAGCTGGTGGGACGACTATAATTTCTGGGCCACAGATGTGAAATCCCTTTTTTATCTGGACGGCTTTGCCGGGAAATATGCCAATGTGGCGGCGGAATTTGGGGACTATCCTCCCGGAACGCAGATGATGAAATGGTGGTTTCTTCATTTTTCCCCGAAGGAATTTAAGGAAGGGCTGATGTTCGCCGGATACTACTTTTTTAATCTGTCTTTTCTTTTTCCTTTACTTAAGGTTGTCAGAAAGCGGAACGTTTTTGCAATGGGGCTTGCGGGGGCGCTTCTGTGGCTCTTTCCGGCGGTGGCGGAAGCTTTCTGGATAGATGGGTGCTGCGCGGACCTTACCATGGCCCTCTGCTATGGCGCGTTTCTTACGGCGGGGG
>CAJTMZ010000075.1:1666-20666 GCA_910577445.1 uncultured Lachnospiraceae bacterium | reverse complement strand
GACAGCCTTTCTGACTCTGCATACTCTCACCGAAATCTGAAAATTGATTTCCGTGCCCCTGAGGCAAAGACCGGGCTTACCGTTTGGCCGGAATTTTGTATCCGGTATAAATTACACGTTAATCGTAGGGATTTTTATAATCCGGGCAAAGGTATGTCTCGCTCCAGGCCATCATGGTATTTAAGACGGGGAGAAAGCTCTGGCCCAATTCCGTGAGGGAATACTCCACCTTTGGCGGAATTTCCTTATAAATTTCCCGGTGGAGAAAGCCGTCGCTTTCCAGCTCCCGGAGCTGCTTTGTCAGCGTGGACTGGGTAATGCCGTCCAGCCGCCGCATCAGTTCCCCGAACCGCTGGACTTTATAAAAAGATACATACCATAGAATCAGGATTTTCCACTTTCCGCCAATCACCGACTGGAGCAGGCTCATGGGAACGCAGCGGGCAAGGTTTTCCTGGCTGCTGAATTTATTTTCTGACATTTTGTTTTCCTTTTCCTTTCATACCTGCGGGCGGCGGGGGATTTTGAGCCGTTTGCAGGGCATTTGACCTTCCATCAGTATATTCGTACAGGGGCGGAAAGTCAATGAAGCCGGGGGCGTAAATAAATGTACGCTCTCCGAACCCCCAGGCTTTTATGGTATCAAAAATCATACTGACGCCATAAAAAGACAGTACTTGATTCTGTAAAGTTTTAGATTTAATTTAGTTACATGGAAGGAGGAGAAGACCATGCATTATACAGGAACAATCTGGAGACCGCCTTACGAGGCGTCCTCGCTTTTGCTTGAGGTTACGGCGGGATGCACCCATCACAGGTGCAAATTCTGCACCCTTTACGCGGATTTGCCGTTTCCGTTCAGAATGTCGCCCCTTGAGGACATTGAGGAAGATTTAAAGGAGGCGCGGATAAGATACCGCTCTTTTGCGGGGTACAAGATGACCCGGGCCTTTCTGACAGGGGCAAATCCCTTTGTGCTGAAATATGAAAGATTAAAGGAAATCGGGGAATTGATACATAAGTATTTTCCCATGATGAAAACCATCGGCTGTTTTGCCCGGGTGACGGATATTGCCGCCAAGTCGGACGAAGAACTTCGGGCTTTGCAAAAAATGGGATACGACGGGCTTACCATCGGTGTGGAAACGGCGGACGACGAGGCGCTGCGCTTTATGGATAAGGGATATCTGGCGGAGGATATACGAAAGCAGTGCGGCCGTCTTGACGAGTCGGGCATCAGCTACAGCTTTTTCTATCTTGTGGGAATTTCCGGCGCGGGGCGGGGAGAAGCGGGGGCAAGGCAGTCCGCCGCCGTATTTAATCAACTTCACCCCGTCCGGGTGGGAGCCAACATGTTGACAGTTTACCCGGATTCCGGATTATATAAGGAAATCAGGGCGGGGAACTGGAAGGAGGAGAGCGAAACGGAAAAATACCGGGAAATCCGCGCGCTGGTGGAAAATCTGGAAATTCCCACGGTTTTTGCGGCCCAGGGAGCGTCAAATGCCTTTCAGATGCAGTGCGGGCTGCCGAAGGAGAAGAGAAAGCTGCTGGCTTTTCTGGACGATGTTATCGAGAACGCAGGGGAAGAGCGGCTAAGGCGCTACCGCGAGAGCGTACATCATCTTTAGAAGGGAGTGGTTATTTTGCATTTTACGGGAAGGACGTGGCGGCCGCGCTATGAGGCAAATTCCGTGATTCTTCAGGCGACGTCCGGCTGTACTTACGGAAAATGCCGGTTTTGCAGCCTTTATAAAGACGAGTGTTTTCGCATGTCTCCGATGGAAGAGTTTGAGGAGGATTTGGCGGAGATTAAAAGCTTCCAGCCCGGCGCAAGACGCGTTTTCTGGACAGGGGCAAATCCTTTTGCCATGAGCTATGAGAATTTAAAGCTCCGCGCGCTTACGGTGCGGGATTATCTGATTAAGTGTCAGACTATGGCCATGTTTGCAAGCGTCAGGGACATAAAGGACAAAGAAGTGTGGCAGCTTAAAAAGCTTCGGGCAATGGGGATTAACGGACTCAGCATCGGAACGGAGAGCGGGGACGACGAAACCCTTGCCCTTGCGGGAAAAGGGTACACGGCAGCGGATATTGCAGAGCAGTGCGGGAAGCTGGACGAGGCCGGAATTGAGTATTATTTTGTCTATATGACAGGGCTGGCCGGAAAAGGAGGGGGATACCGCAACGCGGTAAACAGCGCAAGGCTTTTTAGCCGGCTCAATCCTTATTTTATTTCCGTGGATTCGCTTACGCTTTTTCCGGGTACGGAGCTTTATTCTATGGAAAAGGAGGGCCGATTTGCCGCGGCGGGGGAAAAGGAGCGCCTTGCGGAGTTGCAGACATTTATCCGGAATCTGCAGATTCGCACCCATCTTTTTGCGGATTCCCGCTCCAACTTTTATCCGGTTACGGCTTATCTGCCTAAGGAGAGGGAATCGGTGACAGGAAAGCTGCAGCATATCATGGACACGGTAAGCGAGGAGGAGATGGGGGCGTACCGCAGGGAACTGAAATCCCTGGGGTGAGGATTGGGGAATGGGTGAGACGGCGCCGGTATTTAAAAGAATTATTCTTGTCTTCTTATATTGCCTGGGCTAAAATAAAATTATAGTTGGAAATCGGCCAAAGATGCAGAGGAAAATCAAGTGAAGTTTGAAACGGTTTATAAAGAAATCTTTCCCTTCTGGGGGAAAATATCGGATGCGGACAGGGATTATATCTGTCAAAATTCGTATGCGTTTACTTATCCGCCGGGAAAAAATATCCATGACGGAAGCGAATGCTCTGGCGTGATACTGGTCCGCTCGGGAAGCCTTAGGCTTTCCATGATGTCGGAGGAGGGAAAGGAAATCACCCTTTACCGGCTGCACAAAGGCGATATGTGTATGCTGTCCGCCTCCAGCGTTTTAAACGCCATCACTTTTGATGTGCAGGTGAACGTGGAGGAGGAGAGCGAGTGCTTTGTAATCAGCGGTCCGGCTTTTGCCTCGGTATCGGAAAGGAATCCGGATATCAGAATCTTTGCGCTTGAAACCGCGGTCAGCCGTTTTTCCGATGTGATGTGGGTGATGCAGCAGATACTTTTTATGAGCATGGATAAACGGCTGGCTATTTTTCTTTCCGACGAGTCTGCAAGAACAGGTTCGGATACCATAATGCTGACACACGGGCAGATTGCCCGTTATATGGGGTCTGCCCGTGAAGTGGTATCCAGAATGCTGAAATATTTCGCCGGTGAAGGAATTGTGGAAGTCTCCAGAGGCGGCGTTACAATCCTTGATAAGAAACGCCTCCGCAAACTGACCCTCTGACAGGAAAGCGCGTGTGGTTAGTTTAAGAGCGGTCAGCCGAACGGGCCCGTTGCCTGCAGATAAGCTGCGTCATGGTTCCCATGGGGCAGTACACGCACCAGGAACGGGGCTTGAATAAAATCATGGTGGCAAATCCAAGCACGGTGGAGGTAAGCATGACGCTGTAGAAGCCGAAGGCAAACTGCGCAACGCCGTCGGAAAACAGGGTGCCGTGATAGGCCCAGTGCCAGGGAAGCTTAAAGGTCCACAGCAGGGTCACGACGGTTTTCAAATCCCTGGTTCCCGCAAATACCAGCCAGGTGTTCCACAGCATAAGAAAGAACATGGCGAAGAAAAACGCTAAAAACCCGTACCTGAAATATTTGGATTTCATCCATTTGGGAATCTCCTTCTTCCGGGAGAGTCCGAATCTTCCGCCCACAAGGGCAAATAACTGCCCTCTGCCGCAATATCTGTTACAGTAGGCTTTGTTTCCTTTTATGACCGCGATAAGGAGCGGTATAAAAAAGCACAGAAGTCCCAGCCATGCAAAAAGGATATTAAAAAAGCCCAGAATCAGGTAGGTAAGGGAAACTATCCAGAGATAATCGTACCATTTCTTTTTTCTTTTCATTGCTCTGTCACCTCCAGTGTAATAACGCTCGCAGGGCATTCCTTTGCGCACATGCCGCATCCCACGCATAAATCTTTGTTGATTTGCGCGTAAATTCCTTTTGGGACGGTGATTGCGCTTCTGGGACACACTTTTATGCAGCATCCGCAGGCGACGCATTCCTGAAGATTGACGACAGCCTTTCTTTTTGCCATGATAAAACTCCTTTGTATTTTTTTGCTCAGTATACAGGAAAAGAGGATGGGGGTCAGTGACAAAGTCACAGATGAGGGGAAGGACGGATTGCGATATCCGTTTCTCTGTTCAAAGGCCACAAATAAAAACAAATTTTAACACAAATGACAGTTTCTATAATGACCCCCGTATTTTATAATAAACCTATCTATTATAAAATACGGGGGATTCACTATGAGATACGGATATTTTGACGACAAAAAACGGGAATATGTTATTGACAGGCTGGATATTCCCACCTCCTGGACCAACTATCTGGGGGTGGAGGATTTTGCCGCGGTCATCAACCACACCGCGGGCGGGTATTCCTTCTACAAAAGCCCGGAATACCACCGCATCAGCCGTTTTCGTGGAAACAGCGTCCCGATGGACAGGCCGGGTTATTATATTTATATCAGGGATAACGGCAATGGGGATTATTTCAGCATTTCCTGGCAGCCGGTGGCGAAATCTTTTGACGAGGCGCAATATATCTGCCGTCACGGCATGTCCTATACCTCCTATGAATGCCGCTGCAGTGGTCTGTCCGCCACCCAGACCATGTTTGTACCTATAGGGGAGAATGTACTTTTGTGGGATGTGACGGTGACAAACGAGGGGGATGGGGCGCGCGATTTAAGCCTGTTTTCCTATCTGGAATTTTCATTTCATTCCATCGCGGTGGATAACCAGAATTTCCAGATGAGTCTGTACAGCGCCGGAAGCTCCTATGCGGACGGCATTATTGAGGAAGACCTTTTTTATGAGCCCGACGGTTATCAGTACTTTACCGCCAGCTTTGAGCCTGACGGTTTTGACTGTATGAGAGACAATTTCCTGGGGCGTTATCACACGGAAAGCAATCCCAGGGCGGTGACAGAGGGCGTGTGCGGCGGAAGTTTTGAGAAGGGCGGCAATCACTGTGGCGCTTTGCAGAAAAACGTGACGTTACAGCCGGGGGAGACGGTGCGTCTTGTCTATATGCTGGGAGAAGGAAACCGGGCGGCGGCGGTTCCCGTGCGGGAGAAGTTCAGCAATTTTGACAACGTGGACAGGGCTTTTAATGCGCTTCGTGCCTACTGGGAGGACAAGTGCGGTAAGCTTCAGATAAAGACGCCCAATCAGGGGATGAATACCCTTATCAACATATGGACGCTGTACCAGTCGGAAATTAACGTGATGTTTTCCAGATTCGCCTCTTTTATCGAGGTAGGGGGACGGACAGGACTTGGCTACCGGGATACCGCTCAGGACGCCATGACCATTCCGCACTCCAATCCGGGAAAGTGCCGGGAGAGAATCGAGCAGCTTTTAAACGGGCTGGTATCGGAGGGCTACGGTCTGCATCTCTTTGACCCGGCGTGGTTTGAGGAGGAGAAAAAAGGCGACGGCTTCAAATCGCCCACGGTAATTCCCGTAGCGGAAAAGGACAGAATCCACGGCCCGGAGGACGCCTGCGCGGACGACGCGCTGTGGCTGGTTCCGGCTGTGGCGGAATATATCAAAGAAACGGGAGAGTTTGATTTTGCGGAAAAGGTCATGCCCTATGCGGACGGCGGCAGCGCCACGGTTTACGAACACCTGAAAGCAATTCTGGACTTTTCCGAAAAGCAGGTAGGGGAAAACGGAATCTGCAAGGGACTGCGGGCGGACTGGAACGACTGTTTAAATCTTGGAGGCGGGGAAAGCGCCATGGTCAGCTTTCTGCATTACTGGGCGCTGGATAATTTTATCGGGCTGGCGCGGTATCTTGGAAAAGAGGAGGACGCCGTCTGCTATGAGGCTGTGGCGGAGAAGGTGCGGCGGACCTGCGACGAGGTGCTTTGGGATAAGGAGTGGTACATCCGGGGCATCACGAAAAAGGGCAGAAAGATAGGAACCTTTGAGGATAAAGAGGGCCGGGTTCATCTGGAATCCAACGCCTGGGCGGTGCTCTCCGGCGCGGCAAAGGGAGAACGTGCCTTAAAGGCGATGGAGGCTATCGAAAAGTATCTTTATACGCCCTATGGCCTTTTACTGAACACGCCGGCCTACACAAAGCCGGACCCGGATATTGGCTTTATCACCAAGGTTTATCCGGGGCTTAAGGAAAATTCCTCCATCTTTTCCCATCCCAATCCCTGGGTGTGGGCGGCGGAATGTCTGCTTGGAAGGGGCGATGTGGCCATGAAATACTACGACGCCCTCTGTCCTTATAATCAGAACGATATCATTGAAATCCGGGAGGCGGAGCCTTATTCTTACTGCCAGTTTATCAGCGGAAAGGAGCACAGCAGATTCGGGCAGGCTCATCATCCTTTTATGACAGGCTCCGGGGGCTGGGCGTATTTTTCCGCCACCCGCTATATGCTGGGTATCCGTCCCGGGTTTGATGCTCTGGAAGTAGACCCCTGTATTCCTTCCGACTGGAAAGAGTTTGACTTAACGAGAATCTGGCGGGGGGCAGTATACCATATCCATGTGGAAAATCCGGCGGGGATAATGAAAGGAAAAGTACAAATTCATCTGGACGGTAAAGAAGTGAGCAAAATTCCGGCCGGGGAGCCGGGAAGCGTCCATGAGGTGAAAGCTATTCTTTGTCCGTGATAGGACGCCCTGAGGGGGCAATGTCTGTGAAAAAGAATCTGCGCGGAAAAGCAGCGCGGAAAAGGGGGTAAAAATGATTCAGTTTGGCACGGGCGGCTGGCGGGCCGTAATCGGAGACGGATTTACAAAACAGAATATACAGATACTGGCAAAGGCGTTGTGTGAGAAGATGAAAGACGAGGGTGTCTGCGGGCACGGAATCGTTATGGGCTATGACAGGCGTTTTCTGTCTAAGGAAGCCATGCAGTGGGCAGCCGTTGTCTTTGCGGCGGAAGGGGTACAGGCGCATTTGATTAACAAGTCCTCGCCTACCCCTCTGGTGATGTATTACGTGGAAAAGCACGGTTTTTCTTACGGAATGATGGTGACGGCAAGTCATAATCCGGCAATCTACAATGGAATCAAGGTGTTCACGGAAGGCGGGCGGGACGCCGACGAGATTCAGACAAAAGAGATAGAAACCTATATCGCCGGGGTGGCGCTTCCTGTGCCTGAGATGGAGTACGACAAGGCAAAGGAGCAGGGGCTGATTCGGGAAATTTATCCCCTGAACGAATATCTGGACAACCTGATAGACGTCATCGACATGGAAACCATAAGGGAGAGAGGGCTTAAGGTGGTACTGGACCCCATGTACGGGGTATCGGAAACCTCTCTGCGGACCCTCCTCCAGACCGCCCGCTGCGAGGTGGAGGTGATTCACGACAGGCATGACACTCTGTTCGGCGGGCGTCTCCCGGCGCCCACAGTGGCAACCCTCCACATGCTTCAGACCTATGTGACGGACAAGGGCTATGACATCGGAATCGCCACCGACGGGGATGCGGACAGGCTGGGGATTATCGACGATACGGGACGGTTTTTGCATCCCAATGAGATACTGGTGCTTTTGTACTATTACCTGAAAAAGTTCAAGGGCTGGGCCGGGCCTGTGGTACGCAATATCTGCACTACCCATGTGCTGGACCGGGTAGCCGAGGACTTCGGGGAAAAATGCTACGAGGTTCCGGTGGGCTTTAAACATATTTCCGCAAAGATGAACGAGACGGACGCCGTTATCGGCGGGGAGTCCTCCGGCGGCCTTACGGTAAGGGGTCATATCCGGGGAAAAGACGGAATCTACGCCGCCATGCTTCTGGTGGAAATGATTGCCTCTTCCGGCAAAAGGCTTTCGGAAATCATAGCGGATATTGAATCGAAATACGGATTAATCGCCATGGAGGAGCGGGACTACCGGTTCAACGAGGAAAGAAAGGCGGAAATCCAAAAGCTTTTGCTGACGGATAAAAAGCTGCCGTCCCTTCCCTTTGAGACGGAGAAGGTGAGCTATCTGGATGGTTCCAAGGTTTACTTTAAAAACGGCGGCTGGGTGATTGCACGGTTCTCGGGGACAGAGCCCCTGCTTCGGATTTTCTGCGAGATGCCAAGCCCCAAGGACGCCGCCAATGTCTGCGGAATCTACGAGCGGTTCCTTAAGCTGAACGGATAAGGCTGGGAAAATCAATTTTTGTGGTTTGGAAATGATAGACGCACAGGGCGCCCGGATGTTATAATAAATAACAGACAAAAGCGTATTTATTATGACAAAGGGGGTGGCGCTATGCGTGGTTTCAGGATACGGCGGACAGCGATAGCTTTCGCCGTATTGTTGTTGCTTTCCGGATGCGGCAAAGCTGTAAAAACCGGGGAACAGGAAAAGGAACAGGGAAAGACTAAGGAGCCGAAGAGGACGGTTTCCGCTGAATTTGAGGGATTCGGGGGGACGGGACTGAGCGAGGAGCAGCTAAAGGAAAGCGGCGTTG
This sequence comes from uncultured Lachnospiraceae bacterium, assembly GCA_910577445.1. Classification (GTDB taxonomy): domain Bacteria; phylum Bacillota; class Clostridia; order Lachnospirales; family Lachnospiraceae; genus Suilimivivens. Next base: position 12,138 of record CAJTMZ010000075.1, on the reverse strand, counting down.
TCTTTGAGGACGGGCCGGTTTCCTTTAAAGATTCGGTTACAGAAGAGATGCTGCGGAACATACTCGGAAAGAAAGAAGGGGAGGTTCTGCGAAGCGAGCTGCAGAAAATTCACGGGATATACTGGCGTTACGACAAATACTGGTCCGATTTGCAGATGCTTGACGGAACGATTCCAAAGGAATCGGGAGGAGAATGGCATTACTGGCCGACGAAGCAGCCGGCGTCCCTTGAAGACTTCGCGCTTTGCAGCAATCTGCAGTGGGTTGAGTTTGGTGCCATTGAACTGCCCTCCTTAGAGCCTCTTCAGAGTTTGCCACAGCTTGAAATGATTGCGTTTCATGGCTCATCCGCTGCGGAGGAGAGAATGGACGAACTGGCGGCGCTTCCGGCGCTTAAGGGGTTTACAATCGGAGGCGGGGGCTATACGGACTGGAGTAAAGTTACGGACGGAAGCTTTCTGCTTCCGGCGGCGGACCGGCTGATTTTACTGGAGGCGGGCGGAGAAATAAGCTGGAATGCGGAGGTGCTTGCGCAGATGAAGGAGCTGGAACTGCTGCTGTTGTGGGACCCGGAAACGCTCTCTTTCCTGCCGCAGCTTCCTAAGCTGAGAAAACTGTATTTAAGCATTGGCGACGAAGTAGACGGAAGCCCTATTGGAGAGGTCGGGCAGCTCGATTTCCTTACGATTGTGACAAGCCGGGGAAATACGACGGGAATCACCCTTGACGATTTGCGCCCGCTTAAGCAGCTTCGGTATCTGGGACTGATATCTACCGAACTGACGGGCGAGTATTCCAGAGAGGAGATTATAGAGGCTTTGCCGTCGCTTAAGACGCTCCATACCATGTGATTTTCGGAGGGATGAATATTGCTATGAGAAAACAGAGACGTTTTTTATGTATGATGCTTGTCATGCTGCTGGCCGGGCTGGCCGGCGGATGCGGCGTCCGGGATACGTCAGGAGGAAAGCTTACCGTCTGTGCGGACGGAAACGGTTTAAGTGAAATGTATTTGGGGCCGATTCTGGCGGAGTTTCAAAGGAGCCACCCGGGGACCGCGCTGGAGGTGGTTTATCTTCCGCCGGTCAATACGCAGGATAGTGCGATGACTGAGGAGCGTGCCGCCGCGCTGGCGAGGACCCGCACGGAGCTGATGGGAGGAGAGGGCGCGGATATTTACCTTTTCTTCAACCGGCCGTCGGAGGACTACGACAGCTATATGCTGTTCCCGAATCTGGAGCGACAGATTATGGGAGGCGTTTTTCACGATTTGGATTTCCTGTTTGAACATTCGGAGTTTGACGGCAAGGCATATGTTGCGCCGTTGCAGGAGGCCGGAATATATGAAGGGAAGCCGTATATTCTGCCGCTGAGCTACACCTGTCCCGCAATGATTGCGACGGCGGACGGCCTTGCAGACAGCGATTTTGACGAAGCGGCAGCTATGGCGGGAACGGACGGGTATGTGGAGGAGTTATTGTCTCTGCCGAAAGAAACGCGGCCTTATCTGAATGTTTCGCTTCCGTCGCTTTTGATGAACGCGCCGTCAGAGTCCCCGGTTTCCGTGCAGGAGGCGAAAATCCGGCTGGATACGCCCGCATGGCTGGATACGCTGGAGCAGGCCAGGCTGGTTCTGGCCGACTATGACGGCTCTGAGGATGATTTTTTTGCCGCGGTCAATACGGATATGTGTCTTCAGGAAGGCGCGGTGATTCTGGCGGGAGCCGCTCTTGATACGGGATATTCCCTGCGGGCTTTGGAGGATGGCGGCCAAACGGCAAGGCTTTTGCCGATTCCGAACGAGAAGGGCGGTCTGACGATGACGCCCTGTATCACCGCCGCGGTTTCCGCAGGCTGTAAGAATACCGGGGCAGCCGCGGAACTGCTTTTGTTCCTGTTGGGCGATACGGTCCAGGGCAGCGGCGTTTTGGAAAGCAGCGGGAGCGCGGCCAATTTCATCTGCGGCGGCACAAGCTGGCCGGTGCGGCGGGGCTGCGCGGCGAAAATGCTGGAGCAGCTTTCGGTGCAGCCGGTGCAGCCGGGCGAGATTAGCGGGGTTCTGAAAACGGATTTACAGAATATGGAAGAACGGTTGGACGTGTGCCGTCTGGCGGGACGTTACGACGGTAGACTTTATCTGCTGGCAGAGCCCTATTTAAGCGGAGAGACGAGCTGGGAGGCGTGTTATGCCGGAATTGAAAAGGAGTGGTCCTATCTGGATGAATAAGGGGAAACAAAACAGACAGCTATCTTTGCATAAGCGCAGACGGCTTGTGGGCGGCGCTTTGTTTTTGCCGATTCTGGCCGGTACGGTTTTGTTTTTCGCACTGCCCTTTTGCATGGTGGTGGGCTATTCTTTCGGACTTGGCGGCGGGCAGGCGCGCTTTGTCGGAGCCGAAAACTATATAAAAGTGCTGGCGTCTGAGTCTTTCCGGCTGGCGGCAGGCAATACTGTGAAATTCCTGGCGCTTGGGGTGCCGGCGCTGCTTGTGCTGGGGCTTTTGCTTGCGCTGCTGATACATGCCGCGCTGCCCGGGAGCCGCCTGTGCGGCAACACGATTCTGCTGCCCCTTGTTCTGCCGATTGCCAGTATCGTTATGGTGGTGGAATGGCTGATACCCGCTCCGGCGCTGGAAAGTTCCAGGGCTTTCTGGGTTCTTCTGGCGCTTTATCTGTGGAAAAACTGCGGCTATATCACGGTTCTGCTTCTGGCGGGCCTTTCTCTGATTCCGGAGGAGCTGTATGACACTGCGGCTATAGAGGGGGCGAACCGCCGCCAGAAGCTTTTTGGCATTACGCTGCCTTTGCTCGCGCCGTCCCTTTCTTTTTCCGCGGTGCTGGGAGTGATGAACAGTTTTAAATCCTACCGCGAGGCTTTTTTGCTGGGCGGGAAATATCCCCACGAAAGCATTTATCTTTTGCAGCATTTTCTGAACAACAATTTTGAAAATCTCAATTATGCAAGGCTGGCGGTGGCTTCGGTGCTGACGGCGCTGCCCATTGTTCTGGCAACCGTGTGTATATTGTGGTATCAAAGGAGGCGGCCATGAGAAAAAAGGTAAAAAATCTGCCGGGAATCCTTGTCCTTTTGCTTGCCGCGGCGGCCGCGCTGGGACCGGTGCTTTATCTGCTTTTGGGGTGTTTTGCAAATCTTTGGGGCTTTTGGCTCACGTTTCTGCGGACCCCGGAATATCTTTATAAATTCTGGAACAGTCTGGGAATCTGCGCGCTGATTACCCTGGGGCAGCTTGCGGTCAGTTGTATGGGAGGACTTGCGCTTGCAAAATATCCGCTTCCGTGCAGGCGTTTTCTGACAGGCTTTCTGGTGACAGTCCTTCTGCTTCCGCTGCAGGTGACGCTGATGCCGTGCTATCTGGTTCTCGACCGGATGGGACTTTTAGACACCCTGTGGGCGCTGATTCTTCCGGCGGTGTTTTCCCCCTTCGGAACGATTATTATGTGGATGACCTTCCGGGGCGTGCCGGACGAATTGCCGGACGCCGCGCGGATGGACGGAGCGGGCACCTTTGACCTGCTCTGGAAAATCATGGTGCCTGCCGGACGCAGCGGAGCCGTGAGCGTTCTGCTGCTGACCTTTGTGGACGCGTGGAATATGGTGGAGCAGCCCATGGTGTTTCTGCGGGACGCGTCAAAATATCCCTTAAGTGTGTTTCTCGCTTCCCTTGACAGGGAAGGGTTTTCACTCAGCTTTCACAGCGGTCTGCTTTCCATGCTTCCGGCGGTGCTTCTTCTGCTTTATTATCGGGAAGAGCTGGCGGAGGGCGGCGGAATTATGCTGGAGAAATAATAAAAAGAGGACGATGTGCTTTTGCTGCGGAAGTGACAGGAAGGGGGACGGGAAATGAGTCGGGAAAAGCGTCTGGCAAAAACGCTTGCAGGGGGGCTTGCGATTGTGCTTTTGGTCTGCACATTTGCGTCCCAGCTTATCTACTGGCGGATGCTGCCGAAGGTGCGCACGGTGGAGGCGTACTGGCAGGAGAGCGGATTTGTTCTGCCTAAAGAAGCGCTGTACAAAAGTCCGCAGGGAACCTGCGTTTACTGCATTGAAGAAAAAAAGAAGCGCTTCGGCCCTGAATATTTTGTGAAAGCCGTTCTGGTGACGGTGGAAGATGAGGACGAGGAAAAAGGAACCGTCACGGTGCGGGGAATCTATAACGATAAGTGGATTTACGCCATGGGCGCGGACGCGCCGCTGTCGGACGGAGCGGAGGTAAAGATTGTACCTTAAGATGAAACGGAAAATCGGTTCACCAAAGAAAAAGCGCACTTCCCTGCGCTCCATATTAATCGGAATCCTTGCGGCGGCGTGGATGATTCCCATTGCAGTGTTCACCTGGTTTATTTTTTACCATTACCAGAGAGCTTATACAGAGAAGTCCGACAATCTGATTCGGAACGCGGTGGAGGTATCCGCCGTTTTAATCAAGACGGATATCGACGAGGCGATTATAAAGAGCAGGAAGCCCAGCTATGAGGGGGAATGGGAAAGCGGCTATATGGGATATATCCGGGGCAATACCCGCCGGAACGCGTATCTGGCTTCCATCAAAAGCTCCCTGATTTCCAAATATTATATGGACAACCGGATAGCAAGATATGCCTTTTATCTGGAGGGGGACGAGACGCCAAGCTGTTATTCGGCAAAGAACGGCTACAGCTATGGCGATTTCCTGAAATACGTGCAGCCTGTGGCCCTTGATTTGGCCCGAAGAGACACCAGTTATGTGGAAATCCATGTGGTGGACAATCAGATTTATGTTATGCGGAACCTCTATACGGTCAGCGATTATCACAGATACGGCACATTGGTTTTAGGGCTTAACAAGAGCGCCCTCTTTTCGGGGCTGCCTCTTGAGGGTGAGGGCAGAGTACTGCTCAGCTTTCCGGACGACGAGGAGTTTCTCTCCCTGTATCCGGAAAAGGAGAAGGAGATTTACCGGATTCTGCGCGGTTATGCGGAAGAGGATGAAGCGCGCGGAGGCACGGTGAGCCTTGCCATAGGCAGTGAGCGGGGGTACTGCCACACCTGCGTTACGGACAATTATACCTTTACTTTGTATTACACCACCCCCGGCGAGGCTCTTTATAAGGATGTTTTCAGGCTGAATGTGATTGCATTGATTACCATGCTTTGTATGGTTCCTCTTATGATACTCACCTTTTTCCTTTTAAGCAGGCATATGCAGAAGCCTCTTGAAAAACTGGCTGCCGTATCCCGAAGGCTGCGGGAAGGGGAGCTGGGCATTACGCTGCCAAAGGAGCAGATTCCCAACGAGGAGTTTACGGAGCTGGTGGAGTCTTTCAACGACATGTCGTCTCAGTTAAAGCATCTGTTCGACACGGTTTATCTGGAAAGGATGGCCGCCAAGGACGCCCAGATAGAAGCCCTGCAGGCGCAGATAAATCCGCACTTCCTGAACAATACGCTGGAAATGATGAACTGGCAGTCAAGAATGAACGGCGATATCGAGACCAGCAGAATGATAGAAGCGCTGGGCACAGTGCTTGACGCGGGCATGAACCGGAACAACGACAGGCTGGTGCGTCTGGCCGAGGAGCTTCGCTGCGGGGACGCCTTTCTCTATATCATGTCCATGCGTTTCGGGACCCGGCTGCGGGTGGAAAAGGAGATTAAAGCGGATACCATGCAGGTGAAAGTACCCCGGCTCATTCTCCAGCCGCTTCTGGAAAACGCTATCCGGCATGGAATCGAGAAAGTCAATTCGGGAATTATCTGGCTGAAAATTTATCCGGTGGAAGATTCCGGCGGAGATTTTGACGGGGAGAGAATTTTTATAGATGTGGTAAATACCAGCAGACCCCTTGGCCCGGAAAAAATGGAATACATTGAGGGCATTATATGCGGCCGCCATGCCATGGACAGGGGCGAGCCGGGAGCGCACACATCCATCGGCATTTACAATGTGAACCGGCGGATTCAGCTCATTTACGGAGTTCAGTACGGACTTGGCGTTTTTCAGGAAGGGGAGCTTTTCACTACACGGATTACCATTCCGAAAAACTTTGAGGAGGATAACGATGGCTAATGGAAAAAGGCGGCTGATTCAAAGCCTGGAGCTAAGGCATGGAATCAGGCTGCTAAATACGGTTGTTTTTTTGACGGCGGCGGCTCTGCTGCCCGGATGCGGTACGAATGTGGAAACCTATATCGGCGAGGATACCCAAAACGTGGTGCTGCGTACCGTTTCAATGGCGGGGGGTTCCGCTTCGGGAGCCGGAGTTTATGAGGAAATCAGACTGGAATTTATGGCGGAGAACCCCCATATTTACATTGAGGACGAAACCCGGACCTCTGACGAACAGTGGAAAAACGAGGTTGTGACAGACTTTTCCGTGGGGAACGAGCCGGATGTGCTGCAGTTTTTTACGGACGCAACGGCGAATCAGATTGTGGCTATGGACAAATTTGTCACGGTTGAAGAAATCCGGCAGGTGTATCCCGAATATGCCGCGGATACCTACGACTGGGCGCTTGCGCAGGCGGCGAATCAGGACGGCGTTTCCCGTGCCGTGCCGACCACGGGTTTCTGGGAGGGACTGTATGTAAACCGGGAGCTGTTTGAACGCTGCAATGTGCCTCTGCCTTACGACTGGGATTCCCTGCTGCATGCGGTTTCCGTTTTCCGCGAAAACGATATCGTGCCCATATCCTGCGCCCTTGCCAACGTGCCCCACTACTGGCTGGAACATTTTCTTTTATACACGTCGGGAAAAGAAGGTTATCTGAATCCGGGCGCCGCCGCGCCAAAAGACTGGGTGCGGGGGCTGGCGCTTTTTCAGGTGCTTCGGGAGGCCGGCGCATTTCCGGAGGATACGGACAGCATCACCAATGAGTACGCCGGGGAGCTTTTTGTCAATAAGAAAGCGGCCATGCTGCTGGAAGGAAGCTGGTATTTTCCGTCGGTGACAGACACGGAGAACACGCTGGTGATTCCCTTTCCCGGCGTGCCAGACCAGAAAGCGGAGCCAGGTACCATGATTGGGGGAATCACCTCTGGATTTTATATTACAAGAAGAGCCTGGAACGATTTGCACAAGCGGGACGCGGCTGTAAAATATGTGATGGCCCATACCCGGCGGGACGCAGTGCAGAGGTATTATGAGGCGGGAGGCGGGAGCCTTGTGGCCGCCGCGGACGTGAGGGCGCTCAAAAGCCGCAGCCCGTTAGCGGAATGCGCCGCCAGATACGTGGAGAACGCGCCGGAAAAGCTGCTGCCCACGGATTCACGCATGGAGCCGGAGGCTTACAGGACGCTGATTGCGGGTATATCGGAGGTCTCTGCGGGAGGCTCGGGAGAAGAACTGTTAGAGCGGGTATTTGCCGCCGCTTCGGGGAAGGGGGGCTGAAAAACATGTATAAGGTAATGATAATTGACGACGAGCCGATTATCGTACAGGGTTTTTCCAGAAGCGTGCCCTGGGAAAAGTACGGCTGCCAGGTGGTGGCTACCGCGGGGAACGGCGTGGAGGGCAAGGCGCTGATTGAGAAACACCGGCCCGATATGATTTTTCTGGATATCTGTATGCCGGAGATGGACGGACTTGCCATGATAGCGGGCCTTAAGTCGGAGTTTTCCAGAATGCAGGTGACCATCCTTACGGGTTTTCGGGATTTTGACTACGCGAAGCGGGCGCTGCATCTGGGAGTCGCCAGATTTCTGCTCAAGCCCTCAAATATGGAGGAAATAGAGGAAGCCATACGGTTTATGATTAGCAGGGCGGAGCCGGAAGAAAAGAGCGGGGAGGAGCCGGCGGATACCCACGAGAATGTGGCGGGAAACTTTATCGTGCGCAACGCCCTTACTTATATAGAAGAGAACTATAAGGAAAAGCTTCTTTTATCGGATGTGGCGGAGAAGACTTATGTGAGCCAGTGGCACCTGAGCAAGCTGCTGAACAAGGAAACGGGGCAGACCTTTTCGGAAATCTTAAACGGGGTGCGCATAGAGAAGGCAAAGGAGCTTTTGAAAAATTCCTCTCTGAGGATAGGCGATATCGCGGAGGATGTGGGGTTTGTGGATTTGGCCCATTTCTCCCGGGTGTTCAAAAAGGTGTGCGGTATGTCCGCCAATGAATACAGAAACAGGCCGGATTAACCGGCTTGTTTTACAATAAGCTGACGCGAAAAGCGCGGCGGCATTTGTTTAATATATGGATGTCCGGCAAAGCCGGGCATCTTTTGTTGTGCAAACATAACAAAATCAGCACAAAAAGAACAAGGTCGTACCGTGACTTTCTATAATCATAAAGTTACAATAGAGACACAAGATAACGAAAGGGGGAGAATTATGAAAGGCAAGACGAAAAAGACGCTGCTTCTCACCAGCATGGTTATTCCGGGTGCAATCTGGTTTTTCCTGCTCCGCTATATTCCCATGGCAGGTATGATTCTGGCGTTTAAGGATTATAAAGTCTATGTCAGAAATCCCAGCTTCTGGAACAATATGGCGCACAGCAAATGGGTGGGGTTGAAAAATTTCAAATTCCTGTTTGCCTCCACCGATACCGGAAGAATCATCCGCAATACCTTAGGCTACAATATCGTCTGGATTATACTGGGGCTGGTACTTTCTGTGGGAGTGGCAATCATTTTAAACGAGATTACAAGAAAAAGGGTGGCCAAGGTCTATCAGACCCTGATGTTTTTCCCCTACTTCTTAAGCTGGGTCGTGGCAAGCTATTTTGTGCTGGCGTTCCTTGACCCTACAAGGGGACTGATTACAAGCTGGCAGGCCAGGAGCGGAGCGGAGGTCATCAACTGGTACCATGAGCCGAAATACTGGCCGGTAATCCTGACCATCTGTAACGTGTGGAAAAATACGGGCTATTCCGCCATTCTCTATCTGGCGGCCATCACAGGAATTGACACTACCCAGTATGAGGCGGCGGCCATAGACGGCGCTACCAAGTGGCAGCAGATTAAGCACGTAACCCTGCCCAATCTGCGCCCCATGATTTGTATTCTGCTGATTATGAACGTAGGAAAGATTTTCAACGCGGATTTCGGACTGTTCTACAGCGTGCCCTTAAACTCCGGTTCACTGTTTCCGGCCACTCAGGTTATCGATACCTACGTGTACCGGACGCTGACGGCCACAAGCAACATCGGCATGAGCACGGCGGCGGGCATGATGCAGCAGCTTGTGGGATTTATATGTATTATCATTGCAAACAGGGTTGTATCGCGGATTGATGCGGACAGCAGTTTATTCTAGGGAGGAGGCGAAAGAATATGAAAAAATCCAGACCTGTAAATGCTGTATCGAGACCCGTGGAAGCGGTTTTCCACATGATTATGCTGTTTTTCTGTCTCTGCTGCGTGATACCCTTTGTGTTTGTCGTCATCATTTCCTTTACCTCACAGCAGAGCATCAGGGAGATTGGGTTTTCCTTTCTGCCGAAAGAGTGGTCTCTGGAAGCTTACCGGTATACCTTTAAAATGGGACAGCAGTTGTGGCGTTCCTATTTCAACAGTTTTTATATCACGATAGTGGGAACGGTACTTACGCTGGCGGTGACGATTATGTACTCCTACGCATTGTTCCGCAAAGACTTTAAGTTCCGCAGGTTTTTTACCTTCTTCTGCTTCTTTACCATGATTTTCGGAGGAGGGCTTGCGCCTACTTACGTGGTCTGCAAGACGGTGCTTGGGCTGAGCAACAGCTACGCGGCGGTGATTGTTCCCATGCTGCTGAATCCTTTTAACCTGATTGTTATGAGAACCTTCTTCCAAAGCTCCGTTCCCATGGAACTGATTGAGGCGGCGTCCATTGACGGAAGCGGCGAATACAGCACCCTTTTGCGCATAGTGGTTCCCATCTCAAAGCCGGGAATCGCCACCGTGGGGCTGCTCACGGCGCTGGCTTACTGGAACGAATGGTTTATTCCAAAGCTTTATGTGGGAAGCGACCCGAAACATATACCTTTACAGTATCTCCTGATGGAGACCCAGGAAAAGATAGACTTTCTGGTAAAAAACAGCTCCATGATTGGAGCGGAGGCGGCCAGCATTGCAAAATCGCTGCCCCAGGACAGCCTGCGCATGGCGCTTGTGGTGCTGATAGTGGTTCCCATCGCCTTTGCATACCCGTTTTTCCAGCGGTATATTATCGCCGGACTTACCATCGGCTCCGTAAAGGGCTGATACCTGTCACATCGGCTTGTAAAGGGCCGATAACTGTTACACCGGCTCTGATATGGGCTGAAATCTGTTACACCGGCTCCGCAAAAGGAACCGAGACATGCTGCGGTAGAAACGGCACAGCGCCGTCTACATACAGAAACGGTAAGGCACCGTTTCTGAAAAGAAAAAGCTATATAAAAAATGGAGGGAAAAAGTAATGAAAAAAAGATTAATCGCAATTTTGCTTACAGCGACCATGATACTTACTCTGGCAGCCTGCGGCAGTAAAGACAATGGCGGAGGCGCT
>CAJTMZ010000075.1:0-1628 GCA_910577445.1 uncultured Lachnospiraceae bacterium | reverse complement strand
CAGCCGCAGAAGGAGAGGGCGAGGCGGCTGCCCCGGCGTCTGATTTGGACCCCGTTACCCTGAAAATGTACCTTTGCGGAAACGACGTCAAAGACGACAGCAAGGTGATGGAAGAACTCAACAAGCTTTTGCAGGAAAAAATCAACGTGACGCTGGAGCCTATCTGGGAAACCTGGGGCTACGGCGAGGAAGTGGTACTGTCCCTGCAGGGCGGCGAGGATATTGATATCTATTTCACCTGTTCCTGGACGGAAAACGAGTACAATAAGTTTGCAAGAGACGGCTACTATGTTCGTCTGGACGACCCCAACAACAACCTGATTGAAAAGTATGCCTCCGAGCTTTGGAGCACCCTGCCCGAGGTTCTTACCCACACAGGCGCTTCCGTAAACGGAGCCGACGGCTACGGCGTGTACGCGGTTCCGGGCTACAAGGATATTGCCACCCAGAACTGCTGGGATATCAACGTTCCCCTTCTGGAGAAATACGGTTACACACTGGATGACATCAGAAACACGGATTATTACGGTTTTGGCGAAATTCTCCAGACCGTAAAGGACGGCGAAGGCGCCGATTTCTATCCGCTGCTTGTTGAGGGCGCGGTATTAGAGCGTATGGTTACCAATTCCATCATCGTTACCGGCGACAGCGGCACAGGCAACTTTATGTCCTACTATCTTGACCCCACAGACGTTTCTAAGGAAAGCTCCTACGGCATTAAGCTTCTCAACAAATATGCAACCGATGAATTTGCAAAATTTGCGGCAAAGACGAGAGAATATTTCCAGAACGGTTTCATTGACCCCGCCTGCAGCAACACGAATCAGGCAAATGAAATCAGAACGGCAAAGCAGAACACTGGCGAATATCTGATTGGGACACAGTCCTACTCATTAGGCTATGAGCTTCAGGCAAGCCAGGAGAGAGAGTTTGAAGTGGCGATGATACCCTGCACGGACCCTTATGTGGACACCACCTCCGCTCAGGGAGCCATGATGGCAATCTCCACCGCCTCCAAAAATCCCGAGAGGGCTATGATGTTCCTGAATCTTCTGAACACCGACCCTGAAGTTATGACTCTGATGAATTACGGTGTGGAAGGCGTGCACTATAACCTGACCAGCGACGGCTGCGTGGAATTTACCGCTGAGCGCGACAACTTCAAACCCTGGACCAACGGCGTGGGCAACGTTACTATCCTGCCTCCCACAGTTGAGCAGGGTGCGGGATTCTGGGACACCTTCACAAGCTATTATGGAAATGCAAAGGAAATTCCGATTCTGGGATTTGCCTATGACGGCTCCGGTGTTGAGACAGAGATGAGCGCAGTTGCAAACGTGGTGGAAGAATACCTCCTTCCCCTGTGCACAGGCGCGGTTGACCCCGAAACGAAGTTGCCTGAGTTCCTTGAAAAACTGGAACAGAACGGCGTGAATACCGTTTTGGACGATGCAAACGCACAGCTTGCAAGCTTTATGGAATCCAAAGGATAAAGAATATCAGCGAAAGCCCTCGCCTCCGCGCCGCGGAGGGAGGGCTTTAAATACATTGTCACGGAAATCAATTTTCAGATTCCGGTGAAATGAATACTGCCAAAGAGGCTGTCAACCCGGAATATTTCTTAAGGA
>CAJTMZ010000074.1:9229-20824 GCA_910577445.1 uncultured Lachnospiraceae bacterium | reverse complement strand
TAATTGACACGGCAGGCGGCGTTACGGGCATCATAATGTTTCTTCTTATAAAAAATATTTTCTGCTTTTTCGAAAAGAGGCGGAAGAAAAAATTCAGTAGATAGTATATCCTTTCGCCGCAAGAATCCCTGTGGCTTTTTCAATGCTTTCCTGCTCGTAAAACTCTACCCGCAGCACCCCGTCTTCCTGTTCTCTGTTGTGGGTAATCCCGATGTTTTTGATGCTGATTTGCTGCAGCGCGAGAATGGTCGCCACCGCGGCCAGAGCGCCGGGCTCGTCCGCGATATCTATGCGAATCGAAAACACTTTCTTGATAGGGCCGCTGGAAGTTTCAATAAAGGAATCCCGGTATCCTCTTGCTTCATCAAAAAATGTATATAAATTTTCCGGCCGTGCCTCGTCAATTTCCTCCTGAATCCGGATGAGGGAATGAATGAAGCTGCCAAGCAGAGCGGAGATATTTTTGCCGTTGGCAAGGCAAATCTGCTGCCACATGAGGGGAGAGGAGGAGGCGATTCTCGTAATGTCTTTAAATCCCCCCGCCGCAATCATTTTCATAATGCCGTCCCCTGAATCCTCCTGTTTAATCAGATTCACCAGACAGGCGGCAACCACATGGGGCAGGTGGCTTATGGCGGCGGTGACGTAGTCGTGCAGGGCAAAGTCAAGTACCAGAGGGATTGCCCCAAGGGAGGCAATCAACTCCCGGAAAGCGCTTACGGCATCTTCTGGAACCTCTTTACAGGGAGTCAGAATGTAATAAGCATTCTGAAGCAGCAGGGCCCTGGAGTTGATATAGCCGCAGCGCTCGCTTCCGGCCATGGGATGGCCTCCGATGAACCTGCCGGAGAGTCCGGCAGCTTCAATCTGTTTATGAATCTCCGTCTTTACGCTTCCCACGTCGGTAAGGATGCAGGAAGGTGAAAGATATTTCTTAAGTTCTGCAAGATTTCCGTTGTTTTCCGAGACCGGCGCGCACAGAAAGATATAATCGCACTCCGAAAGGCTTTCGTCCATAGAGGAAAGGGGCGTGTTGATAACGCCGTCGTCTGTGGCCGCGTTCAGGGAATCCTGATTGATTTCATAAGCCATAAGGCGGCTGTCCGGGTAGGTCTGGCGTATTGCCCTTGCGATGGAACCGCCAATCAGCCCCAGGCCGATAAAGCCGCAGGTAAAGTCATTGTTCATGGAAGCTCCTCCCCATAAGCCGGCAGAAAGGCTTCAGTTCTTCGGTCAAAGCGGCGAATTTGTCAAAGTTTAACGACTGGGGGCCGTCGGAGAGGGCGTGGGCTGGGTCGTTATGTACTTCAATCATCAGGCCGTCGGCGTCGCTTGCCACGGCGGCTCTTGCCATGGGGCTTACATATTTGTAGGAACCCGTGGAGTGGGAGGGGTCCACAATAATGGGAAGATGGGTGCGCTCCCGCAGAACGGGGACGGCGCTTAAGTCCAGTGTGTTTCTGGTAGCGGTTTCATAGGTGCGGATTCCCCGCTCGCAGAGAACCACATTGGGGTTTCCCTCCGCTATAATATATTCCGCTGCGTTTAACCACTCGTCAATGGTGGAACACAGGCCCCGCTTTAAAAGGACGGGAAGACCGGACTGCCCCGCTTCCTTTAATAATATGAAGTTCTGCATGTTGCGGGCGCCGATTTGTATCATATCCACATATTTTTCGGCGGCTTCTATGGCTTCCTGGCTCACCACTTCGCAGATGGTGGAAAGGCCGGTGGCCGCCTTTGCCTCTTTCATGTATCGGAGCCCTTCCTCCTCAAGGCCCTGAAAAGAGTAGGGAGAGGTGCGGGGCTTGTAGGCGCCTCCGCGCAGAATGGTCGCGCCTGCCGCTTTTACCGCCTCCGCGATGGATAAAAGCTGCTTTTGCGTTTCCACGGCGCAGGGACCGGCCATAATGGTCAGATTGCCGGGGCCGACGGCGGTGTTCCCCACCTTTACGGTGGTGGGTTCGGGATGGAATTTCCTGTTGGCGAGCTTGTAGCTTTCCGTTACGGAAATAATATGGTCCACATCCTTAAAAACGCGCAGGTTTTCCGTGGAAAGCCGGGACTTGTCGCCCACAACGCCGATAATGGTGACCTCCTCGCCTCTGGAAAGATGGATTTGCAGTCCGTTTTCTTCAATATATCCGGTTACGGCGCGGATGCTCTGGTCCGACGCCTGGGGTTTCATTACAACAATCATCTGGTTTTTCTCCTTTCAAATAGCTTCCGTTCCACAATATAGCACTTCAACGTGTGAAAGTCAAGGGCATTGCGCTTTCAGGTTCCCCCAAAACATAAAAACAGGCAACAAAATGTACGATTTTGCTTGTATAAATCCGGATTATTTAGTAGAATGTTCACATGGGGTTTAAAGAGCCAGAATAATGGTATCATATAAATGTGGCGTAACTCCCAAAAAACCGGAAAAATGGAGGGACTTATATGAATATTTACACAACTGACAAGATTAGAAACGTAGCTTTGCTGGGGCATGGCGGCGCTGGAAAGACAAGCCTGGCGGAAGCTATGGCATATTTATCGGGTATTACCTCGAGACTTGGAAAAGTTGACGACGGCAATACTGTCAGTGACTTCGGAAAGGAAGAACAGAAGAGAAAAATTTCAATTAGTACTTCCGTTATCCCCGTTGAATGGGAAGGATATAAAATCAATGTAATTGACGCACCGGGCTTTTTTGACTTTGCGGGAGAGATGGAAGAGGCAATCAGCGCTGCCGGAGCGGTTATCATTGTGGTAAACGGCAAGTCGGGCGTGGAAGTGGGCGCCCAGAAAGCATGGGAACTCTGTGAAAAATATAAGCTCCCCAGAATGATATATGTCAGCAATATGGATGTGGATAACGCTTCTTTCCGTCAGGTAGTGGAGGATATGACGGAGATGTTCGGCAAGAAGATGGCTCCGTTCCATCTGCCAATCCGTGAAAACGAAAAATTCGTGGGCTATGTCAACGTTATTGCCGAGACCGGACACAGATGGCAGGGCAAGGAAGTGGTGGAATGCGAGGTTCCCGAATACAACAAGGCAAACCTCCAGCTTTGCCGCGACACGCTTATGGAAGCGGTTGCCGAGACCAGCGAAGAAATGATGGAGAGATACTTCGGCGGAGAGACTTTCTCGGAGGCGGAAATCAGGGCGGCTCTGCGCACCAACGTGTGCGACGGAAGCATCGTTCCCATGACGATGGGTTCCAGTATGCTCTGTCAGGGAATTTACACGCTGCTTGACGATATCATCAAGTATTTTCCCAGCCCGGAAAACAGAGAAGTGGCCGGAATTAATATGAAGACCAACGACATCTTCCATGCGGACTATGATTTCTCCAAGGCGAAATCCGCCTATATCTGGAAGACCATCGTTGACCCGTTTATCGGCAAGTATTCCCTGATTAAGGTAAATTCCGGCGTACTTAAGACCGACGATTTGATATACAATGTAGATAAGGATGTGGAGGAAAAGATTGGAAAGCTGTACGTGCTTCAGGGAAGCAAGCCCATTGAAGTGAAAGAACTTCACGCCGGAGATATCGGCGCGCTCGCCAAGCTGACCGCGGCAAGGACGGGAGACAGCCTTTCCACCAAGGCCACCACTGTTAAATTCGGAAAATGGGAAATGCCGAAGCCTTATACATATAAGCGCTACAATCCGAAGAACAAAGGGGATGTTGATAAGATTTCCCAGGCTCTTCAGAAGATTTCCCATGAAGACCAGGCAATGAAATATGTGAACGATTCCGAAAACAGACAGATGCTTCTTTACGGAATGGGAGATTTGCATCTGGACGTGATTGCCAGCAAGCTTTTAAATGAATATAAGGTTGAGATTGAACTGACAGAGCCTAAGGTTGCATTCAGGGAAACTATCAGAAAGACCTCCGACGTGGAATACAAATACAGAAAACAGTCCGGCGGACACGGACAGTACGGCCATGTTAAGATGAAATTTGAGCCTTTGGGCAATCTGGAAGAAACCTATGCTTTTGAGCAGATGGTTGTAGGCGGAGCGGTTCCGAAGAATTACTTCCCGGCTGTTGAAAAGGGAATCCAGGATTCCGTTTTGAAGGGACCTTTGGCAGCATATCCCGTAGTGGGCGTTAAGGCGATTTTATACGATGGTTCCTACCATCCGGTAGACTCCTCGGAAATGGCCTTCAAGATGGCGACCATTCAGGCGTTTAAGAAGGGCTTCATGGAGGCGCATCCCGTGCTGCTTGAGCCTATCGTATCCCTCAAGGTAACGGTTCCCGACGCTTACACAGGCGACGTTATGGGCGACCTGAACAAGAGAAGGGGAAGGGTTCTTGGAATGAATCCGGCTCCCGGCGGCAAACAGGTGATTGAGGCGGACGTTCCCATGATGGGACTTTTCGGATATTGTACGGATTTGCGTTCCATGACAGGCGGACGCGGCGATTTTGCATATGAATTTTCACGCTACGAGCAGGCTCCCAGCGACGTTCAGGAGAAGGAAGTTGCGGCAAGAGCGGCCAAAGTTGCGGAAGGTTCCGACGAATAAAGAAGCTGGTTCTTTTTGGATGAAGGTAACATTACTGTGAAAAACAGTGATAAGGCGACAGGATGCTGCAATGGGGTGCGGCATCCTGTTGCATTTGCACGGACAGTAAAGGAGAATTATGAAAAAAAATAAAATTTTGAGAAACATTATTCTGGTTCTGGCGGCGATTTTTGCCCTTGGCGTTTACTACTATGTGACGCTGCCGGCGATTAACATTCATTCGTCGGGAACCTGGGGAGCGATTCTGGTGATAGTGGCGGCGCTGATGCTTTTGTCCGCCTTAAAACAGATTCAGGCGGACAGAAAGTCGCCAGTGGAGGGAATGAATACCTTTCACTTTGATTTCAAAGAAAGCACGCTTGTATTCAAATTGCTGGGAATTTTGCTGATTGTGCTGATTGGGGCATACGGCGTCGGCACCCTTTTATCCTCGCCCTTCTTTAACGCGGCGAAGTACCAGCGGCTTCTTACCATTGAGGAGAGAGAATTTACGGACGATATCAGACAGGTTGACTATAAGACTATTCCGCTGCTGGACAAGGATTCCGCCTCTCTTCTGGGAAACAGAAAGATGGGAAGCATGGTGGATATGGTTTCCCAGTTCGAGGTTTCCGGCGACTATTCCCAGATTAATTATCAGGGAAAGCCGGTGCGGGTGACGCCCCTTACCTATGCAAGCCCCATTAAATGGCTTACCAATCAGAAAAACGGTATACCTGCTTATATACTGATTGATATGACTACCCAGAACACGGAATGCGTAAAGCTTTCGGAGGGAATTCGCTACTCAAAAGGGGAATACTTTAACAGGAACCTGTACAGACATTTAAGGTTCCGTTTCCCTACCTATATCTTCGACGACCAGGTTTTCTTTGAGATAGACGAGGAGGGGACGCCTTACTGGGTGTGTCCTGTCAAGAAATTCAATATCGGCCTTTTCGGCGGGCAGACCATAGGCCGGGTGGTTTTGTGCAATGCCCAGACGGGAGAGTGCGTGGACTATGCGGTGGAGGATGTGCCCAACTGGATTGACAAGGTTTATTCCGCGGAGCTTCTGGTTAATCTGTACGATTACTCAGGGCTTTTAAAGCACGGTTACTGGAATTCCCTTCTGGGACAGAAGGACTGTCTGCAGTCCACCAACGGATACAATTATATTGCGTTAGAGGACGACGTGTGGGTGTATACCGGAATCACCAGCGTCAGCGGCGACCAGTCCAACGTGGGATTTGTCCTGATGAACCAGAGAACCATGGAAACCCGTTCCTACAAGGTGGAGGGCGCGATTGAGGACTCGGCCATGTCCTCGGCGGAAGGGCAGGTACAGAACCTTGGGTACCGCGCGACTTTCCCGCTGCTTTTGAACATCGCGGATGAGCCTACTTATTTTATGGCGCTTAAGGACGGTGCGGGGCTTGTGAAAAAATATGCGATGGTTAACGTGCAGAAATACCAGTGGGTGGCCATCGGGGATACGGTTCAGGAATGTGAAAAGAACTATACCCAGCTCCTTAGCACCAACGGCATCGTGGGCGATATCGTCATCACGGGAAAGAGCGTTACCGGAAAGATAGAAAGCATTTCTCCGGTGGTTCTTGAGGGAAATACCCATTATTATATCTGCCTGGAAAATCAGGAAGATATCTTTGACATCAATATGGCTGACCCGCAGTTGATAAAGATAGTAAAATATAAAGTGGGTGACAGCATTACGATTCAGTACGCGGAAGGCTACGGACTGAACGAGGTTATTGACTTTTTGCCATAATATAGGTAAAATCAGGAATTGAAGCGGTACAGAGGACAAAGGTCCGGTATGTGCGCGGCAAAGTTACCGACTTGCGGAAAGAAAACATGCGCAGAGCCTTGCGCAGAAATGAGGGAAAAATGGCAGTACCATATAATCACAGAGAAGTGGAGACAAAATGGCAGGGAATCTGGGACGAGGAAAAGGCGTTTCAGACCTCTGACGATTACTCCAAACCGAAATATTACGCACTGGTGGAATTTCCCTATCCTTCGGGACAGGGACTGCACGTAGGCCATCCACGGCCCTACACGGCGCTTGATATTGTGGCGAGAAAAAGAAGAATGCAGGGATATAATGTCCTTTATCCCATGGGATGGGACGCGTTCGGGCTCCCCACGGAAAATTACGCTATCAAAAACCATATTCATCCGAAAATTGTCACCAAAAACAACGTGGAGCATTTCAAAAACCAGCTCCACTCCCTTGGCTATTCCTTTGACTGGGAGAGAGAAGTAAACACCACTGACCCGGAATATTATAAATGGACGCAGTGGATTTTCTTAAAGCTTTTCCATGCCGGTCTGGCCTATAAAGCGGAAATGCCCATCAACTGGTGTACCTCCTGTAAGATAGGGCTTGCAAACGAGGAGGTTGTAAACGGCGTCTGCGAGCGCTGCGGTTCCGAGGTGGTCCGCAAGGTAAAGAGCCAGTGGATGCTGAAAATCACGGAATATGCGGACAAGCTTCTGGAAGGGCTTGACATGGTGGATTACGTGGAGCGGGTAAAGGTTTCCCAGAGAAACTGGATTGGGAAATCCACCGGCGCGGAGGTGGACTTTATCTTAAAGGATAAAGAGGACAAAATGACCGTCTACACCACAAGGCCGGATACCCTGTTCGGCGTTACCTACATGGTTATGAGCCCTGAGCATCCGTTTATTGATAAATACCGTTCGGATATTGAAAACTGGGACGAGGTGGTTTCCTATAGGGAAATGGCAGCCAGAAAGTCCGATTTTGAGCGGACAGAGCTGGCAAAGGACAAGACGGGCGTTATGCTGAAAGGTCTGTCTGCGGTAAACCCCGTAAACGGGAAAGAAATTCCGGTGTGGATTTCCGATTATGTTCTGATGTCCTACGGCACGGGAGCCATCATGGCGGTGCCGGCCCACGACGAGCGCGACTGGGAATTTGCAAAGAAATTTGGTATGCCCATTATCGAGGTGGTTGCCGGGAGTCCGGTAGACGTAAATGAAGCCGTGTTTACCGATGTGGAGACGGGAACACTGGTAAATTCCGATTTCTTAAACGGCCTTTCCGTAACGGACGCCAAGAAAAGGATTACGGATTTCCTGACGGAAAAGGGAATCGGCCATGCAAAGACCAACTTTAAGCTGCGAGACTGGGTATTTTCCAGACAGCGTTACTGGGGCGAGCCCATTCCCATTGTGAAATGCGAAAAATGCGGTTACGTGCCTGTCCCTGAAAGTGAGCTTCCTCTGGAGCTTCCCGAAGTGGAGAGCTATATGCCTACGGATACGGGGGAATCCCCTCTTGCCTCCATGACGGATTGGGTAAAAACCACCTGTCCAAACTGCGGCGGGCCGGCAGAGAGGGAAACGGACACCATGCCTCAGTGGGCAGGTTCTTCCTGGTATTTCCTGCGTTATATCGACCCTGAGAATAAAGAAGCGCTGGCAAGTAAGGAAGCCCTTGACTACTGGATGCCCGTGGACTGGTATAACGGCGGTATGGAGCATACCACACTGCACCTTCTTTATTCCAGATTCTGGCACAGATTTTTATACGATGAAAAAGTGGTTTCCTGTCCCGAGCCCTATGCAAAGAGAACTTCTCATGGCATGATTTTGGGCTCTAACGGAGAAAAGATGAGCAAATCCCGGGGGAACGTGGTGAACCCTGACGATATTGTGAGAGAATACGGCGCGGACACGCTCCGTACCTATGAAATGTTTATCGGCGCCTTTGAGCTTTCCGCCGCCTGGAGCGAGGACGGCGTGAAGGGCTGCCGCAGATTCCTTGAGAGGGTATGGAAACTGCAGGATATCCTCACACAGGAAGAGGGATATTCCAAAGATTTGGAAATTAAAATGCACCAGACCATCAAGAAGGTAAGCGGCGACTTTGAGAGCCTGAAATACAATACGGCCATTGCGGCCATGATGGCGCTTATCAATGAATTTTACCGGAAGAATGCGGTTACAAAGGGAGAGTTCAAGACCCTGCTTGTGCTGCTTAATCCTGTTGCGCCTCATATCACCGAGGAAATCTGGCAGAAAACGGGCTATGAGGGAAGGATTTACCAGAGCGCATGGCCGGAGTATGACGAGGCGAAAACCGTAGAAGCCACCATTGAAATTGCCGTGCAGATTAACGGAAAGACCAGAGCCACCCTTGATATTGCGAGGGAGGAAGAAAAGGACGCCGTGATTGCCAAGGCAAAAGAAGTGATTGCCGAAAAGCTGACCGGAAACATCGTGAAGGAAATTTATGTGCCGGGCAGAATTGTGAATATTGTTATGAAATAAAAAGCAGAGGGCGGCCGGATACCGTGAAAGTGTCCGTCCGCCCTTTTAAAACTCCCTGATAACCGCTTAATGCGTTTCATCTGCGGGAGCGCATTGCCATTACCTTTTCGATTTTTGCGATTTCGTCAGGCGAAGCGTGTTTCCGAAGTACCGCTACGACAGCGTCGATTTCCTTATCGGAGAAGGAAACCTTTTTTTCCTGTCCCCGTTTGGCAACCGCCATCAGAAAGGGAATCATCTGCTCCTTTTTTAGGTTACTGCTTTCAAAAACAAGGGCCTGAAGAAATTCCAGCTTATAAGGTTCAATATCTTTTAAGGATTCGTCCCGCATCCAATCATTCTGCATGTTGATTTCCTCCAAACATTTCATACATTTGTTTTTGCTCCGGTGTGAGCATGTTCATCAGCATGTTCATCATATCAAAGCCGCCTGCGCCGTCGTTTTCAGAATTGTCAGGGCCTTCATTATTGCCGGTGTTCATAAAGGCGGATGCATCCGGCATGAAATCTTTCATCATCTCCATAGCCTGCGACATTTCCCTGTACATATTCATTCCCTGACGGATATTCTGTATCTGCTCCAACTGTTTTTTCTCATTTTCCGTGCAGAAAGGAGCAAGTTCCGAACACATTTTGAAAATGTCCGCCGAATCCTCGTTCTGCGCACAGCCGAAAAGAGGATAGGGATGTTTCCTGAAATAATCGATAACATAATTCAGTTCCAGAAATTTTATATAGATAGCCAGAGACTTTTGCATTTGCCGGTTCATATAAGGCAGCATAACCTTTAACATCTGTATATGATTGGTGCAAAAGAGAGTATCAAATGCGATTACTTTGTTGTGCTCATTTGAATCCATAACTGCTCCTTCCCACCGGTTTTAATATTTTATGTTTATAAAGTTCCTGATATGCAGAAAAGTAGGCCCTTTTCGGAGCCTACCTTTCAGACATGATGAAAAGAATCAATTACTTAGATTAGCATCCGCATCCACAGCCGCTATTGCCATTGCCATTTCCGCAGCAGCACAGCAGGAGGATAATCCAGATGAGGCTGTCGCAGCATCCGTTATCGGAGTTGCCGCCAAAGAAGCCGCCGTTGCCGCCGCATCCGCCGCAGCAGGAAAGTAAAAGGATAATCCAGATGATGGAACTGCATCCACATCCGTTGTTCGCATTGCTGACACCGCATCCGCAGCCAGTAGCTGTTAAATCACTCATGTTATTGCCTCCAAAAATTTATTTTGTTTTATGGTTTATCATATGTGGGCGGCTTGTATGTGGTTCTGCGATTTTGAAAAATATTAAAAGTAACGATATCCCATTGAAAAATAATTATTCGTATGCTAAAATATGATTATCGAATTAAGCATATAATGAATTTGCGGTCTATGAGAGTCTTTCTCATCAAATATCGGGACGCAGTTCCCTGTCTGATTCAAAAATCTGTTTTGCCGGGAGAAAACCGGCTGGCATATGCTTATTTCCCATATCATTGTTGAAAAGTTTTCAACGAAAATTAAGAATGAGCAGGAAGATTTTTGGCAGCGCAGGGAACCTGAAAGCCATACCGTTTTCCTGTGGAAGGAGGCCGGATGGCAAAAAGCAAAGAAAAGAAAGATATTGTGGAAAAGGAATTTATGGCCTTTCCGGATATTGCGGCGGACGTGATAAACGTTTTGCTGTATAAAGGAAAAACGGTGGCGGAGGCAGGGAATCTGCAGGCAGGCCCTACGGAATTTATTTATCAGGGCAGTGAAAAGCTTCGGAACGAATATGAGGATTTATGTAAATATGTACTGACGGACGATGGGATAAATCTGATGTACCTGATAGCGAACCAGAGCAGGCCCGATGGGAAAATGCTCCTTCGGAAAGCCGGGTATACAGGAGGAGCCTACAGAGAGCAGTATGAAAAGAAAACGAAAGCCGCCTATCCTGTTATTGAGTTTGTGCTTTACTGGGGAAAAGCCAGATGGAAAGGGAGCCGTGACAGCCGGCAGCTATTCAGAAGAAGGAAAATTTTAGAGGAAACGTGGGAATACATTGACGAACTGAAACTGCATATATTTGAGATGAGGTATCTGCCGGAAGAAATCAGAAAGCTGTTCCAAAGCGATATGCGGATAGTGGCCGACTACTTAGCGGAAGGCGATAGCTACCGCTCCGACAGACCGGTAGTACATAAGGCGGCACTTATCAGAATGATAAAGGTGCTTTCAGGTGAAACGGATATAGATGGCGTGGAAGAATGGATGGATAAACAGGGTATCAGAGAGGAGGATGAAATCAGAGTGTGTGAATTATTTGAACAATATGTAAGGCAGGGAAGAGAAGAAGGAGAAAAGATAGGACAAAAACAGGGAAAGAGGATAGGTGAGGCAAGACGTCTGGTAATGGACGTTGAGAATGCGATGAAATTTTTTAAAGTGACTTTGGAGAAAGCATGCGAGGGATTAGGAACAACCATGGAAAAATATGAAGAAGCTAAAAGTCTGACGATATAAAGTCAGGCTTTTTTGCACAATTATCTGCGGCACTATAAACACGCAGAGGCCGCATAAAACATAATATGTATAAAACGTGGGAAAAATAACCAAACATTTTTTCCCCATATCTGGACAAAAGACTTGAATTAATTTCAAGATATAGTAAAATAAATGTATATGCAATGAAGGAGAAAAATGTCATGGCGACGACAGATAAGCTGACGGTTGCGGGAATCAGATTCCGCACCCGGGCGGATTATGAGGCGGCATTACG
>CAJTMZ010000074.1:0-9219 GCA_910577445.1 uncultured Lachnospiraceae bacterium | reverse complement strand
AGATTGAAGCCGTTAAAGCCAAAGTCGATTTTGACAATCCCAAACAGATATACAGGCTATATGCGGAACTCCAGGCCGGAAGTTATCGTTTTGAGACTCAGATAGGGAAAGACTTTGATGATGAGATATATGAAAAAGTAGAATACTTTAAAAGGCAGGGTGTTCCGCCAAACAACGCAGGCATTCCTTTACAGGAGAAGGCAAAAGGCGTGCACGGTGGCAGAGAGGGCCGTTCTGCTGAAAAAAGAAGCACGGCAAAGCAAAAGCCAGCAAAGCAGAAGCCGGCAAAAGAAAAAGCACCCGGAAAAGATAACGAAGGAAAGCGAAGAGCAAGCCGTGTCCGGCTGGAAGATTACGATAAGGAAATGCAGCAGGAGATTTTGGCGGTTCTGAAAAAGAAAGAACGGCTTCGAAAACTTCTGGTTGCGGCGGCATCTCTGATAGCCATCGGCTGTTTTACATATTTTGGCGTTTACTATTATTTCAGCGCAAGAACCAATGCGGAGTATACGGAACTCGCGGCGCTTAAAGGCAGCGATACGCTTGTGACAAATAAGAAAAAAAACGACTTTGCTCTGCATAAACAGACAATTAAGATGCCGGACGTGCTTGATGAGTATAAAACTTTATACGAAAAGAATAAAAAGCTAATCGGATGGCTTAAAATTGACGATACAATAATAGATTACCCTGTAATGCAGACTGGTGACAACGAATATTATCTTGACCATAATTTCAATCAGGAATATGATAAGAACGGAAGTCTTTTCCTGGATTATAATTGCAACATCTATCCGCGCTCCACGAATTTGATTATTTACGGACATCATATGAAGTCGGGGCAGATGTTTGGCCAGCTCCAGAAGTACGCGAAGGAGTCCTACGGGGAAAAGCATTCAATTATCCGGTTTGACAGCATTTATGAGGAAGCGGAATATCAGGTCATGTATGTGTTCCGCTCGCAGGTGTACAACGAAGATGAATTTGTTTTCAAGTATTATCAGTTCATCGATGCAAATTCAGAAGAGGAATTTAATTCTTATATGGAAGAGATGGCAGGCTTAAGCCTGTACGACACAGGCGTCACGGCAAGCTACGGAGACAGCCTGTTGACTCTCTCAACCTGCGATAATTCGCAGACAGACGGAAGATTCGTAGTAGTGGCAAAGAGAATTAAGTAACTTAAAAGGAGTGTTATAAATGGCAAAGAGTGCAGCGGCCAAAAGCGCCGCAAAAAAGAAAAATAGAAAGCTGAAAAGACAGATACGTAAGACGGTGGGAGCGCTGCTTATGGTATCTGCTATTGCTGTGGCGGCGGTGCCGGTGCCGGATATCAGTGCGAATCCGGCAGATAATACTGTAATTAAAGTGGCTGTTACGGATTCCAGAGAGGCAACTAATGATTTTAATGGGGCAACAGCCGGATATGAAAGCGAGATACCGCTCGCAACAAGTACCACACCCATTTATACTTCGGGAGAAGGTATGTACCAGTTTGCATATATTGATGAGGTGGCTGTTATTTTACAATATAACGGCGGATATCTGGAAGGGAACAGTGTAGTAATTCCTGATACGATTGAAGGGTACAAAAAATATACCGACAATACAACACGTAATGATTTTTGCCTGGTAACAAAAGACGGTTCATTCTTAGCGTACAGGACGCAGGAACAGAAGATAGACGCTAACCAGCAACGCGTGTATACTGTTCCTACCATTATAGACCAAAGCACAGGTGAGCAATTAGTAGTTGTACAAAATCAGTTGGTTCTGGACCCAAATGGAAGCGGTGACTTTGTATATAGGGAAACAGTGACAGTCCCCAATCCTGACCCCAGCGGAAGCCCGTCAACTGAGTATAAATATCATAAAGTGTCGCCGGTTATGGAGTGGAAATATAATCCCTGCTATTATGCGGACAGAGACAAAGAGGGCGGTTGGGGAACACTTAAGGATGCGCAATTATACTGGGAAAACAGAAGCGTAACTCCTTTTGAGTATCAGCCGGCAGGCGGAACTGATAGTAAACAGAGGATAAACGCTGATGTCGCATATTTAGGTGTACAGACGGTTGAGAAAGACCCGGCCACTGGCAGTTGGGAATTGGGAGATTATATAACTGACCCGGCTGACGGCGTTTTTGCCGGAGAATCCAATATCGTTTCCGTTCAAATGAGTGAAAATATAAGAGGGATAGGAGACTATGCGTTCTATAATTGCCGAAATCTGGAAAAGGTAATTTTAAATAACGGACTTCAAAGTATAGGCAATGGTGTTTTTGCGGGCTGTATAAATATAGTAGAATGTAATATTGATGTTACAGCCAGAATAAGAGTAATAGGTAAAGATGCGTTTTACGGTTGTGCGGCATTGAAGAGTTTTACTGTGCCTGTTGCGATTGAGGCGTTAGGGGACAGTTGCTTTGAAGGCTGTACAGGATTGGAATCTATTGATTTCAGCGGCGGCGGAAAGAATCTTGCTTTGGAGAAGTTGGGATATCATCTTTTCCAGGGGTGCAGTTCATTAGGCGCAGTTGAATTCCCGTCCACTTACAGGGAAAATGATATTGATATAGATATGTTTAAGGGGTGTAGCAGTCTGCAGAAGGTGGTGATTCAAAATGAATATACCACGGTAGGCGAATTCCATAACGGAACTTCTCCCTATCCAACTTGCTCTTATACATGGGAAGAATTTCTTGAAGATGTGCCGGATTCTTTCTATTTTGAAGGACCCGACCCGTCGGCAATCCATGAGTCGGCCAATGAGAATTCTGCAGCCTTCAAGTATTTGGGACAGGATTTGTATGAAAAAGTCATGTTTGAGGATGAACCTTCACATGATAATCATACAGACCCAGACAAACCGACGGCCAAAATCACTTATCAGGTAAACAGCACAGGAGAACTGGTTAAATTTGAAATTGAGGACGGATGTAAGCCTGATAATGTGACAATTCCTGAAACGATTGGCGCATACGGAATCACTGCCATTAAGGCCGGAAGTTTTAATGGTAACTGTGATTTGAGCAGGGTGACAATTCCGGCTTCGGTGACATCTATTGGTGATAATGCATTTAGAGGATGTCATCGGCTTTCGACGGTTATATTTACTGATGCGACAACAATGACGTCTATTGGAACGGATGCCTTTAAAACGCAGGAGGGAGTAAGCTGTACTGATGCTTTGTATGACAGAGATGACCCAACGGGTCCTGAAAAACCAAAGCTCTACTTTGTAGGTGCGATGATGGATGATGCCGGTCAGGATACAGTACCGTTTATGTATGCAATGAACGGTTCAAGCAATATTAACAATGAACGGCAGGAAAAAATCTGGATTATATGTCATAGCGGCTGGCCGACGAACTTGGAGGTTCAGTATAATCGCGTAACGGATGATGAACCGGGAGAATCACAGTTGGTAGGTTATCCGCGTTATGAGATGTTAGAAAATTATGTTACGGAGTGGGTAGAGAGCCTCCCTTATGTGACTGACAAGAACAAAGATGAATACATAGCTATGGTTCAGAATGCCACATCAGGGAATAATCCTACAGAGATGGAAATGGCCGTTGTCAGGGCAGCGTTAAACGTAGCGATTCCTAACAGTGTTAACAGTATTAAACCTGGATTGTTTTCAGGATATTCATATTATTATGATAAGGATGATACAAACCATTTATATCCGCTAAAAGCAAGAGTGGATACTGAAGGGAAGTTATATAAAGATGAGAATGGGGACGGAACAAGCTGGGTACAGATTACTGTTAATGATAAAAACGAGCTGATTAGCGGTAATGGTGATGGCACTCCTTATCCTGGTGATGCTACTAAACAGATTAATACAGATGAAAAGATTCAGTCGGTTACCATTAATGGTGTTGATACAATAGAACCATATACTTTTGCAGAATGTCCGGAGTTATTGTCAGCGGACATTAATGGAAGTAAAATGCTTGGAGATTATGCTTTTGACAACTGTGAGAAATTGGCTTCTGCTAAAATCGGTGCCAATTTGCAGGATACAGGGAAGCGCCCTTTCAGAGGATGCGGAACATTGACACAGATAAACTGTGAAGAATCTCCAGTTTTCAGTTTTGACAGAAGCATTTTATACCGTTCAACCAGTAACGGCAAGGAAGTTGTAGAGTGTCTGGAAAACAGAGGTTTGACAAGCAGTGGAACACCTTATAATATAACAGCCGATGAACTTTCAGGCGTGACATCTTTGAAACCGGAAGCCTTTGCGGAGTGTAAGAAGATAGAATCAATAGATATGTCTAATACAACGGTGAACATAATTCCGGAAGGCTGCTTTAAGGAAATGGAATTGAGAAGCATTATTTTTCCTAATACTATAGGAAAAATAGAAAAAGATGCATTTGTGGATAATAATGTTAATCGTTTTACGGTAGATTTTAAAAATAGTAATCCGCCTGTAATTGCAGAAGATGCTTTTAAACCGTTAGAACCTGATTCACAGGAAGTTGTTTTTGTCTGCAAGGATGCTTCTGATTCTAATCCTAATATATATGGAAACGACCAAAGATATCCTTATATCATTACGACTGAGGAAGGATGGAGTGCAGAGTTTACAGTAACCTTTGTAAACCTTCCCGACTGGCCGTCCAAAACCAATCCCGAGTATATTACTTCGCAGACGGTGAAAGCCGGAAGTGATGCCGTACCGCCGACAGGAGAATTTAAATGTAAAGATGAAGCTTATACATTTTCCGGTTGGTCAGATTATACGAATATACAGGGCGACAGAACAGTTGAAACGATATATGATACTCCGAAATATACCGTAATTTTCCAGGATGGTATTACTGGTGAGCAAATTGGGGAAGCGCAAAAGGTTACGCGTGGATGGGCTGCTACACCGCCGGCTGATGATTTGATTCCACAGCATGAAGGATATATGTTTGTTGGCTGGGAACCAGCGCCGACAAGCATTTTGAAAGATACTACCTGCATAGCCAAATATGTGCAGAATGATGGAAATATGCACACAGTGACATATTGTGCTTATGATGGAACAGTGCTTACTTCCTATAAGGTTGCCCATGAAGAGAATGCACCCAATATACAGGGGCCTGTCAGAGACGGGTACACATTCACAGGCTGGATGCCTGCGGCCTACCTCACCAAGGTGACGGAGGACAGAACAGTAGTGGCAACCTATCAGCAGGGAGGAGGCGGCAACGCAGGCCCGAACCCCAGTGGCGGCAACGGAAATAATCCGAATCCCAGCGGCGGAAACGGCAATAATGGCAATAACAACAACGCCAACAGCAGTTCATCACCTAAGAATAGCGCGGCACCCACAGCAACCCCTGCCGATGGTAAGGATGTTCCCAAGTACACCGTAACCGTATCAGGCGGAAGCGGGACCGGAAGTTATCCTGCGGGAGCAGTTGTGGCAATCAACGCCTATGCCATGGGCGTAGGCCAGGTATTTGACAAGTGGACCTCATCCACGGCCGGAGTCGGTTTTGCGGATGCCACGGCAACTTCCACAACCTTTACCATGCCGGCAGCGAATGTGGCGATTACGGCTACCTATAAGACAGGCGGAGCCGGAAACGCGGCCACGAACTCAAGCGGCGGTTCAGGCGGAGGAGGCGGTTCTTCTACAGGAACCGTGAATAACGGAAGTACGGTAGAAGTGTCCAAACCGGGCATTTCCAATACAAATGTGGCCGGAGCAACAGTGAGCGGCGCAACAGACAACTTTGTTGTGAAGGTTTCCGAAGACCAGGCGGCGACTGATGCGGCAACTTCCGCTTTGCAGGCAAGATTTGGAGATTTAAGCAGAATTAAGTACTTCCCTATGGATATCAGCTTATATGATTCTACGGGTAGAACGAAGATTGCGGATACATCGGGAATTTCCGTTAATCTGACATTGCCTTTGCCGGATGAATTAATCCAGTATGCGGGCAATAACAAGATGGCGGCGATTTCGGGTGGAGCGTTGGAAGACTTGAATGCCAGATTTACCACGGTAGGCGGCGTGCCCTGTATTAACTTTACGGCTACACATTTCTCGCCTTATGTAATATACGTGGATACTGCAAATCTGACGGAAGCGACCATAGACTCAACGCCAAAGACCGGCGACCCGATTCATCCCAAGTGGTTCCTGGCGATAGGAATGGCATGTATTTCATTAGTGCTCTTCTTTAAGCGTGACAAAGTTGTAGTGAAAACTAAGGCAGCATAGGTCTGAGAGCATAGCTGTAGCGGCTATGCTCTTGGCATAGGAGTTCCTATGAACAGAAAGATTGCAAAATCCCTGAGTGCGCTGCTACTGCTTACGGCAATAGCAGTCACCCAGGTACCTGTATCAGATGTGGAAGCGGTTGCAATTGCATCTGATTTTGAGATGGATGGAAATAAGTTAGTCAGGTATACAGGCACGGATGAAAACGTGTCTGTTCCTGTTGGAGTAAAAAGCATCGGCGAAGAGGCTTTTGCCGGAAATGATAATATCATTAAAGTAGAGATTGGAAATCAGGTGGAATCCGTTGGTTACCGGGCTTTTGCGGAATGTGATAATCTGCGCACGATAACGGTAGGAGATGAGGTTGAGGAAATTGAAACCGCCGCTTTCAGCAATGACAGAGAACTGATAAATGTTTCCCTTGGCGCAAATGTAAAAAGGCTGGGAAGCGGCGTATTTGCGGGGAGCAGTCAGTTAGGGAGTCTGACGGTTTCGGAAGACAATAAATTTCTGCGCTATTCCAACGGTATTTTATATAACAGTGATGAAACAAAGGTGTATGCTCTGATGCCGGCCTGTGAAAAGGAAGCGTATACGCTTCCAAGTACAGTAACGGAAATCATGGGGTATGCGTTCTGGGGGAATCCTTATCTGGAGAAGGTGAGTCTGGGAAGCGGTCTGTATGAGGTCCCGGCTTATGCTTTTTCCAACTGCCAGAACTTAAAGGAAGTGGAAATTCCTCTGACGGTGCGGGGAATCGGAGCGAAAGCTTTCGAGGATTGTGTAAATCTGGCAAAGGTGAAACTGCCTGATTCTATGGGACAGATTAGCGACAGTGCTTTTGACGGCTGCCCTAATGTGGAGTTTGAGGCTACGCCGGGAACCTATGGAGCGGAGTATGCCGCCGCACGTAAAACCTCTGAGGTGGAAGAGGTTGAGTACGAGGATGTACAGGACTCGCAGGTAATTGACGGAGAAAGCGTGACGGTGCAGCAGCCGGAAGAAGCGGAGAATCAGGACCCTGCCGGGACGCCGACGCCAGCTCCGGATACCGAAGGCGAGGGAGGAACGCAGCCGGAAGAAATACCGGAAGTTGACCCGTCGCCTACACCGGAACTGAAATCCATTACGGAAACGATAACAAATAAAACTCTGCTCGGACAGTCCAGTATTGTTTCGGGCCGGGCCGTGATTTTTATTGATAACAGATATCCCGTTGTCCTTGGAGGGAACGGAAATTCCGGGCGGATAGACTTAGGGACCATGGAAAACGCGGCTGGTGAGCCGGCGGTGGCTTCCGTTGACGCGGCCGGAGAAAGAATTGAAAATCTTCTTGTCGATAACGCGCAGAAAGGAAAAGATTTTCCTAAATACACGATTGTAAATAATAACAAAATAGCGTCTCAGGCATTTTATAAGGACGGTAATCTTACATCATATGAAATAGAAGATGGGATAACGGAAATCGGAGAGTTTGCTTTTTCCCGCTCCGCGCTTACCTCTGTCGTGATTCCGGAAGGCGTTACACAAATCGGATACGGCGCTTTTTATCATTGCGACAGCTTAAGCGACGTGACGATTCCGGCTTCCGTGACGGAGATTGCGCCTTATGCTTTTGACAAGACTCCATGGCTTGAGAGTCTGCAGGAAGGCGAAGATTTTAAGGTTGTCGGCGACGGGATATTGATAGGCTATACCGGAAGCAACAGTGTAGTTAATATTCCTGACAATGTGAAACAGATTGGCGCCGGCGTATTTAAGGAACATTCCGGAATTACGGCGGGGAATATTCCCGATTCCGTGGAAGTGATTAATGAGGAAGCCTTTATGAACTGCCGGAACTTAAAGACGGTCAACGGCGGGAAGCAGCTTAAGGCTGTTAAGGACAGGGCTTTTATGAACTGTCCGCTGTCAGGCGTTACCATTCCGGCTTCTGTTAAGGAAGTGGGGCTTGGCGCTTACGCGCTTTCAAACGGAACGGATACGGTGGTGTTTATGGGAACGGAGCTTCCTGTGCTTACCACCTGCCAGGGAGCAAAACGGCTTGCCAACAAAGAATATCGTACTTATGCGTTTCATAATATCAGAAGTGCGATTGTTCCTGACGGTGTAAACGACCTCAGCGGGACAATACTTGAAACAGGAACTTATGGGTTCAATGGTGTGGTTACTACCGAATCCGGCAGTCAGCTTGCGGATAACCGCTCCGGTGTAACCATGGAGCAGGGAAGCGGCGTACTGCTTTCAATCCAGAGCGAAGTGCTTCCTGAGGGTGAAAAGGAAGAGGCTTTCATTTCAGGCGAGGACGGTACTTACGTTCTGCGCATTCAGGATTCCAAAGAAGCGGCGGAGAAGATTTCGGCAGCTTATGGTGAAATCTATGGCGGAAGAAGTCCGGTGGGACTTTCCGCATATGATATTTCTCTTTATGATGCATCCGGTACGGTTCCGATTACCAGACTTGGCAAACAGAGTATTACGGTACAGGTAAGAATGCCGGCGGGGATGCCCGAGGATGGACTTCATGTGGTTACCCTAGACCAGGACGGACAGCTTGAAGCGGTTACGCACAGAGTGGTACAGATGGATGACGGTAAGTATATTCAGTTTACTACCAATCATTTTTCACCTTATGGCATTTATCGTTATTCCAGTTTGAATGCTCAGGCAGTTGTGACAAATGGAAGCGCGGTAATAACGGATTTGTCGGGCAATAAGGATAATACGCCGGATACCGGCGACTATAGCCTCCATCCCAAGTGGTTTCTTGCGGCGGGCCTTCTGGCAGGAGCGGTTGCTTTGTTCTTCTACAAAGGAAAGCCCAGGAAGAGAGCTGGGGGAGTGAAACAGTAAAACAGAAAGGTGTAAAGTCTGATTGGTGAGTTCCGAATGCTGTATGAACTGGTAAAAGATGGCGCAATCACTTTAGAATATGCAGCTTCCAAAAAGAACCTGACGATAAATAAATTCCAAAAGGAGCTTAAAAAG
>CAJTMZ010000073.1 GCA_910577445.1 uncultured Lachnospiraceae bacterium | reverse complement strand
GCCGCCGTTGCGTTGCAGCAGATTTTGAAAGAAATCGATTCCGCGGACAGGATTGTGCCTGTGAGCGGCTATCGCTCCAAAGCGGAGCAGACGGCGATTTATGAGGAAACGCTTAAGGAAAAGGGAGAAGAATTTACCGGAAAATATGTGGCGCTTCCGGGCCACAGCGAGCACCAGAGCGGGCTTGCCATTGATTTGGGATTAAATCAGGAGGAAATTGATTTTATATGCCCGGATTTTCCCTATGAGGGTATTTGCGAGGATTTCCGGAAAGCCGCGCCGGATTACGGATTTATCGAGCGCTATGCAAAGGAAAAAGAGGAAATCACGGGAATTTCAAATGAACCCTGGCATTTCCGGTATGTGGGCTTTCCCCATTCCAGAATTATGCTGGAAAAGGGGCTGTCTCTGGAGGAATATACGGAGTTTTTAAAATCCTACGGGGAAAACAACCGGCTTATCTACCGGCGGCTGGAAGGAGCGGAAATTCAGATTTACTATGTTCCCGCCAAAGAAGGCGAAACCGTGATTTCCATGCCGGAGACAGAGGTTTACCAACTATCCGGCAACAATACCGACGGATTTATCGTCACAGTCTGGAGGAAAATAATATGAGCAAAAACAAATCGTATACGGGCGTTGATTATTTCCGGCTGATTTCGGCATATCTGATAATTGCCATACACACTTCGCCGCTTACATCCGTCAGCGCCACGGGCGATTTCATTTTCACAAGAATCGTTGCGCGTATAGCGGTGCCTTTCTTTTTTATGACTTCCGGTTTTTTTCTGATTTCCCGATATTCCCGGGATAATAGCAGGCTTTTTTCTTTTATAAAAAAGACTGTTTTTATCTACCTTTTGGCGATTGCGCTTTACGTGCCAATTAACCTCTATAACGGTTATTTTAAGACGGAACCTTTTTTGCCGGAGTTTATCAAAGATATTGTATTTGACGGCACCTTATACCATTTGTGGTATCTGCCGGCGTCGATAACAGGCGGGGCCATCGCGTGGTTTCTGGTAAAAAGCTCCGGATATAAAAAGGCGTTTGCGGTTACCGGCCTTTTATATGCAGCCGGGCTTTTTGGCGACAGCTATTACGGGATTTCGGAAATGATTCCGGTTCTGAAAAATTTTTATACCCTTGTGTTTCAGGTCTGCGACCATACGAGAAGCGGTATTTTCTTTGCGCCGGTATTTTTTGTGCTGGGAGGATATATGTCGGACAGCGGCTGCGGCGCCGGAGGAAAAACAGGCCATGACGGGAAAAAGGGGCTTTTTTTGCCGCTGGGATTTGGCATCAGCTTTTCCCTGATGTTTGGGGAAGCGATGACGCTGCATACGCTGAATCTGCAGCGGCATGACAGCATGTACCTGTTTCTTCTGCCATGTATGTATTTCCTGTTTTGCATAATTTTAAGCTTTCAGGGAAAACGGCTGACGAGAGTAAGAACGCTTTCGTTAGCAATTTACGTGATTCATCCCATGGTGATTGTGGCGGTGCGCCTTTTTGCCAAAGTGCTTCATTTGCAGGAACTTCTCATAGAAAACAGTATGGCGCATTATCTGACGGTGTGCCTTTTATCAACGGTGGCAGGGGCGATGATAACGATTTTCAGTGATAACGCAAGGCCCAAAAAGAAAAAGCCCGGCGCGGGGACGGACAGGGCTTACCTGGAGGTTGACTTAAACAATCTGGAACACAACCTGAGAGAGATTCGGAAAATTATGCCGGAGGGATGCCGGCTGATGGCGGTGGTCAAGGCGCAGGCATACGGACACGGCGCTTATGAAACTGCCGTGCATTTAAACAAGCTGGGAGTAAGGGACTATGCGGCGGCAACCGTTGACGAGGGAATCGAACTCCGCAAATACGGCGTTGCGGGAGAAATACTGATTCTTGGGTATACGGCGATAAACCGCATATCGGAGCTGAAAAAGTATGACCTGACCCAGACTCTGATTAGCTATGAATATGCGGGAATTTTAAGTAAACAGGGCATTCCTGTGAAAACCCATATCAAAATCGACACGGGAATGCACAGACTGGGAATCCCGTGGGAGGAGACTGAGAAAGTAAAAAAAATATTTTCCATGAAAAATATCAGGGTGTGCGGAATGTTCACTCATCTTTGCTGTGCGGATGGCAGAACGCCAAAGGATGAGGCGTTCACGAAAGAGCAGACAGATAACTTTTACCATGTGGTCAACGAGCTTAAAAAAAGCGGGATTATGCTTCCGAAGCTCCATATCCAGAGCAGCTACGGCCTTTTGAATTACCCGGAGATTTCCGGCGACTATGTAAGAATCGGGATAGCCCTGTACGGCGTCTTAAGTTCCGCAAAGGATGAGACATTATTGCAACCTGACTTGCGTCCGGTGCTTTCCCTAAAGAGCAGGGTTGCGCTTGTGCGTCCGGTTAAAAAGGGAGAGAGCGTGGGCTATGGAAGAACTTTTACGGCAAAGCGTGACAGCCGGATTGCCATAATTTCCATTGGCTACGGGGACGGTTATCCCAGAGCGCTGTCCGGCGGCAGGGGCAGTGTTTTGATTAACGGGCGGGAGGTTCCCATAGTCGGGCGAATCTGCATGGACCAGCTTGCCGTTGACGTAACCGACGCAGGAGACGTGGCAAGGGGAGACGAGGCGGTGCTGATAGGGATGGAAGGCTGCGGGGAGCTTTCTGCGCCCCGTGTGGCAGACAGCGCCGGGAGCATCAGCAACGAACTGCTTTGCCGGATGGGGACAAGGCTTCCGGTGGTGGTGAAAGGAGGGTGAGACGGCCGGCAGGTAAAATCCCGCTGGACATATGGAGCGTGTTATTGTATGCTGTGGGTGGCGGGATGTTGGCGGAAGTGAGTGAAAACAGGTGGTAAGCACTATGGATATGCAGGAATTAAGGCAGATGATTTTTAAAGGCGAGAAAGTAGATGTGGAATGTAAGAAAGCAGAGCGCAATGTGCCAAAGTCTGTGTATGAATCCTATTCCGCATTTGCAAATACCAAAGGCGGTTATATTATTCTCGGCGTGGATGAAAATAAGAAAAAAACCAATCCGGAAGAACGTTTTGTCATTCAGGGAATAGAAAATCCGTCCAGACAGTTGGAAGACTTTTGGAACACCATTAATTCTGACAAGGTCAACAGGAATATCTTAAAGAATGACGATGTATTTCAGGTAACAGAGGATACAATTACTTTGATAGTGATTCATGTCCCGCGTGCAAGTTTCCAGACTCGTCCGGTATACATTGGAACGAATCCTTTCAAAGGTGCATATAAAAGAAACCATGAAGGAGATTACCATTGTACGAATGCGGAGGTTCGGGCAATGTTCCGTGACCAGAACGCAGAGGGCGTAGATGATATGGTGATGGAACATTATTCGATGGATGATGTGGATTCGGATACGCTTCGCGCATACCGCATGAGATTCCAAAACGAGAATGGAGAGCATATCTGGAACACCTATGATGATAAGCATTTTCTTGAAATGCTTGGCGGCTATAGAAAAGACAGGGATAAAGATATTGAAGGATTGACAATGGCAGGTCTTATGATGTTTGGAAACGGGCTTGCGGTTCGTGATGTATTCGATAATATTTTTATGGACTACAGAGATGAGTCACATAAAACAGATGATGTCAGGTGGAATGACCGTATCACATATGATGGTACATGGGAGAACAACGCATTCAATTTCCTTTCGAAAATACTTCCAAAGCTCACGTCTGAGCTGCCTAAGCCCTTTAAGTTAAAGGGATATGTCAGAGAAGACGATACTCCGCTGCACAAAGCAATCAGAGAATCCTGTGTAAATATGATTATACATGCAGATTATATGCTGGAAGGGACACTGAAAGTAATAAAGACTGCTGAGGGATTTGAAATCACAAATCCCGGCGTGTTAAAAATTCCAAAAGAACAGATATTCAGAGGCGGAAATTCAAAGGCAAGGAATCCAAGAATGCAGTCCATGCTGCGTATGGCAGGCTATGGGGATAATGTCGGCTCAGGATTCCCGACCATATTAAATGTATGGGAGGAGCAGGGATGGGAGACGCCGGAGTTAATTGAGGATACGATTTTAAATCAGATTACTTTGGTTTTAAAGATGGAGCAGGGAAAAGCGGCGAAAAAAACCGGCGAAAAAAAACCGGCGAAAAAAACTATAGAGAATCAGATACTGATTTTGGAAAGTATGCAGTATGACATGTGGTATAAAGCTTCGGATTTTGAAGATATTGTATCTGTTAAGAGTTCCCGGATTAAGGAGTTATTGAAAGATTTAACAGAGCAGGGAAAGATAGAATCAACGGGCAGTACAAAGGGAAAAATGTACAGAAAGTGTTAAAGGGTAGAAATGCAGATAGCAATTTGTGACGACGAAAAAGAAGTGAGAGATTTGCTGGCGGGCAAAGTAAGAAAGCTGTGTCCACAGGCAAATCTCTGTTTTTACGCAGACGGGGAGGCGCTGCTCGCGGCGGGAGCGCAGCCCGATATTTTGTTTCTGGACATACAGATGCCCGGAATGGACGGGGTGGAGGCGGCAAGGCGGCTGCGGGCTTTTTGCGACAAAACCATTTTGATATTTGTGACGGCAATCGAGTCCTATGTATTTCAGGCTTTTGACGTTGGCGCGTTCCATTATCTGGTTAAGCCTTTTTCCGACGAAAAGTTTCAGGAGGTGCTTGGCAGGGCAATAGACCAGTGCCAAAAGCTTGAGTGCCTTTTAAAGGAGAAAGAAGAGAAGAGGGAAAAGTACCTTCTTGTCAAGTCAGGCAGCGCCCATATGAGAGTTTTGTGCAGTGAAATTGTTTATGCGGAGGTTTTTAACCGCAAAATTCTCTTACATACCCTGGAAGAAGAGATAGAGTATTATGGAAAGATAGCCGATTTGGAGAGGGAGCTGGGAGAAGATTTTTTCCGGACCCACAGGTCTTATCTGGTTCATTTTCAGTATGTGCTGAAATATGACGCCTCATCGGTTTTTCTGGAAAAAGGCGAGGCGCTGATGTCGAAAAAGAATTATCCGCAATTTGTGCAAAAATATCTGAAATATAACCGGAAAAGAGGAATGGACTGATGGATATGGAGTGGTACTGGGATATGGCGGTGCATATAAGCTCAATTATCCGGATTGTCATTACCGGTTTCTGGCTTTATCGCTTTACGGAGCCGTATCTGAGGGGGAAAAGTCAGGCGAAAGCCGTAGGGCTGGCGTATGCGGGAATGATGATTGTGATGTATGCCATTCCCCTGGAAATGGACGGCGCCATAGCCTACGGAATGGGCGTGCTGGCGGCTTTTGCCGCCATGTGTTTAGCTGACCGGCGAAACCGTGCGCAGAAAGTGTTTCTGGCCATGCTGATGTACCTTTTAAATGACATAACCAGCAGTCTGGCGATTATTCCAAGAGATATTTTATTTGAAAATATTATTTACCATCCTTATGTTCAGCAGAATTTGTGGAGACAGTTTGCATGTTTTCTGGCGATTGAACTGGTCTATGTGATTTCGTGTTTCTATATTATGAAAGTCCTTGTCAGGATGATAAACAGAGTATATGTCCGTAAAAGGGAAAACATGCAGATTAAGGAGCTGGCGCTTATGCTGGCAACGCCGTTTCTGGCGCTTACGGGATATCTGGTTTTCCTTTATTTCTCCAATATCTGGCTGGGAACCTTTCAAACCTATATCTGGAATGCTTATTACCAGTATATTTGGATAAAGGCGCTCTACCAGGCGGCAGCGTATGCGGCAATTCTTACCACAATCGTGCTGTATCAGAGCATTAAAGGGAGCCACAGAAGGGAAAAGGAAAACGCCGTGCTGGCGGAGCAGATGGCGGATATGAAGCGGCACATCGGCCGGATGGAGGCCGTTTACAGTGATATCCGGGGGCTGAAACACGATATGGGCAATCATGTTCTGACTCTGGAAGCCCTTCTGGAAAAAAAGGAGCACAGGGAAGCGGAAGCCTATTTGTCGGGTCTTAAGGAACAGATAAATAAAATAGAGGAAGAAATTAAAACCGGAAATCCGGTGACGGACGTGATACTGGCGGAAAAGCAGAAGGAAGCCGCGCAAAGGGGTATAGATTTTATCTGTGATTTTCATTATCCTGAGGGGACAAAGGCAAACACCCTGGATATCAGCGTTATTTTGAATAATGCGGCGGATAATGCAATAAAGGCCGCCGGGGAATGTGAGAAACCGTATATCCATATTAAATCATGGCGGCAGAAAAACGCTTATATGCTGGAGGTGAAAAATCCTTTTTCCGGAAACCTTCTCATTGACGGCGAGAGCGGACTGCCGGAAAGCGGCAGGAGCGGAGACGGGCACGGTTTCGGACTGAAAAATATCCGAAAGGTTGCCCGCAGCTATCACGGCGATATTGACATAAGATGGGAGGAAAATCTCTTCATTTTAAGCGTTATGTTAATGCTGGAATAGCTTACAACAAAAAAAGGTCGCTTTGCGCAATCCCTCTTAACAAATAAGTCCTGCATCCCGAAATTCTAAGCAGACAACATAAAGTCAGCACAGTAAAATTTTCCTGACATAAATTCATATGATATGTCAGGCGGCAAGGAGGCAGAAGGATGCAGATTAACGGAGTAAACGGAGCAGGGATGCAAAACCAAAGCGCCGTGACGGGCATCGGACAGAAAACCGACGCTTACAGCAGGCAGCTTCAGAAGCAGATTCAGGACGCGCAGCAAAGGATTCAGGACATTTCCTTGGACGAAAACTTAAGTCCGGAGGAAAAAATGAAGAAGCGTCAGGAAATCCAGCAGGAAATCAACAATTTAAACATACAGCTCAGACAGCACCAAATGGAGCTGCGGAAGGAGAAGCAGAAAGAAAAATCCGATTCGGCAGTTACGGAGCTGATCGGCGGCAGAAGCGCAAAAGCAGGTAAAGAGGGCGGTCAGGCCAAAACCATGTCAAACGCCAGTATGTCGGCGATTATTTCCGCAGACGCGGCGGTAAAGCAGGCAAATGTTCAGGGCAATGTGGCCAACAGAATGGAAAACCGGGCAGACGTTATAAAATCGGAAATCAAAATGGACCGCGGAGACACGTCGGACAAGGAAAAAGCCCTTGCCGAGACGGAAAAGCGCGCACAGGAAGCGTCTGCGGCTCAGATGAGCACGCTGAAGGAGGCGGGCGAAGAGTTGAAGCAGGCAGAGCATTCGGAAGAAAATAAGGACCATAAGGATACTTCCGACGCCGATAAAGCCAAAGAAAAAAAGGCGGACGATACCAAAGACGCGGACGGAAAGGAAGAGGAAAAGAAAGAAACATCCTACACGCCGGTGGATATCCGCTTGTAAATAGGGCGTGACTTTACTTCCGACCCGTGATATACTCAGATAAGTTGTTTACAGAACAGGCAGGCACCTTTTAAAGGGCCTGCCGTTTGCAGTAATTATTACGGGAAAGGATAAGAACAAAATCATGTTTGAACTGTTAAATACCAGTGAAAAAAGACGACAGTTTTTCTCAAGTTACGGAGCTTTTTTAGTGAACGGCATGCTGGCTTTGTCCATAGGCTCCCTTCTTCCTTTTATCAAAGAGGCGAAAGGGCTCGACTATGCTTTCAGCGGTCTTATTGTGAGCCTTCATTCCATTGGAAATCTGGCCTCCGGTTTTCTGGCCGGGATACTGGCCGTATATCTGGGAAGAAAAAAGAGTATTCTGATTTTTGAGAGCCTTTTTTCCATTTCATTTCTGCTTCTGATATTTGGCGGGAGCCGCTTTTTACTCGCTTTGGCCTTTCTCCTGACAGGACTGGCGAGAGGGGCTTCCAGCAATTTTAACAATACCAGTATCAACAATTTAGCGCCGGGAAAGGCATGGGCAATCAACGGCCTGCACGCAATGTTCGCTGTCGGCGCTTTCTCCTTTCCCCTTTTGCTCACGCTGGCCACCTCTTTTGACAGAGAATACTGGCGGTATATCTGCTTTTTTATGGCAGGGATGGGAGTGCTTACCTGGGCGCTGTATTTCTTTATGCCGGTGAAAAACGAAAAGGAAAAGAAAGAAAAACGGGAAAAACAAAAATCGGACTATCATTTTTTTAAAGAGCCTCTTTTTCTTTTGTGTACCGCCGTCCTGTTTGTATATCTGTGCGCGGAACAGGGGGTTATCGGCTGGCTGATAACCTATTTTGAGGACTCCGGCCTGTTAAGTCCGTCCCTTTCCCAGATAATGGCAAGCGTGCTGTGGGTGATGATTCTGGCGGGAAGACTGACCGTGGCGTGGCTTTCAACTAAGATGAAAAAAGAAAATCTTCTGGTGATGATGGGAATCGGCTTCGTTTTGTTTTTCTTTGTGCTTCTCTTCGGCAGAAGTACGGGAATGATAGTGGTTGGCATTATGGGATTTGGGTTCAGCATGGCGGGAATATATCCCACCACGGTTTCGGTTGCGGGATATATTATAGGGAAATATCAGCTTGCCTGGAGCTTTATGCTTACCATAGCCAGCTT
The DNA here is from genome assembly GCA_910577445.1 of uncultured Lachnospiraceae bacterium. Lineage (GTDB taxonomy): Bacteria > Bacillota > Clostridia > Lachnospirales > Lachnospiraceae > Suilimivivens. The sequence goes on along the minus strand of CAJTMZ010000073.1, from coordinate 12,386 downwards.
CGGCTCTATTATAATGCCTTCTGTGATTGGCAAAATCGCCCAGCAGGCGGGCATTGTCTACGGCATGTGGTCCGTGGTGGCGGCGGTTTTAATTGATTTGATACTTCTGACAGCCTTAAAGCTTTATCTGCCCCGCTGCCGGAAAGCGTCCTGATTTTAAAGGGAATATTTTCCGGCATATGTGTTATATATAGGAAGAAAATCTTCGCTTCCCTCCCGGAATTCCCGGAGGGATTCGTGGAGATTCATGGTGCTTTGGGAGATGTCCGTCATACATCCGGCAATGTTGGAGCAGTGTTCGGCGGTGCGCTCCAAATCCGTCAGCAGGTCCGACCATATGAAGCCGGCGGTGGTGGAGCAGTTTCCGCGCTGTAAGCGTAGAATATGTCTGGAGCGCATCTGTTCCTTTAACTGATTGATAACCTGTTTAAGCGGCTCCACCATGGAGGCGGCGTCTGAGTCGTTCTCTAAAAAAGCTTTTAGCGACAGGTTCAAAATTTCCTCCACCGCCGCACAAAGCACGGAAAGCTCGTGGCTGGCGGCGTCCGTGAAAGGAAGATTTTTTGTCTGCATTTCTTCCGCCGATTCCAGCAGGTTTACGGCATGGTCCGAAATTCTTTCAAAATCCCCAATCAATTTCAGCAGCTTTGCGGCCTCGGTGCTGTCAGCCGCGCTGATTTGGCAGGCGCTTAGTTTTACAAGATAAGTGCCTAAAATATCTTCATAGTAATCGGTTTTTTCTTCCTTTTTCCGGATGGAGGCCGCCGTTTTCGGGGAACAGCTTTTCAGAGCCAAAAGGGATTCCTTAAGGGCCAGCGCGGCGGTTTGCGCCATATCAGCCGCCACCTCGCGGCAGCGTTCCAGCGCAATGGGCGGGGTGGTAAGGAGACGGTCGTCCAGCTCCGCCGTTATCTCCGGGTCTTTGGCGTCGGGCACAAGTTTTTTCACAAAGCTTTCCAGAAAGCCCGATAAAGGCAGCATGAGAAGAGTGCATAAAACGTTGAAAACAGAGTGGGAAACCGCGATGCCGAACAGGGACGCCGGCAGGTTAAGAAAAGGCAGGCGGAAAACAGCATTGATTAGACAAAACAGTCCCAGCCAGACGGCGGTTCCAATCACGTTGAAGGACAGATGGACCATTGCGGCCCGTCTGGCGTTTTTATTCGCGCCGATGGAAGAAATAAGGGCGGTAACGCAGGTCCCGATATTCTGTCCCATGATAATGGGTATGGCCGCGCCATAGGATACCTGGCCTGTTGCCGCAAGGGCCTGTAAAATACCAACGGAAGCGGAGCTGGACTGAATAACGGCAGTCAGAACCGCCCCGGCCATTACGCCGAGCACAGGGTTTTTAAACAGGATAAAAAGATTTTGGAAAGCCGGGATTTCCGAAAGGCCGGAAACCGCGCCCGACATGGTTTCCATGCCGAACATGAGCGTTGCGAATCCAAGGAAGATAGCGCCTGTATCCTTCTTTTTGGTGTCCTTTACGAACATGAAAAGAATAATACCGTAAAGCGCCAGAACAGGGGTGAAAGAGGAGGGCTTTAAAAGCCGGATAAACAGGTTGCCGCTGTCAATTCCCGATAGGCTCAATATCCATGCGGTGACGGTGGTTCCGATATTCGCGCCCATAATCACATTGATTGCCTGCTTCAAAGACATAAGCCCGGAATTGACAAAGCCCACCACCATTACGGTAGTAGCCGAGGAGCTCTGTATCACGGCCGTCACGCACAGCCCGGTAAAAAGCCCGGCTGCCCGGCCGGTGGTGAGCCGCCCAAGAAGAAGCCGAAGGCTCTCTCCCGCGCGCCGCTCCAGGGCCTGTCCCATAAAAGTCATGCCGAAAAGAAACAGGCTTAATCCGCCAATCATAGTAAGCATATTGAAAATATCCATAGAATTTATCTCCTCTTTCGATAGTTTTGCGGCTTTCTTACAGATATAGTTTATCTTTTCTGTGTCAATTCTATTATCAGGGATTTGTAAAATTCATGTAAAATCTATTCAGGGCTTTTGACGATTGGATTGTCTTGAAGCTTAAGCTCCAAAATGCGCTTTAAAATGAGGACGATTTGCTTGCCACAGGGGCTAAGTTCTGATAAGCTGAATTTAAACTGTCCGGACGATTTGTTTTCGGACACATAAAAAAGAAGGCGAGGATGGAAAAATGATAAAAGGATTTAAAATGAAACTTTACCCGGGAATGGAAGAAGAGTACGAAAAGAGACATAACCAGCTCTGGCCGGAAATGAAAGACATGATTCACGAACATGGCGGAAAAAATTATACCATTTTTCTTGACAGGGAAACTTTGACGTTATTCGGCTGTATTGAAATTGAAGACGAAGCTTTGTGGAGCGCCGGCGCAGACACGGCAATCAACCGTAAATGGTGGGATTTTATGGCGGATATCATGGAGACTAATCCGGACAACAGCCCGGTTTCCATCGATTTGCATCCGGTATTTCATCTGGATTAAAAAGAGAGGATAATTTGACAAAGGAGCAGGGTGGAAAAAAGGCGTATAGAGAATTGATAATTGCAACGTTTGCCGGTCTGTGTATGCTGGCGGAGGCCGGCAGTGTGCAGGATAAAACCAGCATTTGACTTATTCAATTTAAGTCATTATAATATATGCGAAGTTACGAATTACGCGTATATTGAAGGAAAGAAGGAATGGTAATGACAAAAATAGACATTGTATCAGGCTTTTTGGGAGCCGGAAAAACCACGTTAATCAAAAAGCTTCTCGCGGAAGCCTTAGGAGATACGAAGGTAGTTTTAATTGAGAACGAATTTGGAGAAATCGGTATTGACGGCGGCTTTTTGAAGGAGGCCGGTATTGAAATCAAGGAAATGAACTCGGGCTGTATCTGCTGTTCACTGGTAGGCGATTTCGGAACGTCTCTAAAGGAAGTTATGCATACCTACGAGCCGGAGAGAATCCTGATTGAGCCCTCAGGCGTCGGAAAACTCTCCGACGTTATGAAAGCGGTTCAGGACGTGATTGACACAAAAGAGGTTGTCCTTAACAGCGCGGTTGCCGTGGTGGACGCCGCAAAATGCAAAATGTACATTAAAAATTTCGGAGAGTTTTTTATCAACCAGATTGCCCATGCCGGAACCATTATTCTGAGCCGTACCGGCAGTGTTTCCGGGGAAAAGTTAGATACGTGCCTTGCGCTTATCAGAGAGCATAACCAGAAAGCGACCATCATTACCACGCCATGGGAAGAACTGGACGGAAAAGATATTCTGGAGGCCATAGAGGGCGCGAAAGATTTGGAAGCGGAAATGATGGCGGAGCTTTCAGCCGGCAGAAACAGGGAAGAAGAGCACGAGCATCATCATGGCGGCGAATGCGGCTGTGAGCACCATCATGGAGAGGAATGCGGCTGCGGACACCACCATGGCCATGAGGGACATGAGCATCACCATGGGGAAGAATGCGGCTGCGGGCACCACCACGGCCATGAGGGACATGAGCATCACCATGGGGAAGAATGTGGCTGCGGACACCACCATGACCATGAGGGACATGAGCATCACCATGGGGAAGAATGCGGCTGCGGACATCATCATGGCCATGACCACGACCATCATCATGCCGATGAGATATTTACCAGTTGGGGGATGGAAACGCCGAAAGCCTACGGAAAAGATGAAATTGAACATATTCTGGAGGAGCTTGAAAACGAAGGCAGGTACGGATACGTGCTTCGGGCGAAGGGCATGGTTCCGGAAAAGACGGGCGGATGGGTTTACTTCGATTACGTGCCGGGAGAGAGCAATGTGCGTACCGGAAAGCCGGACGTAACCGGCAAATTCTGCGTGATTGGCTCCGGCCTGAAAGAGGATGCGCTGAAAGAGCTTTTCGTGGCAAACTAAGAAGGCGGACGGTAAAAGGTAAGGAAAAAAGAAAGAAGGGGTTGTATGAAGCCGGTATACGTTATTAATGGATTTCTTGAAAGTGGAAAGACAGAATTTATTTCCTTTACGCTGGCCCAGCCTTATTTTCGGGTGAAGGGAAAGACGCTTCTGATTGTCTGCGAGGAAGGGGAAAACGAGTATGAGGAGGCGCTTTTGAAAAAGAGCCGTACAGAGCTTGTTTTTATTGAAGATGAGAAGGAGTTTACTCCGGCGTACCTGACGGAACTTGAAAAAAAATATAAGCCCGAGCGCATTATTATTGAATATAACGGCATGTGGAACTTTAAGAATATGGAGCTTCCGCCGCGCTGGGGAATTGAACAGCAGATTACCACCATAGATGCATCCACTTTCCCCATGTATTTCACGAACATGAAATCCCTGCTGGCGGAAATGCTCCGAAAGTCGGAGATGATTATCTTCAACCGCTGTGACGACGTGGAGGATTTGAGCCTTTACAAGAGAAACGTCAAGGCAATCAACCAGCAGGCGGAGATAATTTTTGAGGGCTCGGAGGGGGAAATCAACCAGATTTTTGAGGACGACTTACCTTACAGTCTGGATGCGGAGATTATCGAGCTCGACAATGAGGGATACGGAATCTGGTATCTGGACAGCCTTGACAATCTGGAACGCTATATCGGAAAAACCATTCGTTTCACGGCCATGGTTTTAAAGCCGGAGGACTTCCCGGAAGGATATTTTGTACCCGGCCGGATGGCAATGACCTGTTGTGCGGATGATATGGCATTTCTGGGGTTTGCCTGCTGGTATGACAAATGCGGCGAGCTGGCGGAAAAGCAATGGGTAAAAGTGACGGCAAAAGTGGCGAAGGAATACTTCGAGGACTACGGCGGCGAAGGGCCGATTCTGGACGCGCTTAATATTGAAAAGACCAAAGCGCCGAAGGAGCCTGTAATCAGTTTCGTGTAGGATAAATGCGGATAGGAACTATACATAAGAAGGGAAAATCATAATGTACCAGTATTCAATCATAGAGTGGCTGTTTTTCTTTTATTTTTACTGTTTTTTTGGTTGGATATTTGAATCCACATATGTATCTCTCAAAAGCAGAAAATTTGTGAACAGAGGTTTTATGCGGGGGCCCTTTCTGCCAATTTACGGGAGCGGGGCGATTATGATGCTTGTGGTTTCCATGCCCTTTCAGGATAATATTTTTCTTACCTATATTGCGGGATGTATCGGAGCAACTGCTCTTGAGCTGGTGACGGGAGAGCTGATGGAGGCTCTCTTTAAGGTACGGTACTGGGATTATTCCAATCAGAAATTTAATTATAAAGGCCATATTTGCCTTTCATCCACTGTGGCATGGGGCTTTCTGACGATACTGATGACGGAATTTCTCCACAGAGGCGTAGAACGTATTATTTTTATCATACCCTCAGCGGTGGTCGTGCTGGTGACGGTGGCGGCAAGTCTTTATATTGTGGTTGATTTTACACTTTCCTTTAAGGCCGCTATGGATTTGCGGGATATCCTTATCGGTCTGGAACGGGCGAAAGAGGAGATGGAGCGGATTCAAAAGAGGCTGGATGTTATTATTGCCGTTGCCAATGATGAAATTGAGGCCCGCAGACTTGAAAAGAGCCAGAGGGTGGAAGAACTGATGGACAGCATTGAGGAGAAATTCGGTTCATTAAAAGAAAGACTTAAGATAAACCCGTCGGAATTTATGGACGATGTGCATGAAGAAATTATGGAACTGCGCAGTAAATACAACATAGAAAAAGAGCACCGCCTGCAATTCAGAAGGCTGAAGGATTTCTACCAGAGAAATCTGATTAAAGGGAATCCTACAATGAAATCCAAACGGTTTGAGGAGGCTCTTGAGGAGTTAAAGAAGGCTGTAAACGAAAGGAAATAAGGGCTGAAAATACGGTGCAAAAAAAATTACAAAAAAATTTGTAAAAAAATAAAAAAAACACTTGCATTATTCGCAGGATTGTACTAAAATAAGCAAGTGTGATGCACAGGAAATAAATAACAAAGTGTGCAGAGGCAAACTGAATGGCTCGTTGGTCAAGCGGTTAAGACGCCGCCCTCTCACGGCGGAAACAGGGGTTCGATTCCCCTACGAGCTGTTATTCATAATTGAATAGCCCAACCCTGAAGAATGCTGGAAACCCCTGATTTGAAGCGGTTTGTGGCATTTTTTATTTATGCCGTCAACGCTGAAATTATATACAATATCCCAATATGCGCCGGATAGAATATATAGAAAAAGTTTTTCATTCCAGGTCCGCGTTTCCCGTTATACAGACACATCGGTACTGCCGCCAGCCCCATAAAGCACTGAATCCTGTTGACGGTTGCATACACCAGCGCCGACAGGGTCAGCAGGACCAGAATCTGTATGATTCTGTGTTTCCGGAAAATATAAAATAATACGCCCAGAAGTACAAGTGAAAATCCGCCTTCAACAGTTAAAATGCCGGGAATAAGCAATGAAACAAAGGCAAGAGCCTGTATGAAGAAAACAGGAATATTTTCATTTGTGGAGAGCATTCCTGTCAATAATAAAGGAATGGCGCATAAAACCGGAATAAAACAGCATAAAACAGACTTTACTATCAGCATTCTTTTTTTCTCTTTTATCCCCTCCATAAACCAGTCCCAGAACATCATATATAAGCCCGATACGAAAAAGGTACTGAAGGCGTTATTAATCAAAACAACGTTTTCATTTGGCACAAGCTTTTGTAATACAGACGTAAAAAACGTCATTCCCCAGCTTGCGAAAAGAAGGCGGAGTAAGTATTTCCTTTTGCTGCGCGTATAATAAAAGCTTTCGGCTGCGGCAAACAAAAACATGGGAAAGACAAGCCTCCCGGCTATTGTCAGCCATACAGGCGCGCCTTTTGCGGCAAACATTTGATGGATATGGTCTGCGAACATGAAAATAACCGCCGTTAATTTCATTGCTGTGGCACTAAGAATTTTCCATTTGCGGCAGGAAGTTTCCATTTTTAAACATCCTCCTTTGAATCATTTTCTTTTACTTGCGCATTTGCGTTGACGCTGCAAAGCAGCTCCTCGGCAGATATTCCATACAGTTTTGCAAGAGCCAGTAAATTAGAAGTACTTGGGTCGGCGGCTCCGGTTTCCCATCTGGAAACAGCCTGCCTGCTGACGCCTAATGTTTCCGATACAAATTCCTGCGTCATCTTGCACCGAATCCGGTTTTCTTTGAGCACCTCGCCCAGAGACTTTCTGATAATCTTTTTTTCCTCCCGAATCTCTTTAGAACCTATGTACTTTTTTAAAGCTTTGATAATAAGTAACAGAAGATAACCCGCTACGGCCGCCGCTGCGATACAAAATATCAGATAGGCAATCGCCGCTAATTGATAAAACAACATTTGATTTCAATTCTCCTTTCGTTTTTATGCCACTATCTTATACCAAATCAGCGGTTGCATCCACCAACTATTTGGCAATTTCAGGTTAATTTGCGGTTTACATGATATTTTTTTTCATAAAACCAGCTTATTTACATTTGCCGGCATTCCCATTACAATAGAAATCGTGACAAGGACATCGCAGGAGGTAAAAGAAAGAATTTCGATGAGGACAGGAGATAAAAAACTGCAAAAAGCATTTAAGGCGGCGTTCCCTCATACAATCCCGATTTTTGCCGGCTTCTGGTTTCTGGGAATGACCTATGGGATATATATGAACGTATCCGGTTTTGGTTTCTGGTATCCCATGTTAATGAGCCTGACGATTTTTGCCGGTTCCGTGGAATTTGTGACGGTAAATATGCTGCTGGGAGCGTTTAGCCCCTTACAGGCGCTTGCAATGACGATTATGATTAATGCGAGGCATTTATTCTACGGGATATCCATGCTTGACAAATACCGGGGGAACGGGATAAAAGATAGTTATCTTATTTTCGGCATGTGCGACGAAAGTTTTTCCATTAATTATACGGCGGATATCCCCGAAGGGATTGACAGGGGATGGTTTATGTTTTTTGTCACGGCGCTGAATCATTTTTACTGGTTTTTCGGAGCAACCCTTGGCGGTATCTTCGGCTCTCTGATTCGGTTCAATACGGAGGGGATTGATTTTGTTATGACGGCAATGTTCGTTGTGATATTGTTAGAGCAGTGGATGAAAGAAAATAACCATACAAGCACGCTGGCGGGACTTGGCATTTCCCTGCTGTGTCTCATAGCCTTTGGCCCGGACAATTTCATTATTCCGGCCATGCTTTCGACTCTTGGCGTACTTGCTTTGCTCAGGAAGCCTTTGGAGGCGGGAGGAGAAGGAAAATGTCAATGACGCTGACGGAACAGATAATTACAATAGGAATGGTAATTCTTGGGACAATGATAACCAGATTTCTCCCTTTTCTGATTTTTCCGGCAGGAAAACCCACGCCCGGATTTGTCAGATATCTTGGAAAAGTCCTCCCGGCGGCTGTTTTCGGCTTTCTTGTGGTGTACAGCCTGAAAAATGTGAACCTGTTTTCGGAAAGCCACGGAATCCCGGAGCTGACAGGCGTTTTGACGGTGGCCGGGCTGCATCTCTGGAAAAGACAGATGCTGTTGTCCATAGCGGGCGGAACTATCTGCTATATGCTGCTGGTTCAGTTTGTATTTTAAGGCTAATCTTAAGAAAAGATTAATTTTTGCTTAAAAAATCTTATAAACCGATTTGCTATACTGTAATATACTAGGGTAAAATATTGGTGGTGTACAAAAGGAAGAGGCAGGATGGAACTGGATTTTATAGATATATCAAAGGCTGACGAGGAAGGGCAGGCTCGCTTTTCGGGCCCGGGCGCCGGACAGACATCAAAATCCAAAGCCAAAATAAACAGAAGCGTATTTTTAGATATAAATGAAGAGCAAGGAGAAAACGCTGTTTACGAAAGCGGCGGCGGGGAAATCTCAGCCGGCGTAAGTCCGGTGAGAAGAAAAGTCCAGAATCCGGGCAGAACGGTAGTAAATATAGATGTAAGCAGACCCCAAAGCAGGGAAAGGCGCGGAGCGGAAGAGAGAAGCAGAGCCCAAAATACACCGGGGAACAGAGGAAGAAACGGCGAAAACACAAGAAGAGCGCGCGGCGGCAACAGCGGCAGAAAAAGAGAACGGTACAGCCGGGAAAGGGACGAGGGCGCTGACAGGGAGCGAATGCCGGCAAAGCGCAGAAATCCCCGGCAGAATGCCGGAGAAAGAAGAAGGGACGCGGCGGATGCAAGGGCGCAGCGGGAGCGGGAACTAAGACGCCGGCGCAGGCGGCGTCAGCAGATGGCCGCAAAGTTTACGGTGCTCGTATTTATGGCGGCATTTGTCAGTATGCTGCTGTTTGTTTTTATAAGGCTGGTAAAAGGCGGGCCGGAAAACGTGGAGACGGTAAAACGGATAGAAAGCAATTTTACGGAAAAGGCCGCCAGAAGAGAAGTGATTAAAAGCAACAAGACGCCAAAGCCCATAATAGAGGAGGACTTTCTGACGGTAAACGAGTATTCCCGCCCCGGTGAGAAGCTTGAGGAAGTGAAAAATATTTTTGTCCATTACACGGCCAACAAAGAGACGAGCGCGGCGCAGAACCGGAGTTATTTTGAAAATCTGGCCATTACGGGGGAAACTTCGGCCAGCGCTCATTTTATCATCGGGTTCGACGGGGAGATTGTGCAATGCATCCCGCTGGAAGAGATAGCTTACGCGGTGCAGAAACGAAACTATGATTCCGTATCAATCGAGTGCTGTTATCTTCAGGCCGACGGCAAATTTACAGACGCCACTTACCAGTCGCTGATTCGGCTGTGCGCATGGCTTTTGAACGAATATGACCTTGCGCCGGAGGACATGCGGAGACATTACGATGAGGGCGGCAAAAAATGCCCGCTGTATTATGTGGAGAATGAGGACGCCTGGGACCAGTTTCTGAAGGATTTGCGTGATTATATTATGGAAGGAAAGACGGGAGAAGTATAGAGGAAAACCCTGCAGCATTGCCGCGGGGTTTTTGACTTTTTGCGTTGACATGACCGATTATTTGTCGTAAAATGATAACACATGTTATAAAAAGACGTTGTATATGGGTATTGCGGGGTATCTGATATGGCAAGAAAAGAATCGATAACAAGGGAAGCGATTTTCGAGGCGGCGTTTACGTTGCTTAAGGAGGAGGGAATCGGGCAGGTTACCGCCAGAAAACTGGCGGCGAAAGCAAACTGCTCTACCCAGCCTATATTCCGTGTTTACAAAAATATGGAAGAATTGACGGAAGAACTGTTTGAAAGAGCATGCGAGTTTTTTCAGGACTACTATGCCGATTTCCCGAGGCAGACGGTGACGCCTTTTGTGAATCTGGGACAGGCTTATATTAAATTTGCGGGAGAGCATAAAAAGATATTTGAGTTCGTCTTTTTATCGCCGGAGCGGTTCGGAAAAAGCATGTATGATATCGTAAACGGCGATGAGGGGTACATAAGCCGGGAAATCCAGTCGGCGAAAACGCAGGGCAGCAGAAATGCGGGAGAACTTTTTACCAGAATGTGGATTTTTATCCACGGGGCGGCATGTATGACGCTTACCGGGGACTATGATTTGCCGGAGGCTGAGACTATGCAGCTTTTGAAGGATTCCTATCATTCATTCAAATAGCTTTTACGGCAGGGGGATAAAACATTGCAGCAGGCGCATGACATAATTACGAGAATGAATGACAGATACATGAAAATGAGCAAGGGACACAAGGCCATCGCCGCCTATATTTCCGACCACTATGAGCAGGCCGTTTTTATGACGGCGTCAAGGCTGGGGGAGACGGTGGGCGTCAGCGAGTCCACGGTGGTGCGGTTTGCGTCCGGCCTTGGATACGAGGGCTATCCCGAGTTCCAGAAGGCGCTGGAGGAATGGGTAAAAAACAAGCTGAACTCCGTGCAGAAAATGGGTACGAAATACGGGAAGAGCACCAAATCCGAAATTCTGCAGGCCGTGTTAAACTCCGATATCGAAAAGTTGCAGGATACCATTGTCAATCTGGACGCGGCGGCTTTTGAGACAGCGGTGGATACCATTTTAGAGGCAAGGTGCGTGTACCTTATCGGGGTCAGAAGCTGCGAGCCTCTTGCCGATTTCCTGCATTTTTACCTGAATATGATTCGGGGAAATATTATTCATGTCAAGACCACAAGCGTCACGGAAATCTTTGAGCAGATGATACGGATTGACGAGCGGGACGCCATTATCGGAATCAGTTTTCCCAGATATTCCATGAGGACGTTAAAGGCCATGGAGTTTGCAAACGACAGGAACGCGAAGGTGATTACCATCACGGACAGCATTCACTCTCCCATGAATCTGTATTCCTCCTGCAATCTCCTTGCCAGAAGCGATATGGTTTCCATCGTGGATTCCCTGGTGGCGCCTTTAAGCGTGATTAACGCGCTGGTGGTGGCTCTGTGCATGAAGGAGCCCGACGTGGTGAAGCGGAATCTGGAAACGCTGGAAGAGGTGTGGAACAACTATCAGGTTTACTTAAATGACGAGATTAATTTTATTGACGGGGAGATTCCGTTGAACAATCCTCTGGTGAAGAAGAATGAATCCTAAAAATGTACTGGTAATCGGCGGCGGCGCAGCGGGAATGATGGCGGCGATAGCGGCGGCCGGGGAAGGCGCGTCGGTTACTTTACTTGAAAAAAACGAAAAGACGGGCAAAAAACTTTTTATCACGGGCAAGGGAAGATGCAACCTGACGAACGCCTGCGAAGAGGAGGCGTTTTTTGGGTCGGTCGTCTCCAACGAAAAATTCTTATACAGCGCTTTTTACGCCATGGACAACAGGGCGGTGATGGATTTTTTTGAAAAGGCGGGCTGTAAGCTAAAAACGGAACGGGGAAACCGTGTGTTCCCGGTTTCGGACCATTCTTCCGACGTCATCGCCGCTTTGAATAACCGGCTCAGGCGGGAGAAAATCAGGGTCTGCCTGAACACGAAAGCGGCAAAAATCCTGACGGAAAACGAAGAGGGAAAACACTGTGTAAGAGGCGTGAAGCTGGAGGACGGACGTACCCTTTACGGAGACGCCGTGATAATCGCCACCGGCGGGAAGGCCTATGAATCCACCGGCTCAGACGGGGACGGCTACCGGTTTGCCGCCATGGCCGGACATACCATAAAGGAGATAAAACCTGCGCTGGCGCCCTTTACGGTGAAGGAAGAGTGGTGCAAATCGCTGCAGGGACTGTCGCTGAAAAACGTGGCGGCGTCGCTTTTATACAATAAGAAAAAAATATACGAAGGCTTCGGCGAAATGCTCTTTACGCACTTCGGGGTCAGCGGGCCGCTGATTTTAAGCGCCGGCAGCTACTATGCGAAAAAAGCGGACAACATGCCTGCTTTGCTTCACATTGATTTAAAGCCGGCCTTATCAAGAGAGCAGCTCGACAAAAGGCTTCTGCGGGATTTTGAAGA
>CAJTMZ010000072.1 GCA_910577445.1 uncultured Lachnospiraceae bacterium | reverse complement strand
TGTCGAAAAAATCCTAGCCGTTGCAATCAGCTATGATTCCAGAAAAAAAGAACATCAATGCCTGATTGAAGAAATTCATTAAATCAACAAACAGAACTCAAATAAAAACATCCCTGCGGAAACTGCAATCCCAAAACACTTTTCCGCAGGGAATTTTTCTTTTTACGCTATCTATTTATACCCAAAATTCGAAATCTCACCCCACCGTTTTCTGAAATAGTGGGCCGCCAGCTTGGGCCGCCTGTCTCTGGTAAGCAGGCCCTTTTTGTTGCCGTCCGCTCGCATGCATCCCTGAATGGTAGCGAAATCCGCAAAATTCCAAACCTGCTCCCCGATGAAAAACGCTCTCTTATCAAAGGCGTCGCTGTGCATTTTGTAATAATCCATCTGGTATTCTTCGCTGAACATTTCCGGCACGCAATTGTGAACGCCCGGAATCGCGTCGGCGCCGTATTCCGTCATCATCACCGGCTTGCCGATTTTTTCCCAGAAATCCAGCTCCATGTTAAGGGCATAGGAGGCCGCCTCCAGGTCCCCCGAAAGATTGTACCACCCATAGTACCGGTTCAGACACACCACGTCCATGGTGCGGGTGACAATGTCATTTTCATAATGATTCTGACAGCACACAAAGGTAACGGGTCTTTTCTGCGGGTCAACGCTGTGGGTAAGCTCATACAGGGAATGCCAGTAGTCATAGGCCGACTGTGGAAAATGCTCCGTGTCCGGCTCGTTTCCCATGGACCACATTACCACGCAGGGGTGATTTTTATCTCTTGCCACCAAATCCCTGATAACCTCCTCGTGATGTCCTTTCACGCCGTAAGTCTGATAAGGGTCATGGGCTCCCCCTCCATTGATGCCAACAGCCGGGGTTTCGTCGATGATAACAATCCCTTCCCTGTCGCAGAGTGCGTACATTTCCTCCGCATAAGGATAATGGCTGGTGCGGAAAGAATTGGCGTTCAGCCAGTGTATCAGGTTGATGTCCTTCACGTCCAGACATACATCCAATCCTCTCCCATGGAAAGGCGAATCCTCGTGCTTTCCAAAGCCTTTGAAGTAAAAAGGCTCTCCGTTAATCAGAAAAGAGCTTCCCTCCACCTTCACCGTGCGGATGCCAAAGCTTTCCTCATAGATATCCCCGCCGTAGGTAACCTCCGCTCTGTACAGATAGGGCGTACCCGGAAAGGGCCACCACAGTCTGGCATCGGGAATCGTTACGGTTCCCTCTCTGCCTGCCGCCGACGCCACGCAATTTCCGTCTTCATCCAGAATTTTTACGGCAACCTCCTTATCCGAATGCGCACCGCCGGTACGCACCTCATAGCTGACGATTCCGTCTGTCCCGGAAATGTCCGGAACCAGCACAATATCTTCAATATAAGACGCCGGCGTCGTATATATGCGGACAGGACGATGGATTCCCGAAAAGTTGAAGAAATCGAAGTTCGGGAAGTTCTGTTTTTTCCTCGCCTGCTTGGCGCTCTCCACACTGGGAATCCCCGGATTGTCCGAGCCGAAAAAGGCCACATCCTCATTTCCCACCGGCAGCGTGCCGTGATTTACCCGGTTATCCACCGCAACGCTAAGAAGCGCCTTTTCCCCCGCCGGTATCAAACCCGTAATGTCGATTTCAAAGGGCAGGAAGCCGCCTTTGTGGGTCAAAACAAGCCGCTGATTCAGATAAATTTTCGCATTGTGGGTGACGGCGTCAAAACGCAGCACTCTCCTCTCGTCTTTCATGTACGCGGGCACCACGATTTCTCTCTGATAACAGGCCCAGCCGTAATGGTGCCGGTAAGCCGGGTCGTCCTTCTGGTCGTTGTAGGACGCGGGAACCGCAATGACTTCCGGTTTCTCCAGCTTTTCAATGTGCTCTCCCGGCTCTTCGTCCGTGCCCAGCCGGAATCCCCACACGCCTGACAAGTCAATAACGGAACGCGCCTGGTTCATTTTGGGATATAGCATAATCGTCCTCCTTTTCTCTCATACTCCGCTGTTATTTTTCGCTATCATTACCTGCAGGGAAAGCCCGCCAGAGACGGGCCCATTCCCCACATTCCGCCTTTGATGCAATTCATTATAACATGAATACCGGCCGGATGAAAGACGATTCTGCCACTGTCATTATCTGTATAAAGGCCCGAATGCCCGGCAAGCCGCCAAATCCGCCGCCTCGGACTCCTGCGTCCCGTAAGACAGCCATACATGAGGGCGGAATATCTGTTCCTCCGCTACATTATGCATGGTCACCGGTATCCTCAGCATGGAAGCCAGGGTAATCAAATCCGCTCCTACATGGCCATGGATAAACGCGCCATGATTTGCCCCCCAGTTTGCCATCACACTGTAAACGTCCCGGAAAGCCTTCTTTTCTCCCGTCCTTGGCACGAACCACGTAGTAGGCCACGTGGGGTCGGTCCGGCTGTCAATGATACGATGTACCTCCTCCGGAAGCACTACGCTCCAGCCCTCCGCAATCTGCATTACCGGTTCTGCACCATTTATCAGATTTACCCTTACCAACGTGAGAGGCATTTCCGCTTCCGTCACAAAATGGGAGGAAAAACCTCCGCCTCTGAACTGGCACAGCTCCGCCGGGCAAAAATCAGCAGCTTCAAGGCAGGCATTTATATCTTTTGGAGTCATCTCCCACCATGGTTTCATAACCCCCATCCCCTCCTTATCCGCCGATTTCCCCGTGGCGTCCAGACAGGTGGAACCGGAATTAATCAGATGGATGAATCCGCCTGCCGCCTTTCCCTTTGGCTGCCATCCGCTCACTCTTTTTACCGCATCGGGACTCCAATAGCATCGGATATCGGAAAAACCGCTGGCCTTTCCCGTCAGCAGATTGCCAAACAGCATGGAAAGCCCGTTCAGATTATCGTTTTCCGTGGCAAATACTATCGGCTGGCGTTTTCCGTTCCAGTCAAAGGATGAGTTCAAAATCGTTTCCGTAAAATCCCCGTTCGGTTTATAATCCGTCCACATGCGCTGTCCCTGAAAGCCGCCGAACAGGCCGTTGCGCCCTAAGGCTTCCTCGGCAAAACCAAGCTCCGCCAATTTTTCGTTTCCCAGCATTATGTCCCTGATAATCATGGTGAGCTTCACCACAAATTCCCATTCCTTATCCTTTTCTTCCCGTCCGTGAGCTTTTGTGTCCGGATTCGGGTCAAAGCCCTCCTTACAGTTTTCTTTCACCCACAAAAGAGCTGCCTCAAATTCTTCCCCGTCATAAATCCCCTGCTCCATTCGCCGGAGAATCTCTGTCATATCTACCCATTCAGGCCGCATTCCCAGATATCTTATGTAGAAAGAAGGGTCTAAGAAAGAACCCATAATCCCCATGGAAACAGAGCCGAATCCCACATACGCTTTGTTCTGCATTTCGCCCACCGCAATGGCACATCTTGCGAACCGCAGAATTTTCTCCTGCACATCGGCCGGAATTTCCTCATCGTCCATATCCTGCACATCCTTTCCGTAAATGGAAAAACAGGGCCTGTGCATCTGGTTATGAGCCGCCATCGCCGCCGCAAGGTACACGGCTCCCGGACGCTCCGTTCCGTTAAATCCCCATATTGCTTTTGTCGTCATGGGGTTCATGTCAATTGTCTCAAGCGGATAGCACCAGCTTGGCGTCACGCTTAAGGTGGCGGTCACGTGCTGAGACGCAAATTCCGCTTCACACCTTGCCGCCTCTTCCCCGCCGGCAATGCTGCCGGAAAAAATCACTGTGCGGGCCGGCGTACCGTCTGCATAAAACACATTTTCCCGAATCAGCGTACCGGCCGCTTCCGCCATCTGTCTTACCTTGCCCTCTAATGCATCCCGAATGCCAAGACGTCTGGAATCCACAACAGGACGTATTCCTATTACCGGATAATTTTTCATCTTTAACTCTTTCCTTTCATTTACATCACTTACAAAATAACGCTTCCATAATCGGAATCAGGCCCGCTGAAAACATAACGCAGATACGCCACCGAATTTTTTGCATCCGCGTCAAGCCGGGCGTCCGATGCTCCCCTGCTTAAATCCCGCCATATTTTAATATCGCTGCCCACGCCTCCTCCGCTTCTCACAAAAGGCTCCATCACTACGTTTTTGTTATAGCCCACGGCCCGAAGCGCCATGCCGATTTCATACCAGGGCAGGCCGCCTTTTCCCGGCAGGCGTCGGTTATTTTCTCCCACATGGAAATGCCCCAGCTTATCTCCTGCCAGCAAAATCGCCTCCGGCATACTGTCCTCCTCAATGTTCATATGAAAAGTGTCCAGCATAATCTTTACGGCGTCCACATCCACCTCCTCCACAAAGCTTTTACACTCCGCACAGGTATTGAGCAGATAGCCCTCAAACCGGTTTAAGACCTCCAGGCAGTAGTCCACGCCGCATTCTTTGGCAATCTTCCCTACTTTCCGCACATTTAAAACGCTCCGCGCCCAGTCTCCCGCTTTGTCAACAGGCTTACTGTAGTCCACCGGCCAGTAGGAATAAATTCCGCCTCCCAGGGTGTGAATATCAAGAATTTCCAGTTTTTTTAATATGTCCGTATAAAAAGCCACTGCGTTTTTTACCACTTCCGAATCGGGGCTTCCGAGATTTTCCCCCGCCGCCGGGCCGTATCCGGCGGTAAGCGTAATTCCGGCATCTGCCGCTCTTTTTCTCATTTCCAGCAATTCTTCTTTACCGGTATTTTTCAGCATGGCGCAGGAAATTTCCAGAACGTCAAACCCCAGCTCCTTCACCTTCTCAATATACCGTTTCTGGTCCGCATTCCACTCTTTTTCCCAATAAGCAAAATAAATTCCGTATTTCATAACAGCGCCCTCTCCTTTCAGCCTAAACGAAGTATGTGGAAAATCTCCAGCTTCGGCAGATAAATCTTCAACGAATCCTCTCCCGTAATTTCTGTCTTAAGCTCCGTATTTTCCGGCAGGAGATAAGCCTTTTTATCCGCCTTTCCCTTTACTTCGATTGTAATATCATACATAGGCGCAATGGGAGATTCTTCCTGCTGGTTAATGACCGCAAAATAATCTTCCTCATCCTTTTTCCATGCAAGAACCTCCACGAACTTCGGCGCGTTGGAGGTAAAGGAGGCTTCTCCCCGCAAAAAATCGACCATGCGGAAAAATACCTTACGGCTCATATAGGGCCTTGACATTTCAACAGGGGCGGCCGTCCAGATAACTTTGCCCTCTCCCGTTTCCTTTAACACAGCGCAGGGAGCCTCTGTATAAATGCCGGGCGGATTGGAATGAATAGCCGAAAACTCACAGCATCCCGTCATGGTATAGGGCAGGGTTTTCGTGGCGAGCACGGTAAGATTCCTTTCGTCCGTGATTTCCGCCTCCATCTGGTGGCCATCGATGGTAAGGGGCGCCAGACGGGAAAATCCCTCGAAGAAGTCCGCTCCCGCCTCTGTAGGGCTCATATAGGTAAAATCATGTTCCGTGCGCCCTGTAATTTTAATGCCAATAAGCTTCTGCAGTCTTTCGTTTCCCACAGGGCCGCTTACTAGCAGGTTACCGCCCTTTGCCAGATACGCTTCTATCTCATCCATCTCTTCGTCACGTATGTTGGCAACATGAGACAAAATCATTACCTTTGCTTTCTCGTCCTTTATATTCTTTGTCCCTATGACTTCAAAAGGCACGTTATATTCGCGGAGAACGGAAGATGCCGCTACCGGCGATTTCATATAATAAGCGGGCGAAAAAGTCTTCTCCATCACGTCTATATCCGTTTCATTCGGGTCAAATTTGGCATGGGTGGCAAACCACACCGCCGCGTCCCGGTACGTTTCCCCGCCAACGTATTTTTCGTATTGTCTGGTAACTCCATAGACACGTTTCATCAGGCCATGGTAAACCTCGGGCACTATGCTTCCGTCGGGGTTGATGGCGTCCACTAAAAGGAACGCTCCGTTATGTACGAGAGAGGTGATTACATGCAAAAGCATCTCTTCCTCTGTTTTCGTCGTGGTATGATAGGCCAGCTCCGGGTCGCACCGGGAGGTATGGTACACAAAGGGAAGATTCGGGGAAATATTTTTATAATACTTGTTGATAAACGTCTGCTGCAGAAAGCCGCCGTAATAATCGCCGCTGGCGCAGTCAATGGCGTCGAGAAGCAATTCCGAATCGGCCACAATCCAGGAACCCGCAATATTGGAAAGCTGATGTTCAATGGTTACATGGGGCTTGATTTTCTTTACGCAGTCTGTGGCGAATTTCGCATAATCCGCTATCCATTCGTCCCTCTTATAGGCATATTCCAGCCAGTCCGGGTCTTTCCAGTCTATCTTTCTCGGCAGTTCCTTTCCGGTTTCATCCTTATACCTTTTCCGACAGCTCGGACAATAACAAACCTCCGGGAAAAACGTCATATCCAGGAACATTCCCTCAAAATCGTACAGCTCGTTCATTTCCGTCAGGCAGGCTTTCACATACGCCCGATATCCTTCGTTGTTGGGGCACACGATTCCGTACCGCCCTGTCTTCATGTCTTTCTTCTCGTGAAGCTCCCTCATTCCCATTCCGTCCGAAGTGACAAGCCTCCATTCGGGGTGATTTTCATACGCCCAGTTGTCAAAAATCTGGGTAAAGTACGCCACCACCGCAATCCCGTTTTCGTGACATTTCTGAACCATTGTTCCAAGAAAATCAAAGCCTTTCAGTCCTTTGTGCATCCTTCCTACTCTGGTCGGATAATAAGCCAGTCCCGTGTGGGGCCTGCCTTTTACCATAGCTGCCTGGATACCGGCATCCTTTAACGCCTCCACATATTCATCCACATTAAGACGGCTCAAAAACTCCGGGTTCCAGTCGTCAATGTGCATGTCCATCAGATTGCGTCTGTAATTTCCCTCAATCCACATAAAATTTTACCTCCTTTTTTCTGGTTACAGTTTCATTCATAAATTGACTGGGCGAAATGCCCATAATATTTTTAAAAGTCTTGCTGAATACATGAATGCTGGAAAAACCCGTCATGTCAGCCGCTTCCGTCACATTTACCTTACCGGATAAAAGTAACTGCTGGGCATGCTCAATCCTTACATTCATTATATACTTGTGCAGAGAAATTCCCAGGTACATCTGGAAGATACTGGTAAGATAATTTGCCGACACTCCGATTCCTTTAGCCACTCCCTCGTTGGTCAAATCTCCGGCCAAATCACAGTTCATAATATATTCCATTGCATTTTCAATATGAATCCATGATTTTGTTTTTTTCCTACTGCTCTTTTCCTTAACCTCCACACAGTTTCTTAAGGCGTTCACCAGCAGTTCTGTACATCCGGCTTTCAGAATCAGGTTTCTTCCCGGCTTGTTCTCATTAAATTCCTGAATCAGGTTCAAATAGCGCAGAACCACCTGATTGCGTTCCGCCTCCGGTATCTCGGAAACAATTACGCTGTCGTCCAGAACACATTCTCTTTCAGGAATCACCGGCTGTTCTTCTTCCAGCATATTTTTATGCGCCAGTTCTTTTCTCTCCTCTGATTCATAAAAATCAAAGTGCATGATATACTGGACAAAAGGCTCCGCGCTGTTTGATATAATTACATGCGTCATATAGGGAGGTATGATAATGATGCTGCCCGCATGAAGACGGTAGCTGATTCCGTTTACAACAAAATCGGCGTTTCCCACAGCAATATACGTGAACACATTATCAATATCTTCCCATTTTCCTGAATAAGACGCTTCTTTTTGCAGTTTCATCATCCTGATATAAGGATTTATCTGAGAAAGTCGGGATATGTCAATCATGCTGTATGCTCTCCTGCAAACTAACCTTTTATCGCTCCCGCCATCATTCCTTCCATAATTTTGTTATAAAAGAAAAGATAAATAACCAGCACCGGTATCGTAGCCATTGCCAGGGCCGCCAAAAGGAGCGTATAGCTGGTAGAATACTGTGTGGTAAAATAAGTAAGTCCAATTGGAATTGTCTTAAGACTCTCCTTTGAAATCAGTACCTGCGCAAATGCAAACTCGTTCCATACATGCATAAAAGTCAGAATCACAATGGTAGACAAAATCGGCTTGCAAATCGGCATAATAATTGTAAACATGATTCTGGGAAGACTTGCCCCGTCAATGGAAGCCGCGTCCTCCATATCAACGGAAATCCCCCGTATATAACCGTCTATCAAAAACACGGACGTAGGCAGCTCAAGCGCCACATAAACCGGTATCAGAGAAAAATGCGTGTTCAAAAGCCCCATCTGCTTTTCCTGGATAAATATCGGGACAAGCAGCGCATAAACCGGAATCATCATTGCCGCCATCAATGCCCCGTATATTAAATTTCTTCCTTTAAACCGGTATCTTGACAAAAGATATCCCATGACAAATGAAATAAGAAGCACCAGCAATAATGAAACCACGCTGTTAAAAGCGCTGTTAAATGTAAATGTCCCAAAGCTCGCTTTCTTAAACGCCGCCACATAGTTATCCAGGTGGATTTGCGCCGGAAGGCTGACCGGGCTTCTGTTAAACTCAACGTCTGTTTTCACCGAAGAATACAAAAGCCAGATTACCGGGAAAATACAGGTCAGGGACAACAGCATAATCGGAACATTTACAAAAAAGCCGGTTACAAATTTTTTTATCTTATTCATCCCTGTTCCTCCTTCCCATCATAACCTGCACAAATCCGCTGATTAACAGCGCGAACACCAGAATAGAAACGGCAATTGTCGCCCCCATCCCAAAATTGCCAAACTTAAAAGTGTTCTCATAGCAGTACATCGCCAGCGATTCCGTGGCCCTTCCCGGCCCTCCGTTTGTCAGCGCAACAAGGTGGTCGTATATTTTCATTGTCCCGCCCGCACACAGAATAATACAGATTTTTAAGGTATCCCACACCATGGGAAGCGTAATGTAAATCGACTTTTTAAGGCCCGTCGCCCCGTCAATTTCCGCGCACTCAAAAACCTCCTGTGGAATAGCTGAAATTGCGCTCATAAGAATCACCATATACAGACCGATATACTGCCAGATAACCGGAATCGACACCACGCGAAGAACAATATTCTGGTCATCCAGCCAGAACCGAATCCAGTCTTCCCGCCCCACTGCCCGTAAAAAAGCATTTAGCAATCCGTAATTTGAATTATAAATAAAACGCCAAACATATCCCACAACGATAGGCGCCATTACCACCGGGAAAAAGATGACCGCCCGGTGAAAGGCTTTCAGCCGCAGCCTGCGGATTGTCATAAGAAACGCAATCACTAATGCAATTCCCACCTGGCCAATCGTGCATACCAGACTCAAAAACAATGTGTTTTTTGTTACCAGCCAGAAATCCCCTGTTTTAAGCAGCGTGGCATAATTGCCAAGCCCTACAAACTGCGCCTCCCCGATTCCTTTCCACTTCGTCAGACTGTAATAAACGGAAGTAAACAGAGGATAAACCATGATATATACAAAATAGATAAATGGAACCATAATAAGCAGATAAATTCCAATCTTCTGTTTCTTATTCCGAATTTCCCGAATATTCATTCAATCCCTCCTGCCGTCTGTAAAAACCGGAGCCATTGCCCCTACTGTTTTTCAGCAGATTCGCAATGGCTCACCGGCTTAACAACCTGATATTTTCCGAGATTAATAGTTTGCTTCCATAACTGCCTGACAATCAGCCGCCATTTCCTCCGGGGTCATCGTCCCGGCAATGAGCTGCTGTGTATCTGCGTAGAGAACGCCCGAACCAACCTCCGCCGGAAGAACAACGTCGAAAATGGAGCAGTTATTCATCGTCGCCGCCAGCTCGTAATACTCTGCAAAAAGCGGATGCAGTGCGGAAAGGTCCACGTCCGTCGTTTTTCCCGAAGAAATAAACCCAAGCTCCAGCGCGCTGTTCGCGTAGTCCCCGGTAGATACCGCTTTCAGGAAGGCAAGACACGCGGTTAAGTCATCTCCCTGCAATCTGCTGTGAATCACATAATTCCAGCCTGCCCCTGCCGCCGTATCGTACTTGGTTCCCGCTTCTCCCTCCACTGCCGGCATCAGACCCACATGGGTATCCGCAAGCACATCTTCAGGACAGTTGCCAATCATATTGCCCACGCCCCAGGCTCCGTTGAAAAACATGGCTGCCTGTTTGTTATAGTAAAGAGCATACATTTCGTTCTGGTCGAGAGAATTCATGTCCTCATTAAAATACTGCGCGATGTTCTGGAATCCTGCCAGCGCTCTGACAAAAGCCTCGTCCGTAAACTTTGCCCCCTGATTGTTTGCAAGGCTGTTGAACCATTCCTGGTCAACATACTTATAAGCATAGGTGTTGAAAACCGTTGACTCCGCAACCCACTGTTCCTTATTTCCCATTGCAATCGGTATATAACCTTTTGCCTTGATTTTTTCACAGTCCTCTAAAAGCTCCGTCCATGTTTCCGGCCATTTGTCAATTCCGCATTCCTCAAAAATCGCCTTGTTGTAAATACCGATTGTATTGGCCTGCATCTGCATGGGTATTCCCCACTCGGTTCCGTTGTAGGTGCAGTCTCCAAACGCGCCGTCCAGATACGCGTTCGCCCATTCCGAATCCTGCTTGATATACTGGTCCGCCGCCTGAATGGTTCCGGTATCCGCAAAGGAAGGAAGCATATCGCCTTTTGTCAGCCAGACATCCGTAAGCTCGTCCCCTGCCATCATCGCAGTGAGCTTTTGCTGATAGCCGTCATGCGCTGAAAAAACAAATTCAATATTTACATTTGGATTTTCTTCCATGAACTTGTCAGCCGCTTTCCAGAAAGCCGCCGCGGTTCCTGTCGTATCATCCTCGCCATGCATGTGGTAAATGGAGAAGGAGCCTGACAATCCCGTATCGCTTCCCGATGCTTCCGCTCCCTCATCTGCCGGACCGGAATTGTCTTCCGCTTCCTGGCTGTCACCGGAATCTTCGTTTTGCTGCGGCGTATTTTCTTCCTGTGTCTTTGAATCATTTTCCTTTGACGCACCGCCGCATCCTGCCAAAGACAACGTCATAGCTGCCGCCAAAAGATAAGCCAAGTATTTCTTTCTCATAAAAAACCTCCTGTCTTTCTTTTTGTTTTGTCTACTTCTATCGAATCATTTTCAGTAAAATACCGATATTTATCGACATAATAGACATTTTTTCGTTGTTTCTGGTCTTATTTTATTACACTTTATACTGTTTGTCTTTGCTCATACTAATTATTATTTGTCATTTTCAACGATATCCATATTCATTTTTATTATTCCCGACAGACACGGAATATTCCCCGGCGCCTGAAAGATTTTTGGTTTTATTTCCTGTAAAATGCAAAAAGGGAAGAAAACTGAACATTTTCTTCCCTTCCGCAATCTTTCGCTATGCTATACCTGCATCTGGCTTAAATTGATGGCCTTTCTTCCCGCAGCCAGCATTTTTTCAATTTCTGTCTGGATATCCTTCTTTTTGTTCTCTTTTGTTTTTCCCTCGGAGCCGTTTTCGTTCTTTGCGTTTCCGGCATTTTCCTCGACCTTCTTATGCTCCTTATCAAAGGTCTCCATGCACTGGCTGTCAATCATGGCATGCATCTGGTAAATGCCTTTTTTTATCTTCTTTTCCTCTTCCTTGCGCTTTCTTACCTTGTCAAGCTGCTGCTGTCTGAATTCCTGCATATTTCCGATTTGCATTAGTATCCCCCCGTCCTTTATGATTTTTGCCTCTGATAATAATATCGGAAAATTAAAAATATGTTTAACTGCAGTTGCACAAACAGTCTGTTTTTTGATATGAAACTGTATTATTTTCTCAGGATAACCTCCGCCAGCGTCTGGTACAGCTTCTCCACATCCACCGGCTTTGATAAATGCCCGTTCATACCGCACTCCACCGATTTTTTCAAATCGTCGTCAAAGGCGTTCGCTGACATGGCCACAATCGGAATGGTATGGCAGTCCTCCCTCTCCATGCTCCGGATTGCCCGCGTTGCCGCAAGTCCGTCCATCACCGGCATCATAATATCCATCAGAATCACGTCGTACGTCCCGGGTTGTGTATTCTTTATCTTATCTACCGCCTCGGCTCCGTTATATACGCATGCCACCTCAAAACCCCGCTCTTCCAAAAGACACTGCGCAATCTCCGAATTCAGCTCGTTATCCTCCACCACAAGCACACGGCGGCCCTCAAAGGACACTTCTTCCGCCGAGACTTCCGTTTCCATATCTTCTCCCGGCTTCAGCGGAATCAGGAAGCGGAAAGTGCTGCCTTCTCCCAGCTCGCTTTCAATCTGGATATTGCTTCCCATAAGCTGCACCAGACGGCTGCTGATGGAAAGCCCAAGTCCCGTTCCCTGCTGTTTCGAGGGATTCGAGGACGCCTGCTCAAAGGAGCGGAACACTCTTTCCTGGTCCTCTTTCGCAATCCCGACGCCGGTATCGGATATCGCAAAGCTTACGCGCACCCGTTCCCCGGCGCTTTCCACCTCTTCTGCCAGAAGGACGACTTTTCCTCTTGCCGGCGTGAATTTCACGGCGTTGCCGAGCAGATTGATGAGAACCTGGCTAATTCGCATCCTGTCCGCCAGAAACCATTTATGGCTTAGCCGGATATCTTTTACAAAATCAATCTGCTTTGCCGCTGCCTGCGGCGCAATCAGCTCTCCAACGGTATCGAGCATTTCATACATATTAAAATTGCACGGCTCTAACTTCATCTTGCCGCTTTCGATTTTGGACATATCGAGAATGTCGTTAATCAGCCCAAGCAGATATTCCGAAGAGGACTGTATCTTCTGCAGGCAGTCCGTCACACGCTCCCCGCTCTGGCCCTGCTGCAGGGCAATAGCCGTCATGCCGATAATACCGTTCATGGGCGTCCGTATCTCGTGGCTCATGCGGGATAAAAACTCGGACTTCGCCTTGCTGGCAATGTCGGACTGCTGCTGGTTTAACTGGCTTTCCACAACCCGGCCAAGTTCCGCAAGCTCCTGGTAGTTTTCCGAATCTTCCAAAAAGTCCGGCAAAATGCCCAGAATGCAGATATTTCCCATATAGCTGCCGTTGTCATACATAGGAAGGACAACGCCAAAATCGCCTTCCTCCAGGCACAGAAAGCGCCGGATAGCGCTGTTTTCACTGTCCCTTTCAGAAACACAGCGCACTTCCTTTTTCCCAAGCCACTGGTAAAACGCCTCTTTTTCCTCTTCCTTATACTTCCTTACGATTTCCCCGGAAGCGCTCCCGTCCGCGCGCCACTGGCAGTTTAAATAATTGGAATTAAAATCCGGCCGAAGCAAGGATACCAGCACCCCTTTTGCCTGATAAAACCTGCCTATCTTGCGGCACATAAGCATCATCTGGGCGGCAAATCCGCCCCCCTTGCCAAACAGGTTTAAGGCAACAGACACAAGGCCCACGTCCTCGCCGTAGCCCGCGGAATGGATATCTTTTCCCTGCAGGGCCGGCAAATCCTTCCGCTTAACCGCCGGAATATCCTCATAAAAATTTTCCGTCTCTTTGCCGCCGGAAAGCGAAATCCCGCGCGCCAGCCTTGCCATGCGGATTAACTCTTCCGTATCATACCCGGCCTTCGCCCCGGCAAATCCCGCGTAAATCTCCACGCCAAAAAGCGCCGGGTCAAAGCATTGCGCAATGGCAAAAGACAACTCTTCCACAAAAGGCACGGCCTCCTCCTTCGTAAAGCCGCCCAGCCACAGGACAAATTCATCGTTGTTTAAGCGCAGCGGCAGGGGCTGTAAGCGCGCCTCGACGCCCGCTTTTTCGCAGTATCTTTTTATAAGGCCCCCTGTCTCCTCCAATATCATATCGCAAAAGACAATCCCGCATTTCGCGCCGGTCTCTCTGATTCCGTCAAAAAACAAATCTGCCATAACGCCTTCCGGAAGCGTGCCTCGCCGTTCCTTTATGTACTTTATTCCGGCGTCAAAGGTATAAAGACCGGTTACGCTGTCCGTTTCGTTTTCACGGAGCTGTCTGGCTTCTTTTTCTTTCTGCTCCTGAATATTCCGGATGCTTCCCACCAGCTTCCGCTTATTGCCGTCCGTGTCATAAACCGCGTTTCCGGTAATCGCAACCCATCTGTATTCCGAATCTTCCGGCCATTTCAGACGCAGCTCCGCAAACAGCTTATCTCCCTGCCCGCACATAGCCGCCAGGGCGTCCTCACGGTCCGCCTCATAAATACAGGCCGGATTGATAAAGTTGTCGCCATGTTCCCTGCACTGCCACTGGCCGCTCATTGTTTTGTGGTTTACGATATCCAGCATATGGTTTTCCAAATTAAAGGAAAAGAACATATCGTTGGAGGACTCAAGCGCCACTCTGTAACGTTCTTTTTCTTCCAGCAGAATATTTTCCGCCTCTTTCTGCCTGTCTGTCAAATCCCTTACCACATCATACAAAGCGTCTATTTCAAAAATATTGGAGGACTTAAAATCCAAAAGGCCGGCGCCTCCCCGGCTGATGCATTCCATTAACCGGCCAACTGGCCTGGTCAGATACCGCACCATAAAATACAGGCCGAGAATGCCAAATCCCAGACCGCCAAAAACAGCCGCGACCACCCACAGGTAAAGGCGGCGGCTCATGCCAAACAAATCGTCTTCCGTATCAAACCCCAGAAGCACCCAATTAGTATGTTCATAGGGCACGTTATTGCTGTACAGCTTTAAAGGACAGGAGACAGCATAAATCCCCTCTCCGTTCTGACTTACGGATGCGACTTTTGACAGGCTGCTGTATCCCACCTCCTGCAGAAAAAACGTATCTCCGGCGGAATGTACCGTATTTGACAAAAGCCCCTCCCCAATCAGGGGCCTGTAGCTGCCGTCCTCCTCCTCTACCGCCAGCATATAGCCCGACTGGCTGGCGTCGTTTAACTCCTTTGCCGGAAGATAACTGCGCAAAACCTTTGAAGAAATCTCCACGCCAAGGACACCGTACACCGTGCCCTCATACCGAAGCGGAAAGGAATATGTAATCATCTCATAAGCGCCCGCCGCTCCCTTTTCCAGGGAAAACGGAAACGACCAGTAGCCCAAATCCTTTGTGGCGGCCTCCCCGTATTCCCTTCCGGCCCTCCACGGCTCATAGAAAGAGTATTCCGAAGCATCTTTTCCTTCCCCGGCCATATGGAATCTGGTCGTCCAGTTGGTGTCCAGCGGTATGTCCCACTGCCTTGATAGCGTCTTGCTTCCCCGTTCCAATAGCAAATCCGAATAATTGGCCGGACTTTTATTCGGGTCGGAATCCCGGACAAAAAAGCCGTCATATTCGCCCGCCATCTCCCACTCATCTCCCGTAAACAGGAAGAAAAGCCCTGTTGTGGAACTGTTTTGAATCATTGCAAGGCAGTCCGGGAAAACCAGCTCCATAAACCGGGTTTTCTGCTCGCTCGAATCCAGAAACTCCAAAAGCTCCATGTCTTCTTCGTCTAAGAACTGCTGCAATGCCTCTGTCATGGCCAGTTCCTGCTCATTGACGGAGGCCCAGCGCTGATTCATATCATTTTGCAGAATGACTTTCCTGTTTTCCACCAGCCGGCTCATCATGCTGCCTGAATATTCCTGTAATGTCCCGGCGATTCGCTTTGCCACCAAAGTGCCGATGGTAACCACACTCTGTATCAGCATAATAGCGGTTAAAGGAATCAGAAACATCCTGAATATGGTTGTTTTTTTCCTTCTTTGACATTTACTCTCCATAGTTATCCCTGCTCACCGACTGCCGAATTTAACGCGCCGCAAAATGACGCGTACCAGTTTTCAAAAGCTTCCTCCGACACAAAAGGTCCGGATGCCTCCTCCAAATCCAGCCCTTCTTTCACCGCTTTGGCTACGATTTCCCTATCCTGCGCGGCCTGGTCCGAAAGATGGTACTCAAGCACTTTTCTCGCCGCGGAGCCGTTACTGAAGCTCTTATTGGTGTACAGGGAGGTCTGTTCCATTTCCCCGAACACGGAAACCAGACAATCATATGTCTTTGGCGATACCTCAAGCTGCTTCTGCGCAATAGTCTGGTCCAGTTTTTCTACGCTGTTTGCCTCCTTTAATACCGGAAGATAGCCCGACACGCAGCCAAACTGCAGATTGTTTTCCGCCTGGGTGAACCATTTTAAGAATTCCACGGCGGCATATTCGTGCTTTTCGTCCGACTTGCTGACCACCATGCCCGCGCCCTGCTGTACCGCGCAGCGCTGTCCGCCCTCAAATACCGGCGCTTCTAAAATCAGGTATTCAATGCCGTAGGTATCATCGTCCTGTTCCACCTGGCCCGGAAAGTACATGGCGGAGGTGGTGGAACCCGTATAAGCGAGAAGGTCCCCTGTTTTGACGTCATCGGAGCGGAAGGACCCGTAAGCCCCGAAATAGCCTTTCACCATCGGCACGTAATAGTTTTCCCACAGACGGCGCAGTTCTTCTTTCGGAACATTCAACGTCATTTCTCCGTTCTCCACCTGAAAAATCTCAACGCCCAACTGCTGCATCCCGATGATAAAATAATTCGCCAGCGCGTCCCTGCCGTAAAACGCTCTGCCGTCCCCCACAACAGACGGCGTCTGAGCGTCCGTCCATTCGTAGTAAGCCTTTGCCGTGGCGGCAACGCCCTCTATGGTCGCCAAATCATCCAGGGACGCGCCCGTATCGTTTGCAAACGTTTCCCAGTCCGTTTTGTTTAACATCATAATCTCCGTGGATTTTGCCACCGGAAAAATCCGAAGCGTACCGTCGGACGCGATACGTCCTTCCTCTATGTAGGAATCCACATACGGTTCCAGTTCCTCTTCGGTGAAATACTCCGACAGGTTCGCAAGCGCGCCCAACTGCTCGATTTCATAAGCGGTATCCGCATAGGAAGAAAAAATGTCCGGCATGGGGTCCGCTCCCACGTCGCCGTTAATGGAAGCCCTGACGGCAGTTTCCAAATCGGAAACGGAACCCTGGCTGAAGCTCTCCACATAAATGCCCTTTTCCCTGCCCACGGTGTCGTTAAATTCATCCAGCAGCGCGTCAAAGGCCGACTGCTGGGAGCCGTTGTAATAATGCCACACGGTCAGTGTCACCGGATTTTTGGGGTCCAGGGGCCCTTTGCTGCCGCATCCCGGCAGAACAAACGCCAATATAATCAATATACATATGCTTTTTGTGATTTTGCCTGAATACTTCATTTCTTTTCCCTCCCTGTTATTATTAGACACTGTATCACACAGTTACCCACATGTCAATGAAGCCGTTTCAGGCGCAAAACCTCCTGCCTTTACCATTTTTTACAGGGACACTTGCCGTCCTTTTGCATCCCCCGGATTTCCACCATGCACCCGCAGGCCATACAGGTGCCGTTTACCAGCTTTTCGCATTCCCGGCAGGCGTCCATGCGCTTTTTGTACAGCTCCCCGTCTGCCTTTTCTTCCGGAGCCATCCTGCTTACAAGGGACGCCACATATTTCTCATAATCCTCCGGGAACGCCTCCCGGAGCAGACATTTTCTGCATACTCTCCGCGTCTGCATTTTTCCCTCATTTCTGCGCTGTTTTCAAGCGCATCCACAAACTCTGTCGAATAAAAATTTCTGTTCTTACGCCGTCACCGCGTTGCCGGTATAGAGCTGATAATATTTTCCTTTTTCCGCTATAAGCTGGTCGTGGGTCCCCCGCTCAATCACCCGCCCCTGCTCCAGCACCATGATACAGTTACTGTTTCTGACTGTGGAAAGCCTGTGGGCAATCACGAAGGTTGTTCTTCCCTCCATCAAAGCGTCCATACCTTTCTGTACCAGACGTTCAGTTCTGGTGTCAATGGAGCTTGTGGCCTCGTCGAGAATCAGCACCGGCGGGTCCGCGACAGCGGCTCTTGCAATGGCAAGAAGCTGTCTCTGCCCCTGGCTTAAATTGGCTCCGTCGCCGGTAAGCCGGGTCTGGTAACCGTCCGGGAGCCTCTGGATAAAGCCGTCGGCATTCACAAGCCTTGCCGCCGCCTTTACCTCCTCGTCCGTGGCGTCCAGTTTTCCGTATCGGATATTCTCCATCACGGTTCCCGTAAACAAATGGGTATCCTGCAGCACAATCCCCAGAGAACGCCTCAAATCCGCTTTTTTAATCTTATTCACATTGATACCGTCGTAACGGATTTTTCCGTCCTGGATATCGTAAAAACGGTTTATCAGGTTGGTGATTGTGGTTTTGCCCGCTCCCGTTGCACCCACAAAGGCTATCTTCTGCCCCGGCTTCGCATACAGCTCCACGTCGTGAAGAATAATTTTTTCATCATTATAGCCGAAATCCACATGGTCGAATACCACATTTCCCTCAAGCCTCTGATAGGTGGTGGTGTTTTCGCTCTTATGGTAATGCTTCCATGCCCACAGTCCCGTTCTCTTTTCGCTTTCTGTAAGGCTTCCGTCCGCCTCTTCCTTCGCGTTTACCAGCTCCACGTATCCCTCGTCCGTCTCCGGCTTCTCGTCAAGGAGCCGGAAAATGCGCTCCGCCCCCGCGAGGGCCATGATAATGCTGTTGAACTGCTGGCTCACCTGATTGATGGGCATATTGAAAGAACGGTTAAAATTGAGAAAACTGGCAAGGGAGCCTAAGGTAAGCCCGGAAATCCCCGTAAGGGCAAAAAGACCGCCCACCACCGTGCAAACCACATAGCTTAAATTCCCGAGCTGGGCGTTGATAGGCCCCATGATATTGGCAAACATATTGGCATGATACGCGCTGTCAAAAAGCTTGTCGTTTAGTTCATTAAATTTCTCCATCGCCTCGTCTTCATGGCAGAATACCTTAACCACCTTCTGCCCGTTCATCATTTCTTCCACATATCCGTTCACCGCGCCGATATCTATCTGCTGGGAAAGGAAAAAGCGGCTGCTAAGTCCCCCCACCTTTTTGGCGGAAACCATCATAATCGTCACCATAAGGAGCGTCACAAGCGTAAGGGGAACGCTCAGAATAAACATGTAAGAGAGCACGGTAACCACCGTAATGGCGCTGCTTATGAGCTGGGGAATGCTCTGGCTGACCATCTGCCGCAGGGTATCCACGTCATTGGTGTACATGGACATAATATCACCGTGGGCGTGGGTGTCAAAGTATTTAATCGGAAGGCTCTCCATTTTTTCAAACATATCGTTTCTCAGGTTCCTCATAACCCCCTGGGTTATCAGAACCATGATTCTCGCCTGCGCAAAGGCCGCCAGAATACCCAGGACATAAATACATGCCAGTTTAATGATTGCCGCCGCAAGGGGTGAAAAATCCGGCGCCGCCTCCCCCGACGCAAGCGCGTCAAGCATGGGCGCAATGTAGCCGTCAATCAGCGTCCGCATAAACATGGTTCCCTGGGTGCTTGCAAACACGCTTACAACGATGCACACCAAAACAAGAATACAGTGGGGCGTATAGCCTTTTAATATGTAGGCCATAAGACGCTTAAACAGTTTCCCCGGATTTTTGATTGCGGGCTTCGGCCCCATTGCCCTTCTTCCGCCCGGTCCCTGATTTACTTTTGGTTTTCTTTCCTCCGCCATAATTACAGTTCTCCTTTCTCGTCAAAATCGCCGCTTCCCGCCGTCTGCGATTCATAAACCTCACGGTAGATTTCGCTGCTCTTTAAAAGCTCTTCGTGGGAGCCAAAGCCCATCACCTGTCCCTCGTCCATGATGATAATCTTATCGGCGTCGCAGATACTTGAAATTCTCTGGGCAATAATCAGCTTCGTGGTTCCAGGTATCGCCTCCTTAAAGGCTTTCCTTATTCTGGCGTCTGTGGCCGTGTCAACGGCGCTGGTGGAATCGTCTAAAATCAGCACTTTGGGTTGTTTCAGCAAAGCTCTCGCAATGCAAAGGCGCTGTCTTTGGCCGCCCGATACGTTGGTTCCGCCCTGTTCAATATGGGTCTCATAGCCGCCCGGAAGTTTTCCGATAAATTCATCAGCACAGGCCAGCTTGCAGGCACGGCGGCATTCCTCCAGGCTGGCGTCCTTTTTGCCCCACCTTAAATTTTCCAGAATGGTTCCGCCAAAGAGGACATTGTTCTGGAGCACCACCGCCACTTCGTTTCGCAGCGTTTCCAAATCATACTCCTTTACGTTCCGGCCGCCCACAAAAAGGCTCCCTTCCGTCACGTCATACAGACGGCTTATAAGGTTTACAAGACTTGATTTCGCGCTTCCCGTTCCGCCGAGAATCCCTATGGTCTCGCCGGGGGCGATTTTCAGATTAATATCTTTCAGCACCGGTTCCTTTGCCTCTGTATGATATTTGAAAGAAACGTCCCGAAACTCAATGCTTCCGTCGGCAACCTCGTACACTGGATTTTCCGGATTGGAAAGCAGGGTCTTTTCGCCGAGCACCTCCGCGATTCGTCTTGCGCTCGCAAGGGACATGGTAATCATAACGAAAATCATGGATACCATCATAAGATTCATCAGGATATTCATGCAGTAGGTCATAAGGCTCATAAGCTGCCCGGTGGTAAGGCTCCCGCCCACAATCATTTTTGCGCCCATCCAGCTAATCAAAAGGATGCAGCTATACATTGCAAGGCTCATAACGGGGCTGTTCCAGGCCACGATGTTTTCCGCCCGGCAGAAAAGGCTGTAGATATTTCCGCTTGCCTTCTTAAATTTCTGATTTTCGTAATCTTCCCGGACATAGGCTTTCACAACCCGGATTGCCGACACGTTTTCCTCCACGCTCTCATTCAAATCGTCGTATTTGGGAAAGACCTGTGAAAAATGTCTGGTTGCGTTTGTCACGATGATTCCCAGTATCACCCCAAGGATAATTACCGCAAACAGATAGATGCTGGCCAGACGGGGACTGATTAAAAACGACATCACCATGGCGATAATCAGACTGATTGGCGCCCGCATACACAGCCGCAGAATCATCTGGTAGGCGTTCTGCATGTTCGTCACATCCGTTGTTAATCTGGTCACCAGCCCGGAAGTGCTGTACTTGTCAATGTTGGCAAAGCTGAAAGTCTGGATGTTTTCAAACATTGCCTTTCTTAAATTACTGGCAAACCCCGTGGACGCCCGGGCGCCGTATTTTCCGCCCATTATGCCGAACACAAGTCCGGCAACCGCCGCGACAATCATAAGACCGCCTATCCGGCAGATATGTCCCATATCCCCCGTTTCCACGCCCTTATCAATGATGGACGCCATCATAAGCGGAATAATCATTTCCATGATAACTTCCAGTATCATAAAAACCGGCGTTATCAGGGAATCCTTTTTAAATTCCTTAATCTGTGCTCCCAGTGTTTTCAGCATATTTTACTCCTCCTCGCAAAATTTTCAAAATAACTTAATTTCCGCCTTCCTCCGTCTCCCGGTTCATCCTCTCCAGATTTTCCCTGACCACGGCAAGCAGACGCAGCAGCTCCTCCCGCTCCGCTCTCTCAAGGCCCTGCATCATTTTCTCTTCCATCATCTCCATATGCGCCTCTGCCAGCCTGTGGCCCTTCTTTGCCGGCTCCGTCAGCATAATCCGCTTCAGCCTCGCGTCTTTATCCATGGCGCATCTTGTGAGCAGGCCGTTCCGTTCCATGACCCGCAGCGTATTGGTTGCGGTGGCCCCGGAAATATTAAACTCCTCCTCAATATTTTTCTGATAGACAGGCTGTTCCTTTTTGTGGTAAAGATAGCCCAAAATTCCCGCCTGTAACTGTGTCTGCGGCCTTACGCCCGTATCCGGATGCGTCCTGGATACCACCCCTTTGATAAGGTTATTAATCAATCTGATTTCAAAACCGAGCATTTTTTTATATGGCATTTTACCCCCGTTTCCGCGCCGCTTCTGATTTTCA
>CAJTMZ010000071.1 GCA_910577445.1 uncultured Lachnospiraceae bacterium | reverse complement strand
CTTTTATGGGAGCCGGCAGCACCGTGTTTGCCAGAAACGTATTAGGGGACTGTATGTGTACCCCCGCGCTCAGGGACAGCGAAATCGCCCTCTACGACATTGACAAAAAGCGCCTTGAGGAATCGGAAATTATTCTTGGCGCAATCAACAAAAACACCAACGAAGGACGGGCTGTAATTAAAACCTACTTAGGCGTAGAAAACCGGAAAGAAGCGCTCCGTGGAGCGGACTTTGTAGTAAACGCCATTCAGGTGGGCGGATACGACCCCTGCACCATTACGGATTTTGAAATTCCCAAAAAATACGGCCTGCGCCAGACCATTGGGGACACCCTTGGAATCGGCGGCATCATGCGGGCCCTGCGCACCATCCCCGTGCTTCGGGATTTTGCCGAAGATATGAGCGACGTCTGCCCGAAAGCATGGTTTTTGAATTACACCAATCCCATGGCAATGCTGTCCGGTTACATGCAGCGTTATACGGGAATCAAAACCGTAGGTCTCTGCCACAGCGTACAGGGATGTTCCGAACATCTTTTAAAAGACCTTGGTATGGAAAATGTTCTGGAGGGCCGCCGGGAAACCATCGCGGGCATTAACCACATGGGCTGGCTTCTGGAAATTTATGACAAGGACGGCAACGACCTTTATCCTGAAATCAGGAAACGGGCCCTTGAAAAAAACCTTTCGGAAAAGCATAAGGATATGGTTCGTTATGAATATATCCGCCGCCTTGGCTATTACTGCACAGAATCCAGCGAACACAATGCGGAATACAATCCTTGGTTCATCAAAAGCCGCCGCCCGGATTTGATTGACAGCTACAACATTCCTCTGGACGAATATCCGCGCCGCTGCATTGAGCAGATTGCCGGCTGGGAAAAGGAGAAAAACGACATCCTTAAAGACGGGAAGGTTACCCATGAACGTTCCAAAGAATACGCTTCTTATATCATGGAAGCCATGGTGACAAACGTTCCCTACAAAATTGGCGGAAACGTAGTAAACGATGGGCTGATTTCCAATCTCCCCGCAGACGCCTGTGTGGAGGTTCCCTGCCTGGTTGACAACATGGGCGTACATCCATGCAAAGTCGGACGTCTGCCCGTGCAGCTTGCCGCTATGAACATGACCAATATCGGCGCCCAGCTTATGACCATTGAAGCCGCCGTTACCAGAAAGCGGGAAACCATCTATCAGGCCGCTTTCCTTGACCCCCATGCCGCGGCGGAGTTATCCGTGGACGAGATTGTTGCCATGTGCGACGAACTGATTGACGCCCACGGGGAGTATATGAAAGAGTATCGGTAATTCTTTCCAAAAACACAATATTCCTTTCTATTATACCCAGGCATTCAGCATAGATTCCCGCAGGCAATGAGCCAAGCGGCTGCGAAGCAGACATTTGGCGAATGCCGCGAGAGTCACATACCCCGCAGCTTGCTGCGTTGCAAGTTTGATGTCCCGTGCAAATATGTACTCTATCGCGGTGAAAGCCGGACATTCGAAGATATCCGGTATCTGAACGTTGAGGAATATCTGTGCACCCTATAGAAAGACGTTATTTTCGGCGCATGTCCCCCATGCGCCTTTTCCTTATATCTTCACGGCTTCAATACCCCCACACTCTCAAACCTCACATCCGCGCAATGCTCCATTATAATCGGGCACGCCCCTCTCCCATCGCCGGAAAGCCTTACATTCTTAAACAGAATATCCCTTATCTCATGCCCCGGTTCATCAAAGCCTTTCAGCTCTATCCCGGCGCACGCTTTACTCTCTCCGCTGTCTCTGTCCGTATATCTGCCGAGCACCGTCACATCTTCAAAACGGCAGTTCTCAAAAACAGGCGGCTTCTCCGCTCCGATACCGTCGTCGTTATAGTCCACGGCGTGGAATAAAATCCGGGGAAGAATACAGTCCTTTACCTGTACGTTTCTGACATAGCCGCCTCTTTTTTTCGTCCCCTTAACCTCCAGTCCATAGCAGCCTCCGCTCAAATCGCAGTCCCATATTTTCACGTCGCTGACGCCGCCGGACATCTCGCTTCCTATGGTGATTCCGTGGCCGGCCGCACAGGCACAGTCAAAAATCCGAATCCGGCGGCTGGGCCGTCCTATCACGTTTCCCTCGGGATTTTTTCCCGATTTGATTGCGATGGAATCATCCCCCGTATGGAAAGTGCAGCCAAAAATCGTACAGCTTTCGGAAGAATCCGGGTCCCATCCGTCCCCGTTCCAGACATCCTTTGAGTAAAAGGCGCAGTTGTCCGTAAGAATATTTTCCGAATATATCATATGCACGTTCCAACTGGCGCCGTCTTTCAGCGTAAGGCCACTGATACGGACATTGCTGCAGTTGCTGATATTGATTAAGCGGGGGCGCACCCTGCCGGGAAGCGTTTCCGGCTTTTCATATTCCTGACGCTGTTTGTCGGAAAGCCCCTCCAGGAAACTTTTAAGCCGCTCCCCTTCCGATTTGATAACCGCTTCCGCCAGCGCCCTTCCGCCGCTTGCAATGGCGCCTTTTCCGTGAATCAAAATGTTCCCGCAGTCAGGCTTTTTTGTATGGTCGAGATTTCCCATATTCAGCAGACTGGAATAGCATTCCATTTCCAGCCCTTCAAACCTGCTGGGAATCCTCGGCAGATAGTCCTTCGGGTCAGCCGTTCCAAGAAGCAGAGCGCCCTCCTCCAGATACAGTTCCGTATTGCTGTGCAGGCGAAGGGCGCCTGTCAGGAATGTTCCCTCCGGCACATATACCGCCGTATCCTCATCACAGTCCTCCAAAGCCTGCTGGATTGCTTTCGTGTTTAAGGTTTTTCCGTCACCCACAGCCAGATAAGGCGGCTTTGTGATATCCAGACGCCGCCTGCTCCTGGACGTCCGTATCCGGCTTTTCGCGAACGGCCCGTCAGAGGTATACTGCCTGTCAAAATCTGTCGCCCCCTCAGAAGCGAACAGCCCCTCAGAAACATACTGCCCGCCGGAAGCAGACGGCTCCTTAAAGGCTTCCCCCGTCCTGTAAACCTCTACCGCATATTCCGTATCCGGCCTGAGCTTTTCTATAGTAAAATGCGTCTTCCCGGTACTTCCCGACAGCTTTCCGTCCGTATATATCCGATAGCAATCCCGTCGTCCGTCAATCCGCTCCTCTGGCTTTTCCCAGTACAGGGTAATCGCCGTATCTGTCACTGCATAATGAAATGGTTTCACTTTTCCCCTCATTTCCGCGCCGTTTTTAAGCGCATCTCAAAGTTCAGACTTCTTCTCCACTCCCCTTATATTTCCCCGGGAAGCTCGTCTCCCCTTGTAAGATAAATCTGTTCAAACCGCAGGCGCGATGACAAGGCAAGCACCTGCAGCAGGTGTTCCCCTTTTGCCAGGCGCGCCCGGTAAACCGGAATCCATTTCCACACCTGCTCGTTGGAATACCGCCATATGGCGAGTCCCCCGTACAGCTCCTTTTCCGCAATCACCTCTCCGTCTATTCCGATGGTAAAATGGGAAGTGTCCTCTCCCCACATATACGCCCGAATCCAGATTTGGTAATCGCCTCCCTCCGCCTCTATTCGGTAGCATAAGGAGGGCGCGCTTTTATCTGGCTCCCATCTTCCGGCCTCCTGCCGGATATACATGGCAAGTCCGCTCTCCCCGTGGGACGGGCTGTTGCACCAGTGCCAGTTTCCGTTTCGCGTGTATGCGTTTTGGCTCTGCAGAAGCGCCGAAGCCGTTTCTATTCGGATAATGCCGTTCTTTTCCTTAACCGGAAGCTTTCCGCTTTCCACAATTTCCTTTGCCGGAACCTGCATCCCACGGCACAGAGGCTGTAAAACAATATCCTCCATGGTAAGGCTGTCCCCTGCCGGCGTTTTGGGCAGGTAATATACGGGACGGGGCAAAAGCTCCCATGCGCTTTCCCCATAAAATTCCTTTACAAAGACCGCCGCATCAAAGAAAAGAGGCAGACGCTGGTTCCCGCCCTCCTTTCCCAGCGCATTTTCCTTTCTTTTTTCCGTATAAATCACAAACCTTGTGAATGCAAAATACCGGCTCATGCCGTGAATCCCAATCACGTGAACGCCTGCGTCCATATAAGGCAGTTTCAGATAAAGTTTATCCACGTTGCAGCGCACGTTTTCTTTCCATGTGCCGCAGTGCTCGTCATTGGACTCTGAGCGCAGTACCATCACTTCCCCACCGTCCACGGAAACGCCTGCGCAGATTTCTCCTGTGGAATTTAAGGTCGGGAAACGGTGAAGCTCCAGCAAAAAGCTGCCCCCGGATAATACGCTCACCGGATAATAAAGCGCCACGCCTTCTTTTCGGGATTCCATAAGGATGCCGGAATCTCTTCCCAGATTTTCGATTCTCCGCCAGCCCTCCACAGGCGCCGCGTTCTGCGCCTCCACGCATATCCAGCCGCCGTCCTCTGCGCATACCCGGCGGCTGCCGCCGCGTACCTGACGGCTGTCTCTTTCACGCCCCCGGCAAACCTCATCCCCCACTTGTGCCTGACATTCATCTTCCCCACACGCATGCCGGCTGCCATGTGCCGGTATGTTTTCCTTTGGCAGCAGCACGGAAACGGAAATCCGGGAAAGTATTTTCTCCTCCCCGTCCGTTATCACTATCTCTCCCTTATCGCGTGCCGGCCCGACAGGCAGCTTTTCCCAGTCCGCCTCAAATAAAATCCGCTCCTCGGATTCTATCAAAATCTCTGTCTCCGAAAGCCCACTGTCCGTAAACCGAATCCAGTCCGGCCCGCTGATGCGGCAGGTAAAAGGCGTCTTTCCGGCATTTCCGATTTCCAGCCATTTCACCGCGGGTCTGGTAAACACAATTTCGCTTCCTTCATTCCAAAGCGACACCGTAAGCCGCGCCCCGGCTTCCTTTTCCTTACATGTCGCCAGAGCCTCTCCGGTTTCCTCAGCCTCCGGAAGCTTTACGTCCAATCCAAGAGGCGGCATAAAGGCCGGATGCATGGCGGTTCTCGGCGGCGGAAAATCCTCCGGCGTCAGAATCCCGTTCCACTTTCCGTCTGACATCACGTGATTGTAGTAATAAAGCATTCCCCGGCGGGCCTTATCCAGTATTTTGCCCCGGCGTGTATATTCCGCCGCCGCTGCCTCCTTTCCCTGGCGGATACACAAAACGCTCCTGTCCGCATAATAATACATGAGATTCGTAAAATAAGCGGCGTGGAATTTCATGGCAATCATCTGGAAAAAGGCGTCCTGTTCCTCTTTGGGAAGCGCTTTCCAGATACGGTTCACCGTATGGAACATTTCCTCATAACGGTGAATCCTTCCCGCCGCCTCGTCCCCGTAAGCCGTCTGGGAAAAGGCGTCCATATCCATCTGCTCGATTTTTCTTGTATTGGTGAGCTGGTCAAAGGAAAGAAGACAGGGCGCAAGCTCCGCGCCATGGCCACCGCTGAAGGTATCGTCAATCCATTTTTCCAGAAACAAATCCTCCCGGCTTGTCAGCGTGTCTTCCCGCCCGGCCTCCCAGGAAAGGGCCGCATAAAAGGAAATCTGCTGCTCCAGAGGCTTTATCGCGCCGAAATTCGTCACCCATATTTTCCGAATCCCCTCCTCGTAGGCCTTCAAAAGCTCGTTTCTGGTGTGGGCAAGGGGAATGGAGCAGAGAAACAAATAGGAACCTCCCGGCGGCGCCCAGTAGGAATTGTGATAATAAATCCCGTTTCCGCCGCTGCGCTTTTTCTCTGCCTCGCCGGGATACCGTCTCACATAACCGTAGTTGTCGTTGACCCAGATTAAGGTCAAATCCTCCGGCACCACAAGGCCGCTGTCGTACAGCTCAAGCACCTCCTTGTAGGGCACAAAGGTCTTTAAGGTTTCGCCGGAAAGCGTATCCTCCAATATTTCCCGCTGGGCTTTTATAACGGAATCAAGAAGCGCAATTTTAGCCGAAAGAAGCGCCTTTCCGGTTTTTCCCTCAAACGCCTTCGTCTCAAAGCCGGAATCGTGAATCCCCCGCATTCCCAGGGTATAGCTTACTTCGAAATCCCGGTTCTGCTCCACGCTCTCCCGCCAGTACTCTTTTAAGATTTCCCGGTTGCGCCCGGGAATGGAAAAATCATATTCGGCTCCCTCGTACCCCTTGCTTTCCAGCCAGGGCTTCCACTCCCTGTTGTTGCTCCGCATCAGCATATCGCAGTGGGAGGTTCCCACTACGATTCCCATCCGCTCCGCCAACGCGCCGTTTTCCTTTTTCAGATTAAAAGAATTGACATGCATGGCGGGCCAGATATAGTTTAATTTCAGCCGAAGCATCAGCTCGAATATTTTTTCATAGGTCTTAACCCCGATGGTTTCCTCTCCCATATACCGCTGCACCCAATGCTCCAGCTCTTCCTCGTCGTTGATAAAAATTCCCCTGTACTCCACCGACGGATAATCCGTTTTTACAAACCCGTCAGGAAAAGACACTTCCGTTTTCATGCGCACCGGGACGTCGGCAAAAAAGTGCCAGGGCGAGACGCCAAGATATTCTCCGCAAACCTCGTAGATGCCGTAAACGGTCCCTCTCCTGTCGCTTCCGGCAATCAAAAGCTCCCCTTCTTTTTCCTGAATCAGAAAGGCTTCCTTATAAGGCATTCCCTCGCCGTCCGCCAGAAGTCCGATATCGGCCCTCCGACAGATTTCTTCCGAGACGCCAAGCGTTCCTATGACAATCCTGTGAAAAGGGACATTGCCCGGCGGCTCCGGATTGCAGTCCAATACCCTCCGAAAATCCGTTTTCAGATTTCTCACCGCTGTTTTAACCGCCTCCGACTCATTTCTTTCATAAACCACTTTCAGATAATCATACCGGCTGATTTTTACGCTCATTTTTATCACCATGCTCCTTTCCAAAGTCCGGAGACTTTGCGCGCAGACACAAACTCCATTTCTGCGCCGTCTTTTACGCATATCTGCTTTTTGCTTTACCGGCAGCCGCCTGACTTTTACGCCTCGCTCCGGTACTGCCCCGGCGTTTTCCCTACGTATTTTTTGAACCGGCGCATAAACACATGGTCGTCCTCATAACCCACCGCAAGGCTCACCTCTTTTACCCGCATATCCGTCGTCCGAAGAAGCTCTTTTGCCTGCTCCATCCGAAGAAGCGCCAGATAATCCGAAGGGCTCATTCCCATTTCGCTTTTAAATTCCACCGCCAGCGTAACCGGGCTTACCTCCAGCTTATCCGCCAGCGCCCCCATATTCAAATCCACGCTGCGGAAGTTTTCCTTCATATAAGAAACGGCTTTCCGGGCAAGTCCCGGCTCGTCTTTTTCCCCCTTCTGCCGGATGTGCATCAGCCCATGGCATACCTCGCAGAGCACGTCGTTAAAATCCTGTATGGTCAGACACTGGGACAGCGTAAACACGCTGTATATGTTTTTGAAATCCCCTTCCCCGATGTTCCACTCGGACACCAGCATGTGAATAATATCATTATATAAAAGCCGGAAGGTGAGAAGGGTATAGTTTTCCCTCTTAAGCCGCTGGCAGATTTCCTCCACTATACCGTCCGCCTCTTTTTCCTGTCCCGTGCGGATAGCGTTTTTCAGCCGCTTTAAATAATTCTCGGGAAGAAGATGAACCTCTTTTCTGTCCGCTAAGGACTCGTAGCGGATAATCTCGTCATTGTCCATTAAAAATCGGTTGTCAAAGGCGGCGTCCGCTTCCAAATATGCCCCGGAAGCCTCCTCATATTTATCATGCAGTCCGCTGGCCGCCATGATAAACTCCTCGCAGTACTTCTTGCCAATCCCGAAAATTCTTTTTTCCATCCGGCAAATCCTCTCCGGCTCGTCCGAAAACAGAACAAACAGGCTCTGGTTATTGCTGATAAGGTTCATCCCGTACCCTTCAATTCCTTTGGCGCCGGCCACCTCGCCCAGCATTTTTTCATGGGCCTTGCGCTCGTTGCTGTTTCCTCTGTCACCCATCAGCAATACCACGAAATACCGGTAATCCACGCAAAGCTCCGCCTTTCGGGCCATTTCCTCCATGCTTTCCCTGTCGGGGTATTCGCTGCGGATAAAATTAATTAAAAATTTTGTCCTGCGCAAAGACGCGCTCTCCTTTTCCGTCTCACGGCTGGTCTCCACCAGCATACGGATTCCGCTTTCAATGTTGCTCAGGTTGTAATAAGACTCCTCCTCGTCGTTTAAAAGAATGTTGATTCCCTTTACCT
Organism: uncultured Lachnospiraceae bacterium; assembly: GCA_910577445.1. Taxonomy (GTDB): domain Bacteria; phylum Bacillota; class Clostridia; order Lachnospirales; family Lachnospiraceae; genus Suilimivivens. The sequence continues at coordinate 13,638 of CAJTMZ010000071.1, read as the reverse complement.
TCACCATAAGCCCCCGGGACAGGGACACAATCAGAAAGGAAGCAGGAATGCTGCATAAAAGAAGCAGAAAAATAATCCCCCACTGCTGGGTCATAATTTTATCATAAAATATCCCCATGGGCTGGATACTGCAGTAGGTAAGCCCGCCGCCGCCCTCCTTTGTTGTAAGAAGATAGCTTTTGCCCCCGATACTTACCTTTTCCTGGCCGCTCGCCCCTCCGCGGACCGTCTCCGCCAGCGCTTCTTTGGAAAGACCCAGATTTCCCCGCCGGACGATTATCTGTTCATTCCATAAAAGACAGTTTTCTCTTTTCTGATTATCCGGAACTGCCAGAAGTTCGTCATAATAATTGCTGTTTACCACAAAAACAATATTTCCCCAATACTTCGGCACCACAGGATAAATGTAAACCACCGCGTTGGTATTGACGTCTTTAAAGGAGCCTGTAAGATAACCGGTTATATTCTGCTCGGGAAGCGCCGTCATCTCTCTGGTTTTCTGATAAACGAGTTCTTTGAACGTCTCCGGCTTTGTCGCGTCAAGCAGGATTCCGCTTGTAAAAAAACGCTCGCTGTCGGCGGAGGTCCGGTAATCATAGATATACCTGTCCTGATGATAGGCATAAAAAATATCGCTCACATTCTGGCTCACCATTGTGTACTGATTCAGCCTCTCCTTCAACCGGATACTTTTTTCCGGCTGTTCGTCCAGCTTAAAAGCCGCAATATCCATGGAAATCCCCATCTCTAATGCGATATTTGAAAAAGCTTTCATATCGTACTCGTGACGTTCCGAAACAGAGGAAAGATAATTTTCATTCGTTGAGAGAAAATCATTATAAAGGGTCCGGTAATAAAAGCGGTACAAATACCCGCCGAGAAGCGCGATAATCAGAACCACCATAGCGCTGAACATCAGTATGTAATAAAAAATACTCTGGTTTTTAAACTCTTTAAACGCTTTCTTCATCCGTTTCCCCCCAGGTTCCTGTTTCTCTTATTATCAGACAACTTTGCCGTAAAGTAAATCCGTTTATCCCCAAAAGCCGGCTTATGCGTTAAACCGGCTTTTGGGGACAGTCCTGACAATGGAAATGTCAGGACCATCGGCTTTGCTTTCAAATTTTTTACCGGATATCCATCTGGTCAACGGCGTCCTGGTAAACCTTTAAATAACTCTCCACATCCATTCCTTCAAACAGCTTCATAAACGCATCCCAGCTTTCGTCCGTCACTCCCTGGGTGATAAAAGCCGCCATATTTTCCTCCACCGCGTTTTTGATATCCGTTTCTTTCAGGGAAATCTGCTGGAGCTGTTCCGCCGTAAGAGGCGCAAGTTTTAAGTAATCGTTGGAGTATTTCTGGATAATTCCCGCTTCATCATATTTCGTGCAGTAATCTGTCTTTTCAATTCTCTGAGGCGGCATATTGAAAGTCTCCGAAATATATTTGCCGGGCGCAAAGAACAATGTGTTGCAATCCAGACAGTTTTTCACTTCCACAGAGCCGTCTGCAAGAGCGTTGATTTTACCGTTTTCCGCGTCGTACTCCCAGCCCATTTTCTCATCGCCGGCATCCTGCTCGCCATAGTACAGAGAAAACATGGTTTCCGTCTCCAGAAGCGCGTCCAGCCAGCGGAGGCTTTCAGCCACGTGTTCGTTCGTCATTGTAAGGAAAGCGCCGGACTCGGGCTTTGCCATTTCTATATAGCGAAGCATGCTTGCCTTTCTTCCCTCGGGACCTGCGGGCATATAAAGTGTGCAGTCCTTTGCCACGCCGTCGTCAAAGCCCATTGCCAGAAGCCGCCATGCGGCAAAGAATCCCACATTGCCTTCTTTCAGCTTTGTCTCCACTGTATTGACGTCCTGAGAAATCACTTCCGGGTCAATCAGTCCTTCCCTATAGCACAGGTTCAGCCATTCCATGCATTCCCGGAATCCCTCCTGGGTCGCCGCAAACTGAACTTTCTTATTGTCGTCAAGGTAAATCCATTTCTGATGGTCGCAGGGAATCCCGAACATGGGAAGCATGTAGCGAACGCCGTAATAAGCGCCTCCGTCCAACTGCATTTCCAGCGGCACCTCGTCCGCCTCGCCGTTCCCGTTAGGGTCCTGTGTCTTAAATGCCCGCAGAACATCCGTCAGCTCTTCCAGCGTGGTAGGCGTTTCCAGTCCCAGATTGTCCATCCATGTCTGATTGATAAAATAGTGGGCGTTGGTATTGATGTTCTGTCCCACCAGATAACCCACGGAATAGGTATGCCCGTCGGAAGCTATAAGGCCCGTGGTGGGGTCGGAATCCTCCGCGTTTACACGCTCCATATAAGTAGGCATATATTTTGCAATCGCGTCCTCCAGAGGAATCAGAATCTGCTGTGTTACGCCGTACTCCTCATCATCAACCGTAGTATTACAGGAAAGAATGATGTCCGGGTATTCCCCCGAAGCAAACATCAGGTTCAGCTTTGTTTCCCAGTCCGCCCCCTTTATGATTTCCCATTCAATATGAATCCCCGTTTTCTCCTCCAGCCTTACAAGGGCGGGCATTTCCTCCGTGGGCGTTAAGGAATCCACATCCCTGATTCCCAGAAGCACCTTCAGGGTAATGGGCTCGTTCACAATGGGGTATCCCGTCTCGTTAAAATTCTCTCCCGGCTCCGCTGCCGCCGCGGTTTCCGTTCCGCTCTCCCCGTCTTCAGTCTGCGCTGTCTGCGCGCCGCCGTCTGATGCGCCGCCGCATCCGGTAAGGCCGGTAAGCAGCATGGCTGTTGTCAATAAAGCTGCAATCATTTTTTTCTTCATTATAGTTTCCTCCTGTTCCAGTTCCGCATCCGTCCTCCCAATGCCCTTTGTCCGGACAGATGCTGTTTTTTATCATCAACACTTACGTGCAACGAACTTGTTTCTGCTTCCTGTCAGCCCTTTAAAGAGCCAATCATAACACCTTTTTCAAAATACTTCTGCATAAAGCCGTAAAGAATCACCACAGGCCCTGTTGCCACCACAATCACGCAGTATTTCACCACGTTTGCCACCCGCATGGCCTCGGCCATGCTCTCCGCATTATCCGCCATGGTCATCATGTAACTGGATTTATCCACCTGCAAAGTCGCCAGGATTTCCCGGAGAATGGTCTGCAAGGGAAGAAGGTTCCTGTCCCGCAGATACACTAACCCGGTGAAGTAATCGTTCCATTTTGCCACCCCGTAGTACACCGCCAGCACCGCCACAATGGTTTTGCAAAGAGGCAGCACTATTTTGAAAAAGTATTGGAAATGGCTTGCCCCGTCAAGCATAGCCGCCTCGTAAAGCTCGTGCGGGATACTGGACTGGATATAAGTCCTCGCCACCATCAGGTTCCAGACGCTGACGCACCCCATCAAAATCATCACCAGCGGCGAATTGTACAGATGGATATCCCGCATTACCAGAAAGGTAGGTATCAGACCGCCGTTAAAAAACATGGTAAAGACGAAAAATAAATTAATCGCCGCTTTTCCTTTGAATTTCGGCCTTGACAGCGTATACGCCGCCGAAAGCGTTACTCCGATACTGATAACGACGCTTAAGAAAGTGTACACTATGGAATTTCCATAGGACCGGAGCAGCTCGCTGTTTTTAAAAACCGCCTTATACCCCACAAGGGAAAAATTCACCGGATGCCAGATAACCTCTCCCTTTACAATCGCGTCCGGGTCGGAAACCGATGCGATAACCACCAGGTACAGGGGATATAGGATAAGGAACATCACCACAGCCCACACAATGGTGTTGAATATATGGAACGCCCGGTTGGACAAACTGATTTCTTTTTTATTCATGCTCTCTCACCTCCTTAAAACAGTCCCACATCCGTGGTTTTTTTAGAGATACGGTTTACCCCAATAATCATCACAAAGTTAATCAGGTTAATGAAAAGCCCAATCGCCGCCGTATAGGAAAACTGCCCGGTTCCCAGACCCACGTTATAGACGTAAACCCCTATGATATCGGAAGTGGGTATATTGCCCGCCGTCTGCATCACCAGCGCCTTGTTGGTATCGCTGGAAAGGAGCTTGCCGCAGTCTAAGATAAACACCATCATAATCGTGGGAACCAGACTCGGCAAATCAATGTAGCGTATCTTCTGCCAGATGCTTGCGCCATCGATTTCAGCCGCTTCATATAAAGACTGGTCAATCCCGGTAAGCGTTGCAATGTAGAGAATCGTTCCGTACCCGGCCGCCTGCCAGATTCCCGAAATAATATAAATGCTTCTGAACGCCCCGGCGTCAGACATATAGTCGATTGCCTGCAGCCCCATGGCCTCGCGGATAATATTGAAGATTCCGCTTGTAGGCGATAAAAATATGTAAAGCATTCCTGCCAGAACCACCGTTGAAATAAAGTAAGGCACATAAATCGTGGTCTGTATAAAACGTTTCTTTTTCGGCCCCCGGAGCTGGTTCAAAAGGATTGCCAGAAAAACAGGCACCGGAAAGCTCCATAACAGATAGTAGATGTTCAGCAAAAAAGTATTGGATAACAGCCTCTTAAAATAGTAGGCGTTAAAAAACTCTTTAAAATGTTTCAGCCCCACCCAGGCGCTGCCCGCAATTCCGCTTACGGCCTTGTAATCCTTAAAGGCAATCTGGATTCCGTAAAGCGGCAGATAATTGAATACGAAAAAGTAAATCACCGCCGGCAGCACCAGCACGTAAAGCTGCCAGTTATTTTTCCAGTACTCCTTTCCTCCGCCTTTCTTCTTTACTTTTGACTTTGCATTATCCGGCTTCATCTTCCGGAACGTCCGCCCGGACTTTATTTTTGCACTTTTTATTTCCATTCTTCCATGCCCCGCCCTTTCCTGTTGTTTTGTACAGTTCAAGTGTAAATCCATCTGCCTTTTTAGGTAAAGTGTTTAAAATTATTGCACCGTCCGGCCTTAAAATCAAAATTTATCCGGTATATATCCGGTGCCGGGACAATAAAAAAGACATTATTTACACATGGTTCATGTAAACGATGTCTTTTTCCCAATTCTGTTAAAACGCCCGCAAAACCGGCTTATTCACATCGGTTTGCCTGTGGGGGGCGTTTAAAGCGGCGCTGTCAATGTTCTAAAATTTTGACACCTGCCTAAGGATTGCAAAACCGCAGAACAATCTCCGCTCCCTCTAACCCTTCCGCCATAGCCCGCACCTTTACTGCCATTTGGCCTGACTCTTTGCAGCATTCTTCGTCTCTATTTCTCTTACCGGCGCCGCTTTTTAAGCGGAGCATTACGCTGGCCGCTCCCCGGTACAGCGTTTTCCGCCTGCTCTGATACGGAGTGTGGTCCGTCAAATCTCCGTTATCCACGGCGATGATTTCCCCGTCTCCTTCCGCTTCAAAGGAAATATCCGCCCGGGTCCGCAAATTGATTACGCCCTGTTTATCCACCGCCCGAACCGTCAGAAGAAACTCCTCCCCGGCTTTAGCCGGGAAAGTACCAAAAGCCGCGGACACAGCCGCCTCTTCCTCCTTCCCGGGAAGCGTGAAAATCAGCCGCTGTGCCTTTCCCGGCGTTTTCACCACATGGCACGCCGCCTCTTTTCCGCCGCAATATCCCACCGCCTTTACCTCGCCGGGCTGCCAGGGAAGATATCCGGTAATTATCCCGTCCGGAAAATCCTTTGGTCTTTTCACATACAGCCGCTTTCCGTTTAAGAAAAGCGCCGCTTCCTCGCAGTTGGTGGCAATCCTGTAGAAAATCACCCCCCGCCTGAGTTGTGGGAAATCCCAATGCGCCATGAACATGGGGGCGTCCCAGTGTTCCTTTACCATCTCATCCCCAAAGGAAGCATCCATTACCGCAAAATGCACCATTGGCTCTTTTTTCCAGTAGCTTTGCAGGGTATAATAATTGGCCCGACGCTCGCCGTTGGTGCGAATCACCGCGCCGCTCCAGCCTTTGGAAGGATAGCCCATGGACTCTCCCAGATAGTCAATCCCCGTCCAAATCATGCCGCCGATGCACCAGGGATAACGAAGCGGCACAAGGGAAGGGTTTTCTTCCGTATAGTTCTGCATCTGCTCCGGATGGCCGCAAAAGTACTGGTAAATTTCCGTTCCCAGAATCAGCTTGTCCGGCATGGCCTCATGTATCATGGGATACCACTGCTCCTGATAGTTGCAGGAAATGATATCCACAATCCGCCCGATTCGGCAAATCCGCTCCACCCGCTCGGCATTATCCGTAATTTCCGTGTCAGAAACCTCGTCCACAAACTGCTGGATATCCAAAACCGCCCTGACATCCACATTGCTTTCCCGTTTGAAATGGGGATTCATGGCGTAAGTGACGGGACGGCTCCCGTCCAGAGAATGAACATAGTCCGTCAGCTTCTGCAAAATAGCCAGCATGGAGGGCTGCCCCTGGTTTTCCACCTCGTTTCCCACGCCCCAGATAATCACGCTTGGACGGTTCTTATCTCTGTCTACCATGGCTTTTACGTCCTTCTGCCAGTCATCTTCAAAATACCTTCCGTAAAGCCCTCCCGTCCATTTGTCAAAGCATTCCTCATAGACATAAAAACCCAGCTCGTCGCACAAATCCATGAACTCCTCCGAGTGCATGTGGTGGGCCGCCCTGATAGCGTTACAGCCCATTTCCTTTAAATCCAAAAGCCGCCTCCTCCACAGCTCTTTCCTTGCCGCGGTGCCCCGGCATCCCATATCCTGATGAAGGCAGACACCCTTTAAAAGCGTTTCCTTTCCGTTGATAAACAGCCCTCTGCCCGAAAGAAACTCCGCTTTGCGTATGCCGATTTTGAAAGAAATTTCATCTGCCGTCCCGTTTTTCTCCATCAGGGAAAGGGTCAGCTCATAGAGAAAAGGCTCCTCCGCCGACCAGAGACGGGGATTTTCCACCGGTATGACAAGCCATTCTCCGCCCCTCCCCGCCGCCCTGGCGCAGAAGCTTTCCTTTTTCTCCCGGGCGTCCGCCGGCGCGAGCGCCGCTTCCACCTCTCCTTTCGTCTGTACCCTTACGCGCACAAGCGCCCCGTTTTTTGTAATTTCCGTCTTTACCGTCACGTCATTCTTATCCAGATGCCTTTCATTTACCTCTATCCACTTCACCGTGCGGTAAATGCCGCAGCCGCTGTACCAGCGGTCGGCAGGGCTTGCCGTATTGTCCGCCTTTACCAGAATCTCGTTTTTCCCGCAAAGCAGCGCCTCTGTGATATCCAGCCGAAACGGCCTGTATCCGTAACGGCATCCGCCGGCTTCTTTTCCGTTTACCCAGACGGTACTGTCCTCGAAAACGCCTCCGAAATCCAGAAAGTAACGTGTATTTTCCCTGACTTGCGCCAGCTCAAAGGTCTTTTTGTACCAGCCGGTTCCCCACCGGTCAAAATACCCCTGGTCCGCGCCCCGCTTTGCATTCTCCTTTATCTGCGCCAAGACCGCCCAGTCATGGGGGAGCGCAACCGCCCTGAAAGCGGAATCCACAGGAGGGCCAAAGTCCGGTTCATCCTCCTTCGTTTTTCCGGCATTGGTAAGCGCAAACCGCCAGCCCTCCATAAACTCCTTTTCCACCCGCTTCATTTTCTCCGCCTTTCCCTTTTCATTTTTCTTTTTCCCAATTATAAAGCAGAAAATTTTTTTAAAAAAGAGGCCATAATTTTTAACACCGTTTCCCGGCGCGGCTCTCACACCTGTCTCATCTTTTTATCCAGATAGTCCGTCACCCTTTCCCTGATTATCCGGAACTGCTCTCCGGTACGGGGATTGTCCGACTGAAAATCCATCATTTTATACAAAAATCCCTGACGGTGCGCCTCCCTGACGCTGTAAGGATAAACCAGCTCATATACCAGGGAAATATGCCCGGCAATATAATCTACGGCGGTCTTTTTATAATCCCGCAAAGTTGCATGCTCCTCGAAAAAGCTCTCCAGAACCTTTTCCGAGATTTCGCCGCTTTTGAGCTTATCCGTGGAAACATTGTAAATTTCCTCCAGAGGACTCTCCACGTTTACCCGCATGATATCGATTTTGTCGGCGTCCCTTATGATGTTGCAGAACATAAGGGTTTCCCTGTCAAAATCCTCCGGCAGCCGAAACGCGCTGTGGGTGCGGATGGCCCTTTCCAGCAGAAGATTTTCAGAGCCGTCCGGCACAAATTCCCGTATCAGGCCGTCCCGAAAAAGCAAATCCGCTCCGAAAGCCGCGTGGTCGATGGATTCCGAGTCTATAAAGGTGCCGAACCGGCGGAGCTGTTCAAAGCGCCCGATATCATGCAAAAGTCCGATAAGCCAGGCCCTGTCCGCCTGTTCTTCCGAAAGCTGCAGGGACTGCGCTATTTTCCCGCACAAATCCGCAACCTTATAGGTATGCTCTATTTTAAGACGAATCTTCTCGTCCCCCACATTATAATTTTTCACATATGCGGCAAATTTTTCCGCCGCCTCCAAACGGTTGTTTTTCATAAAAAGTCCTCCTCAAAAAGCAAGGTGCAGAACCTTACTTTATGCCGGCTCTGCACCTTCACTAATCAGTTATTTTTCTGATTATTTATCAACGGCGGCTGCTGATACAGCTTGCGTTCAATCTGTTTGCGCTTTATTATAGCAAAGCGCCACTGCAATGTAAAGGCCGTCCCGCGGAAATCGGTTTTAAACTGCCGTATGCCGTCCGGAAGACTGATTTTTGTACTTTAAAGTTTTGCCATCTCACACATAGGGAACCCACTCCAGCATACAATCCGCTATCGTCTCATGCCCCCGTCTGCCCGGATGGTTTACGCTGGCCGCGTACTCGCTCCTTGTATGTCCCTGTGCAAACAGCCTCTCAAAGGTTTCATGGACGTTGGCAAGCCCCACCGAGAACCGCTCCGCTGTCTCATGGATGATTTCCGACATCTCCATGTCCGTCAAAAGCCTTTCATTTTCCTCATAATAAACCGCTCCGCTGTCCGGAGCCGGGGTAAGCAGAAGCACTTTGCATCCGGCTTCCAGCGCTTTTTCCGTCATATCCCGCCATGCGCCGCGCATCTGTGCGGCGGTCAGGAACATATCGTTTCTTCCGTAATCAAAGGTCACAAGATACGGGCGGTGGGACAAAACGTCCCTCTCAAAACGCCTTGCTCCCGAGACGGAATTTTCTCCGCCTTTCGCCGTCACAATCACATTGATAACGGAATGGGGAAACCGCTCCGAGAGCCCCGCGTGGAACAGATGGGGATAGGCGTCAAAGGGACGGGTGATATTTTCCGCCGTATAGCCGCATGGTATGCTGTGGCCGTGGCACGCCACCGTTACGCTTTCGTTATCCGGCCACACCTTCTGCAGCTTCCTGGCAAAATCTTCCAGATAGGTTTTCTTATCCGCCGCCATTTATGACTCCTTTTCGGATACGGAATCCATAAACGCCCTCACAATATCCAGAATTTCTTTCTGGTAAAAGGCATCGGCCCCATGTCCTTCCTGCTCCAGAATATAATAATCCGCCCTTACCCCGGCTTCGCAGAGCTTCTCATACAGCAAATCGCTCTGAGCGGCAGGCAGCAAGTCGTCCTTATCCCCGTGAAAAATGAGAAACGGCGGCGTATCTGCTGAGATATGGCACACAGCGCTGGCTTCTCTTTTCAGCGCCTCCCCATCGCCCTCCACGCCGATAAACTGTTCGTTTGCTCCAAAAGTCATATTCTGGGTCCCGCCCGCCACAGGTCCCGTCATATCAACAAGCCCGTAAAAATCAATCACGCCGCGCACCCTGCTGTCACAGGTAAGGTATTCGCCGGTATTATAGCTATCGCCGGTTACTCCCACAAGGCTTGCCAGCGCGCCGCCGGCGGATTCTCCCGCCACGAAGACTTTGTCTGCATCAATCCCGTAGGCTTCCGCATTCGATTTCAGGTATCTTATGGCTGCTTTTGCATCCGTAAGGGCTGCCGGAAATACCGCTTCGTTGCTGGTGCGGTACTCCACGCTGGCAACCACGCAGCCCTCTCTTGCAAATTCCATCCACTGGGGCCACCAGACGTCCTTATCCATTACCTTAAAGGCTCCCCCGCAGAACCATACAAGAAGAGGATACCTTACGCCGCTCTCCCTTACCTTGGGCATGCAGATACTGCATTTCATGCCCCGGTAGGTGCTCCCGTACCATGAGGGAACCGTCGCGTAGGTAATATCCTCCACAAGGGACCAGCATTTCTTTTTTGTTTCCACTTTGATTGTTTTTTTCATACTTTCCTTCCTTCTTTCTTTTCTCTCTTTTCTCTTTTTATCAGCATCTTTTTCCTATGGCAGGGGCCGGTTTTTGTTTTCCTGTCACCTGTATTCTGTGGGAAAGCTTATCAGAATTTCCGTCCCCTCCCCGACGCCGCTTTTTATCTCAAAACGATATTCTTCCTTATATAAAAGCTCCAGCCGCTGGCAGATATTTTCAATACTGATGGAATGAATTTTGGACGCGCTTCTTCTCCTGCCCCCGTCCTTTCCGCTGTTATCCTTCCACTTCAGAAGGCTCTTTGCCTTTTCCTCACTCATTCCCCCGCCGTCGTCCCTGAGCCGGAAAACAAGCCCCCCCTCCTTACTGCCGACGGTAAGTTCTATTTCTCCTGATTCCCCTGGCAAAACGCCGTGATTTAAGGCGTTTTCAATCAAAGGCTGAAGAAAAAGCCTGGGCACCGCGTAATGATACAGCGACTCGTCCCCGTTTAAAATAAAGGAAAACCTGTCAGGATACCTTATCTGCTGCAGTTCAATATATTCGAGGACGTCCCGCACCTCCTCACCTAATGTGGTGATTATACCGTCAATGCCTGATTTCATATTATTCTGCAGCAGGCTGATAAACAGCGTAAGCAGCCGTTCCGCCTTTTCGCTCTCCCCTGTTCTGGAAAGATAGATAGCGGAATTCAAGGTATTATAAATAAAGTGGGGATTAATCTGTGCCATGAGAATACTCATCTGCAAATCCGCCCGCTCCCTTTCCGCCTTCTGCAAATCACGCATCTGGCGTTCGAGGCTCAGCGCCATCTGGTTAAAGACCTCCGTAAGCATTCCGATTTCGTCCTGGTTTTCCGTCTTTATGTGAACGTCCAGCCTTCCCTCGGAAATCTGCCACGCGGCGTTGCTCAATGCCCTGATGGGATTGCTGAATCTCCTTGCAACGGGTATCATCACCACCAAAGAGGCAAGCACACAGGAAATATAAAGCAGAAAGAAAAACAGAAAAATATTTTTCACTTCCCCCTGAAGCCGTGTATCCGGGATATACATCACCAGCCGAAGGCCGCACTTCAATCCGTTGTTATAGAGAATCCACCCTTTGCTCCCCTTTTCCGTACCGGAAAAAGACGCAGACATCCCTGTCTGACACAGCCAGCTTTCCACGTCTTCGTTCCTTTCTCCCGACTGCGCCAGAATATCATTTTGGGAATTAAGAATGCCGCACCAGAAATTATCTATATCCATCTTATAAAGCAGATTGTGAAACGCCTCCGGTTTCAGATGCAGAAAAATCTTGCCTATCTTTTCCTGATTGGTATTATAGTTTGACATATCGCAAATGTACGTGACCGCATTATCATAATAAATACTTTTGCACCTGAGCTCATGGGCCTGTGAAAAAACCTTTGCCGCCCCGCTTTCAAGCGCGTTGTCAAACCATGAGGTATCTCCGGTGGAATGCAGGGTATTTTTATTGGAAGAATCGCTGGTAAAAATGTTTCCGTTATACAGATAAAGCTCAATATTGATGCAGTCTTCCCGAAGAAGTTCGTAATATCTTAAATTTTCATAAACTTCCACAGAACACTTTACTTTTTTAAGCTCGGAAAAACTGTCAGACTCCACAAGAAGCTTTTGGATATTACCGTCCGCCGCCACCAGCGCGCAGTACCGGGTGATTTCATCCGCATAGTCCTCTATCTGGCCGGTGGTAAAATTCAGCGTTACCCGGTAATCCTCCAGCAGCTTTTTTTCCGTGGCCCTCACCATATACCAGGCGGAAAACAGAGAGCTGATGGCAACCAAAGCGGAAATAACGACAAACGTGACGGCCATAAACCGCATTCCTATAGACTGTCTAAAACCGGTAAATCTCCGCATCAATATCCGCTCCTTTATCCCGCTGTTTAAACTCCCCCGGCGCGATTCCCGTCGCCTGACGGAATACTCTGCTGAAATGCTGACTGCTGACAAATCCGCATTCTTCGGCAATCTCATAAATCTTTTTCTTATTTTGAAGGAGCAGGCCCCTCGCCTTCTCCAGCCGGTAGTTCAGAATATAGTCCTTTACCGTACAGTCCGTCTCCCTCTTAAAAAGGAGGCGCAGATAGCCGTCGCTGACCTGCAGGCTCTCCGCTATCACCGGACTGGAAATATCTTCGGCATAATGACTGTGAATGTAGGCAATCGCCTGCCTAACGATTCTGTTTCCCGCCCCTTTTCCTTCTTCCTGCCGCTCATAATAACGCAGAACGGCCCTCAATAGCTGCTCCAGACTTACTATGGGCGTTTCCTTCTCCTCTTTCCTTAAAAAGGGAAGCTGGTTCCCCGTAAAAAGATACTGCCGGATATGTGTTAAATCCTTTTCCTTCATGTATCGGTTCCCGCTTTTTATTTGGGAAAGCATAAGGGCTATATCCTCTCTGCCCCACTCCTTTGGCTTTTTCCCGGGTTCAAACTCTCCCGGAAAAAGCCTTTCATAATCGGAAAACGCATCCTCCCGAATTACGCTTTCCCGGGAAACCAAAATACAGTCACAGTAACGCTTCATAACCTGGCTTACCTTTTGCAGGCCGGTATAATCCTCATGGTCCGAAGAGAGGAAAAATACGGGCGCAAGGCCGCCATCCTCCCGGCACCTTTCCCCCAGCCGCCCTGTGAAATCACCAAGCAGACTGTAGTTTTCCATTTCGGAAACCGGCTTTTCATACTCGCATATCATCACATAAGTATAAAAACCCTGCCGGGAAAAAGCCCTCACCCAAATTCCGGGAAAATCTAATTCCCTGATTCTCTCTTCCTTTAAATAAACAGCCTCCTTGTCTCCGGCAAACACCGCAAGACCGCAGAGCACCGCCATCAGCAGAAAGCATCGGTTCTTTCCCTTAAGACGCATGGCGCTCTCTGCTTTCTCCCCGTCCCATGCCCTGCGCAGCCAGTCGTTCCCCATTATCTGCTCGTACCGCTTTTGGGATTGGAAACCGTCCGTTATTTTCCGCAGGACTCCGCCAAGCGTATCTTCCGTAATTTCATGCTTCACCAGAAAATACAAAATTCCCATCTGCATGGCTTCCTTCACATAGTCAAATTCCTGATAAGCCGTCATAATCACAATGCTGACATCCGGATTTTCCGCAAGGAGCTTCTGGCTTAATACCAGCCCGTCCGTCCCGGGCATCCTCACGTCCACAAACACAATCCGGGGCCTTTCCCGCTGAAAGATATCCAGAGCGCCCGCAGCGGTAACCGCATGGAAAATCTCCCCGCAGTCGAATTTTTCCCAGGAACGCAGGCTCTTTAAATATTTGATTGTCAGAATTTCATCATCTATAATCAGAACCCTGTTCATTTTCCTCCTCATTCAGGTTATCTGTTCACTTTTATCCTTACTTACACGGAAATCAATTTTCAGATTTCGGTGAAATGAATACTGCCAA
>CAJTMZ010000070.1 GCA_910577445.1 uncultured Lachnospiraceae bacterium | reverse complement strand
CAGCGGCGCGCCGGCAGCAGTTTATACTTTTATAATAATTTTTTACCGGTTTCTTTCTTGATTTCTCATCAGATTCTGTTATTCTGATTTTATCAGAAAACACATTGGAAATTCTATCATATCCCTGAACTTTAAAGGGATATTCAAAGGGCATTTCTGCCGGGCTGGTTCGCCGGTATTTCCAATAAGATTAAATTATGCAGTCAGGAGAAGATATGGGAATAACGTTATCTGCGACTATCTGGAGAAGCCGGAGCGGTTTGCCGACTTCATTAACGGGAGTCTGTATGGGGGAGGACAGGTGATATCGGCAAAGGAGATTGAGGAAGGCCCGACTGTCTATTCGAAAGCGGCAAAGAGCAGGGATATCCTGAAAAAGGTCTGCAGGGAAGGGAGCTATATTCTGATAGGCGTGGAAAATCAGGATATGGTCCACTATGCCATGCCCTTTCGCTGTATGGAATATGATGTTCTGGAATATAAAAAGCAGCTTAAAAGGATAAAGGAGGATTACCGTAAAGCGCGTGAGAGAAAGAATGAGATGGGAAATGGCGCCGCAGCGGAATTTTTGTCAGGTATGCGGAAGGAAGACAGATTGAGCCCTGTGATTACAATAGTATTCTACCACGGCGAGGACGAATATGACGGTTGCAGAAATTTGCACGATATGTTAGACTTTGGGAAGAAGAACGAAATTTTCAAACAGTATATTTCGGATTACCACATAAATCTTGTGACGGCGAAAGACCTGGAAGAAAAGAATTTTCAGACAGGTATAAGAGAGCTTATAGGTTTTTTGAAGCGGAGGGAAAGCAAGGAGGAGCTTCGGAAGTACTGCGAGGAAAATGAACGGCGGATGCGGGAGATGGACGAGGACACCTTTGACGTTATCAGCGTTATGATAAACAAATCCGATTTCATAGAGCAAAAAAGGAATTACCGGCAGGAAGGAGAAAGGGTAGATATGTGCAGGGCGATGGAAGAGTGGGGAGAGGACTTGCGAAAAGAAGGGCTGGAACGCGGAATAGAGGCGTTTGTGCTGGATTACCTGGAGGAGGGATTTGGCAAAGAAAGGATTGTCGCGAAACTGCAGAAGCGGTTTTTGCTTGATGAAAAGAAGGCGGAGGACTTTTTTATAAAATATGCTCCGGGGATACCGGATGGGAAATGAGCGGGAGGGCGGGTGCGATTACGCTTTCTCCGGCGTCCCTGCCGGGGCGGGCGTTGCCCTTAAAAGTTGCCAGTTGTACATATTGCATAAAAACAGAAGCGGAATCATGTATATAAGTCCAAATTGACAATAGAAACCGGTGGTGTTATCATAAAGTTAACACGTGTAAACTTTGAGAAAGAGAGCGCCTGTATGGAGACGGCAGCACGGATGACACTGGAAGCAATTGCCGCGGAAATCGGCATTTCCAGAACAACGATTTACAAGGTTTTAAAGAACAAGGGAAATGTCAGCGAGAAAACAAAAGCCACGGTGATTGCGGCTCTGGAAAAGTATCATTATGTACAGAATAAAAACGCCAGAAATCTTGCTTTGAACAGACAGTATACCATCGGATATGTGGGATTTCAGTCCCGGAGCGCCAACTACTTTTCTCCGGAGGTGAGAAAGGGAATCAGCGAGGCGGTTAAGGAATTTGGAGACGACGGCCTGCATGTTTTAATTGCGGAGGCTTTATTGGAGGAGCCCTGGCGGCAGCTTCAGGAAGTGGAAGATATGCTGGCTAAGGGAGTGGGGAGTTTTCTGCTTGCGTCTTCCGATGATAAGGAAGTGACGGAGAAGATTCTGCAAAGACTTGCGGAGGAAGATTGTCAGGTGGTTCTTCTGAGCCGGGACAGCAAAAAAGGCGGCGAAAATTATTATGTGGGCGTGGACTATTACAGGAGCGGCCGGCTTGCGGCGGAGCTGCTTGGCAAGATGATTTCAGGAGGGGCAGCCGGGGCGGGCAAAGGCGCCGAAACCAAAAAGATTTTTGTGCCGGTAACCACGGAATACCGGAGCAATCAGGATATCCATGACAGATTGAACGGTTTTCTGGATAAAATAAAGGACTTCCCGGACTGTCAGGTGCTTCCCGCTGCCTTTGAGCTGGTGGAGGATGAGGAGATTTTCAGGGCGGTTACTTCCTGTGTGCAGAAGGAGCCAAAGCTGCGCGGTATTTTTGATTTGACTTACCGTCTTGACCTCATGGCGAGGGCGCTTCGGGGCTGCGGCAGGTGTGATATCAGACTGGTGGGCTTTGATTTATTTGAGGAAATCAAAAAGGACATTCGGGATTCGGTGATTGACGCGGTGGTGTATCAGGATTTGAGCAGGCAGGCGTATCTGGGAATCAAGCTTTTGTTCGAAGAAATGTGTTACGGGATTTCCAATGAAAAAAAGAAGTTCTATTCCAAGCTTGAAATTATCACAGGTGAAAATCTGTGTTATTTTACGGAAGAGTAGCAGAGAATTGAAAAGCGGAAAGGGAGGTTTTGTTATGCTGTATGTAGGTGTTGACCTTGGGACCAGTGCGGTAAAGCTGCTGCTGATGGACGGAGAGGGAAAAATCCGGAAAATCGTTTCCAGAGAGTACCCGATTTTTTACCCGAATCCGGGATGGTCGCAGCAAAATCCCGAGGACTGGTTTACCCAGACCATGGAGGGAATTAAGGAGCTGACGGCCGATGTGGATAAGAGTGAGGTTAAGGGAATCAGCTTTGGCGGGCAGATGCACGGGCTTGTGATTCTGGATAAGGATGACAATGTGATACGTCCCGCCATTTTGTGGAATGACGGGAGAACTTTTGAGGAATGCGATTATCTGAACAATGTGATTGGGAAGGAAAAGCTCTCCGAATATACGGCAAATATTTCCTTTACCGGCTTCACCGCTCCCAAGATTTTATGGGTAAAAAATAAAGAGCCGGAAAATTTTGCGAGGATTTCCAAAATCATGCTTCCCAAGGATTACATTGCCTATAAGCTGACCGGCGTACACTGTACGGACGTGTCGGACGCTTCGGGAATGCTGCTTCTGGATGTGAAGAACCGCAGGTGGTCCGGTGAAATGTGCGATATCTGCGGAATCAGCGTGGAAATGCTGCCGAAGCTTTTTGAAAGCTACGAATGTGTGGGAACGGTGAAGGAGGACATCGCGCAGCAGCTTGGCATTTCTCCCTCCGTTAAGGTAGCGGCGGGCGCCGGGGATAATGCGGCGGCGGCGGTGGGAACCGGAACCGTCGGCGAGGGAATGTGCAATATTTCTCTGGGAACCAGCGGTACGATTTTCATTTCCTCGAAAAAATTCGGCGTGGACAAATTCAACGCCCTCCATGCTTTTGCGCATGCGGACGGAAACTACCACCTGATGGGGTGTATGTTAAGCGCGGCTTCCTGCAACAAGTGGTGGATGGAGGATATTATCGGAACGGAAAACTATGCCGGGGAGCAAAAGGAGATTCAGAAGCTGGGCGAAAACCACGTGTATTTTCTCCCTTATCTGATGGGCGAGCGTTCCCCGCACAATAACCCCAACGCAAGGGGAACTTTTATCGGTATGACAATGGACACTACCAGAGCGGATATGACCCAGGCAGTGCTTGAGGGCGTTGCCTTTGCCCTCCGGGATTCTCTGGAGGTGGCGAAGTCCCTGGGCATTCATCTGGAGAGAACCAAAATCTGCGGCGGCGGCGCAAAGAGTCCTTTGTGGAAAAGGATGATTGCGAATATACTGAATTTAAAGGTGGACGTGATTGAAAGCGAGGAAGGGCCGGCCCTTGGCGGAGCCATGCTGGCGGCGGTAGCCTGCGGGGAATATGAAAGCGTGGAGGCGGCTGCGGAAAAAATCGTCAGAATCGTTGACACCGTGGAACCGGAGCCGGAGCTTGTTGCAAAATACGAAGAAAGATACCGGAAGTTCAAGGAAATTTACCCTGCCTGCAGACCTTTGTTTGATATTTTGCGGAACTGAAAAACGGCGGACTTTCAATGCAGTGAAGAGAGTCTGCGGAAATATTTACAGAGAGAAAGGAAAAAGATATGAAGATTTACGATGTAACGGACGAGCGTTTCAAAAAATACGGAAAGGTTGTGAAAGACATCGACTTTTCCGGCCTTGTGAAAGTCATGGAGGAGGAAACGCCTCTGCCTGACGACGTGGCGTATGTACCCGGGTTCGAGCCCTTAGAAGCGCTTCCGGTGATGAAGGAACTTACCGAAAAGACATACGGGGAGCTGCCCATTCAGGTCGGTTACTGCAACGGCCATAATTCCATGCTGAACGCGCTGGAATACCACAGAAATTCCGAAATTAACGTGGCCGCAACGGACGCCATTTTAATTCTGGGGAGCCAGCAGGACATTACGGATGACTTTACCTATGATACCGCTCTGGCGGAAGCATTTCTTCTGCCAAAGGGAACGGCAGTGGAAATCTACGCCACCACCCTTCACTATGCCCCCTGCGGAGTGGGCGACGCCGGCTTCAAGGTGACGATTGTGCTTCCTAAGGGAACCAATCTGCCTTTGGATAAGGAGCATGCAGGCGGCGAGGACGGGCATCTGACAGCCAAAAACAAATGGCTTTTAGGACACCCGGAGGGAGGGCTTCCGGAGGGAAGCCCCATGGGACTTACCGGAAAAAATCTCTGCGTGAACGAGTAAGCAAAACTAAAAAACAGCGAAGGCTCATCCAGTACACAAATCGATTTACGGGCACAAAGTGACCGGAAATTGATTTAGACCAGGTGCACTGAAGGAGCCGGAGCGGAACTTGAAAACAGCGAAGGCTCATCCAGTGCACAAATCGATTTACGGGCACAAAAAGTGACCGGAAATTGATTTAGACCAGGTGTACCGAGGAGCCGAAGCGGAACTTCAAATAGGAGGATAATGAAAATGAACAATTTACCCAAAGTAAAAATCGGAATCGTAGCGGTGAGCCGCGACTGTTTCCCGGAATCTCTGTCCGTCAACAGAAGGAAAGCCCTGGTAGAGGCATATAAAGCCAAATATGATGCAGCAGACATTTATGAATGTCCGGTCTGCATTGTGGAAAGCGAAATCCACATGGTTCAGGCTCTTGAGGATATCAAAAAAGCCGGCTGTAACGCCCTTTGCGTATACCTTGGCAACTTCGGCCCCGAAATCTCCGAAACTCTTCTGGCAAAGCATTTTGACGGACCGTCCATGTTTATTGCGGCTTCCGAGGAAAGCCAGAATGATTTGGTAGGCGGCAGAGGCGACGCTTACTGCGGTATGCTGAACGCAAGCTACAACTTAAAACTCCGCAATGTGAGAGCCTATATTCCCGAGTACCCCGTAGGCACCGCGGAAGAATGCGCGGATATGATTAATGAATTTGTGCCCGTCGCAAGGGCAATCGTGGGACTTAAGAGTCTTAAGATTATCAGCTTCGGCCCCAGACCCCTCAATTTCCTTGCCTGCAACGCGCCTATCAAGCAGCTTTACAATCTGGGAGTGGAAATTGAAGAAAATTCCGAGCTGGACTTGTTTGAGGCATTCAATAAGCATGAGGGCGACGAGAGGATTCCGGCCAAGGTAAAGGAAATGGAAGAGGAACTTGGCGAGGGCAACCAGAAGCCTGAAATTTTAAGCAAGCTGGCGCAGTATGAGCTGACACTTCTTGACTGGGTGGAGGCGCATAAGGGATACCGTGAGTATGTTGCCATTGCCGGAAAATGCTGGCCCGCGTTCCAGACGCAGTTTGGATTTGTTCCCTGCTATGTGAACAGCCGTCTGGCCGGAATGGGAATCCCCGTTTCCTGCGAGGTGGATATTTACGGCTGCTTAAGCGAGTTTATCGGCACGGCTGTGAGCGACGATGTGGTTACGCTGCTTGACATCAACAACACGGTTCCCGCCGATATGTACGAGGAATCCATCAGAGGCAAATTTGATTACACCCACAAGGATACTTTCATGGGATTCCACTGCGGCAACACCTGTTCAAAGAAGCTGGCATTCTGTAGCATGAAGAATCAGATGATTATGGCAAGGTCTCTGCCGGTAGAGGTTACCAACGGCACGCTGGAAGGCGACATTGTTCCCGGCGATATCACATTCTACCGGATTCAGTCAACGGCGGACAATAAACTGTGCGCCTACATTGCCCAGGGTGAGGTTCTTCCCGTGGCGACAAAGTCGTTTGGCGGCATCGGCGTATTTGCAATCCCTGAGATGGGAAGATTCTACCGTCATGTACTGATTGAGGGGAATTATCCTCATCACGGCGCGGTGGCTTTCGGCCATCATGGAAAAGCGCTCTATGAAGTGTTTAAGTATATCGGCGTTCCGATGGAAGAAATCGGTTTTAATCAGCCGAAGGGAATGCTTTATAAGTCCGAAAATCCGTTCGCCTGAAAATTTATTTTATTTTTGAAAAATTAGTATTGTAATTTACAGCCTGTGTGATTATACTCTTACTTACTGTAATCGCACAGGCTGTTTTTATAAAAATTTTAGTGCAATGCAGACGGGAAAGGTCTGCCAGGAGGATTGAAATGGCTGAGGTAAAGGTCAGGGAAGAAAAAAAGAGCGTGTCAAAGAGTGCAACGAAGGATATGACGGTGGGTTCCCCTATGGGACTGATTCTGGGATTTTCCATTCCGCTTTTGTGCGGCGCGCTGTTCCAGCAGTTCTACAGCGTGGTGGACACGGTGATTGTGGGGCGGATTCTGGGCGTTAACGCTCTGGCGGGAGTGGGGGCGACAGGCTCTGTCAATTTTATGATTGTAGGATTTTGTATGGGCGTGTGCAGCGGTTTTTCCATTCCCATAGCGCACAAGTTTGGGGCAAGGGATTATTCTGGAATGCGGCAGTTTGCGGCCAACAGCACATGGCTTGCGGCAATTTTTTCTGCGGTTATAACGGTGACGGTTGTTTTTTTATGCAAAAATATATTGATGTGGATGAAAACGCCGGAGGATATTTTTGCGGAATCCTACGCCTATATTGTGGTTATTTTTGCGGGGATACCGGCTACCTTTCTCTACAATATGCTGTCCGGCATTATCCGGGCCATGGGAAACAGCAGGACTCCTCTGTATTTTCTGACGCTGTCCTCGGTGCTTAATATCGGGCTGGATTTCCTCTGCATTCTGACTTTTGACATGGGAGTTGCGGGAGCGGCGGTTGCCACCGTGGTATCCCAGCTTGTTTCGGGAGTTTTGTGCCTTATTTATACGATAAAGAAATTTGAACTTTTACATATTACAAAGGAAGAATGGAAAATCAATGCTCATCATATGTGGACCCTTTGCGGGATGGGGATTCCCATGGGGCTGCAGTATTCGATTACGGCAATCGGCTCGGTTATTCTCCAGACTGCCGTGAATACGCTGGGCTCCGCCGTGGTGGCCGCGGTGACGGCGGCGGGCAAGGTGAGTATGTTCGTGAGCTGTCCTTTTGACGCTATGGGAACCACTATGGCCACTTACGGCGGGCAGAATGTGGGGGAAAAAAAGCTGGAGCGTCTGGGAAGAGGGCTGAAGGACTGTACGATTCTGGGAATAGGATATTCTGTTCTTGCTTTTGTGCTTTTGTATTTTTTCGGCACTCATCTGGCGGCGCTTTTTGTGGATACCGGGGAAACCCGGCTTCTGGAAATGGCAAGGCAGTTTCTGATAATCAACGGCGCTTTTTATATTCCGCTTGCGCTGGTGAACATCATCCGGTTTATGATACAGGGAATGGGATTTGGCGTTCTGGCGATTATGGCCGGTGTGTTTGAGATGGTGGCAAGGACTCTGGCGGCCCTTTTACTGGTTCCGGTTTTCGGGTTTACAGGGGTCTGTCTGGCCAGCCCTCTGGCCTGGCTGTTTGCGGACGCGTTTCTGATTCCCGCGTATATTTCCGTTCGCCGCAGGCTGGATAAGATGATGGGCGTTACGGGATAAATCACGGGAAATAAATAACAAAAGCCCGGGGCGGAGCAATACGGACATAAAACGGGAAATATATGGTAAGAATATGGAAACAAAACGGATAATAAACGGTTGAATCCGGTTGACAAACGGATGAAAAACGGTTAAAATGAAGTCATAAGACAGATAAGGGGGTATCTGGCGATGACAATAGAAGAAATGAAAAGAATAAAGAAAGAAAAGGGATACTCTTATTCCCAGATTGCGCATATGAGCGGAGTGCCTGTGGGAACGGTGCAGAAGATTTTCGGCGGGGAAACGTCTTCGCCCCGTTATGACACGCTGATGGCGTTGGAGAGTTTTTTCATGGGGGAAAACGGGCTGCCCTCCGTAGGGGAGGAGGCTGCCGCATACAGAACGCATAAGATGCAGGGAGAGTACACGGTGAAGGACTATTATGCGCTGCCGGACGATAAGCGGGTAGAACTCATAGACGGTGTGTTCTATGATATGGCCGCGCCCACCTTTGTGCATCAGAGAATCGGCGGTGAGATTTACAGACAGATTTCCAATTTCATTTTTGAGAATAAAGGGAGCTGCATTCCCATGATGAGCCCGGTGGACGTCCGTCTCGACTGTGATGACAGGACGATGGTTCAGCCGGACGTGCTGATACTATGCGACGAAAAGAAGATTATGAAGTGGGGCATTATGGGCGCGCCGGAGTTTGTGGCGGAGGTGCTTTCCCCTTCCACTAAGCGCAAGGACTGCCTCAAGAAGCTGAACAAGTATGAGGAGGCCGGCGTAAAGGAATACTGGATGATAGACCCTCAGCAGAAGAAGGTGATTGTCTATGAATTTGAGAAAGAAAGCTATCCGACGATTTACGGGATAAACGGACAGATTCCGGTAGGCCTTTACGAGGGGAAGCTTATGATTGACATGAACCTGATGGAAGAAATGATTCAGGATTATCCGGATGGCGGCAGAGACTAAAAAGATATTGTTACCACGCGTTATCGGGGCTGACGCATTAAGAAAACGAGGCGCAGGATATAGAAAAGCAAATGCTGTAATACCACATCTTGCATACTCCGGTCTTAATGCGGCAGCCCCGATTGCAGTCAGGACAGTTTGTTGATTTTTCGGTCATAGGTAAGCAGGCCGTTTACTTCTTCCTCCACGTCGGAAACCTGCGTATACACGGCGCCGCAAAGCCCCTGCTCCTTAAGGGGAAGAAGGGATTTTTCTATCAATTCACGGTAAGCTGCGGAAAACTCCGCAAGGCTGTCAAAGCGTTTATATCCGAATACTCGTTCCACGCTGGAATGATTCCTGATATGGCAGGAAAAGCCGCCGTATTCCGACAGGAAAAAGGCGCGGTCTTTCCATTTCCCGGCGGAAACGGATAAGGGGCGGAAATAATTATGTACACTGATAAAATCACCACAGTTTTGGTCATACCATCCGCTGGCGGAGTCTATCAGCCGGGAAGGGTCTTTCTTCCGTATGATATCCGTTATGCGGGCGGCGTCAAATTGACCCCAGCCTTCGTTAAAAGGCACCCAGACGGCAATCGAAGGGAAAAATTTCAAATGTTCGATTGTTTCTGCGCATTCTCTTTCCCACTGCTTTCGCGCAGCCCCATCCTTTCTGGAAAACAGGGCGTAGTGCGAGTCTTTCAGGGAAAGCTTTGGAAACAGAGTGGGCAGGTAGCTGATAACCGGCATACGGTATTTGCTTCCACCGTTTACCATGTCCTGACAGACAATCATTCCAAGCCTGTCGCAATGATAGTACCATCTGGCGCTTTCCACCTTGATATGTTTGCGCATCATATTAAAGCCCAGTGCTTTCATGGCGGTGATGTCGTAAATCAACGCTTCGTCAGAGGGCGAGGTGTACAGTCCGTCTGGCCAGTAGCCCTGGTCCAGCACGCCCATCAGAAAGCAGGGTTTGTGGTTTAAACAAAACAGAGGAATGCCGTCCGCCTGTTTTTCGATAGAATAGTGGCGCAGGGCAAAATAGCTTTGCACCTCGTCAGAGCCAAGCGAGAGCCGTACCTGATACAGGAAAGGGGCTTCGGGGCTCCACGGATGGAAATGCTCTTCCGGTATGGTAAAGGAAAGCATTTCTTCTTTCTGTCCGAAAGCGGAGACGGAAAGGGAAAGAGATTTTTGAAGTATTTCACTGCCGTTGCAGATAACGGACAGGGAAAGACAGGGGAGTTCCTCTTTCGCCTGATTTTGAGGCATGGAAGAAACCGGCGCTTTATGGCTATCTTTCCCGCAGACAGTAAGATGAGCGGTTACTTCCCTTGCGTCATAGTCGGTCTCGAACCATAGCTTTTCAAAATAAATCGTAGGAACAAACTCAAGCCATACCGTCTGCCATATGCCGCTCTGGGCAGTATAAAAGATACCACCTCTGTGCAGGGTCTGCTTTCCTCTGGGCTGGCATCCCTCGTCGGACGGGTCTTTGACCTTTACGAGAAGCTCGTTTTGGCCATCCGTTAAAAAGTCAGTGATATCCGCAGAAAAAGGCAGGTAACCGCCCTTATGGGAGGTCACCGGCCGCCTGTTGATATATATGCCGGCATGATAGTCTGCCGCGCCAAAATGCAAAATGGCGCGCTTGCCGGAAATGTGCTTCAAGTCGGGAAGGAAAGTCCGGTACCAGAGAAACTCTGAGGGAAGAAGCTGCCTGTTTACGCCGGAAAGAGAACATTCCGGAGAAAAAGGCACAAGAATTTTTCCGTCAAAAGTTTCGGGAAGAGTCTTTGTCGTTGTGAAAGCATAATCCCAGAGGCCGTTCAGGCAGAGAAAGGATTCCCTCTTTAGCTGCGGGCGGGGATATTCAGACAGTACGCTGTTTTTATCCAACCGTTCGCCCCAGACAGTGGCAAGAGGGGCAAGCCTGTCCCCCTCGTGGGGGTTTATTATGCTTTTGAGGGCGTCTTTTATATCCATATTTTTCCTCGTTTTATGCCTTATGATTCAGAAAGCGCCTCTTCAAATACCTTAAGGAGCTGTTCCTTGTGAAAAGGCTTATCCACAAAGCCTTTGGCGCCAATGGCTTTGGCTCTCTCAAAAGTATCGTCATATGCAAGAGATGAAACCATGATGATTTTTGCATCCGGATGCTCTTTTAAAATACGTTCAGAGGCGTCTAAGCCGTCCATTCCCTGCATGATGATATCCATCGTAACCAAATCGGGTTTTACCTCGTCATACTGGGCAATCGCATCCTCTCCGCTTCGGCAGTATGCCGCTATTTCATAATCTGTCCCATTCAGAACGTCATTTAATTGAACCCGTACCAGCCGGGAATCGTCTACGACCATAATTCGTTTGCTCATATTATATGCTCCCTTCTCTCAGGCTTCACCTGAAACAGCCCCATCCTTATCGGAAGAGGGCACATGATGAATTAATTGCGCGCCGCCAAAGTGCTCGTCGGAATAAGTGAGCACAAACTGGATTTCACGTCCTTCAGGCTCATAGCGTCCGTGGTAAAATACAGGCGGTCCAAAATGCGCCGGAACCTTGGTAGCCTGAAACATAGAACCGGCTATTCTCCCGCAAAGTACGTTAAAATATTCTTTGGTAAATTCCTCCAGGTCTTCGGGACTGACCGAATCCTCATGGAAAGAATTGCATGCCATACGGTACAGCAGTCCCGTGTCGGCACAGAGAGTAAGGCTGGTGTGGAAACCTCTGTCAAAGGTAATCTGAACCGTACAAAGGTCTTCGCCCGGCGACTGTTCCCCCTGATGCAGGCGTACGCCGGCGGTACACTCCGTCACGTCCTGCACAGCCTGGTCCAGTATCTGTGCAAGCTCCTCCTTTTCCATAGCGGTATTCATTTTGAAAATCTCCTCTCTTTATCGAGTGCTGTCTGGTCCTGTGATTCCGGCTCAAAAACCCGGCGGATTCTCTTAATCAAATCATTGGAGTGAAAGGGTTTTAATATGTAATCACAGGCTCCCAGTTTAATGCTTTCCAGAACAAAGTCCTTATCCTCCACACCGGTAAGCATAATTACCGGTATGTCTGCCCGGTTTTTCATGGCGCGTATTTCGCGCAGCGTTTCAATGCCGTTTTTCTGCGCCATTTGAATATCCAGCAGAATAAGGTCAGGCTTTATCTGCTCCAGAAATTTCAAAGCCCGTACCCCTGAATTGACAGTGAACACATCGTAATCATTACGCAGGGTATCCGAAATTCGCGTCAGGACAATGGCAGCGTCATCCACTGCTAAAATACATTTTTTAGAAGCTCTGCCTTTTGTTTGCATCATTTGCGTTATTCCTCCTTTTCAAGTATACTTAAAAGCTGACTCAATAACTCTTCTGCATAGTCGTCTTCGTATAACCGCAGTTGTTCCCTTATCTTTAAAAGGCGTTCTTTGGGTTCTTGCGGCATTTCATGGAGCAGCAACGCCTCCACCCTTTCGGCACACGCCTGGGAACGGAAGTGTTTCAGTTCTTCCAGCGCTGTGGCTGTCTGCTCCTTAAACTCCTGCATCGGCAGGGCCGGAAGCTTTTCTTTTGTGTTGTTTTCCTGCCGGCGTTGTTCCAGAAACTGTTCGATATTCGCCAGAAGGTTCTCATATTCCGCCAACAGCGATGAAAACTGTTCGGAGATAAATTCCTTATCGCCCTGTGCGGCGGCGTTTTCATGCGCGCGCGCCATTGCCGACATATCCATGGCTCCGATATTAGCGGACGCGCTCTTAAGTCCGTGCACCTCTATCTGGTAGCGCAGCATATCCGAATCCACAAGTTCGTTCAGAAGCGTTATCTTGCGCTTGCCATCCAGACAGTAAAGCTCCAGAAGGTCAACAAAGCCGTCTTCATCGCCGGAATAATACTGCATTGCGGCGTTCATATCCACTCCGCTAATCTGGAAAGACGCCGGGTTCAGCGGCTTTGACTCCGCCACCGGTTCCTCGGTCTGTCTGTACTTTTCCGGTATCCAGCGCAGCAGAAGCTGGTTTAAATCCTTCCTGTCAAGGGGCTTGGCGATGAAATCCTGAAATCCGCATTCAAGAAAATGTTCCCGCATACCTTCCATGGCATTGGCGGTCAATGCAACCATAACGGGGGCGGCGCCGTTTTCGCCGCAGTCCCTGCGGATAATCGCCGCAGCCTCGATGCCGTCCATGTCGGGCATCATATGGTCCATAAAGATGATATCATATCGGTTGGCGAACACCAGCTCTATAGCCTCCGGCCCGCTTTCCGCTTCGGTTAAGTCAAAAGCATAATGCTTCAAAAATCCCCGGGCTACCTTGCGGTTAATCACATTGTCATCTACAATGAGAACTTTCACGCCGGGAGCGGTAAACATATCGGTAACCTTCTGTGATGTCTGCGGAAGCTCCGGCATTTCCGAAACGGGACGCCGGTCTACGATTTTCTGCGGAATCGTGATGGTAACCATGGTTCCTTTGCCGTAAGTGCTTTCCACATCAATAGTGCCTTTCATTATTTCCACCAGATGCTTCACAATGGCAAGCCCCAGTCCGGTACCCTCCACTCTGCGGTTCCGCTTGGAATCCACCTGCCGGAAATCATCAAAGATATTGTCAAGGTCCTCCTGCTTAATGCCGCAGCCGGTATCTTCCACATGGAAAATCAACAGTTCTTCATTCTCGTCTTTTCCGGGTTTTCCGGTAATATACGCGCGCACATATCCTTTTTCGGTAAATTTCACGGCATTGCTTAGAATATTTACCAGAATCTGCTTGATTCTTACGTCGTCGCCGCGGTAACGGCAGGGAATCGTCTGGTCACATTCATATTTCAGGATAAGCCCTTTCTGGGAAGCGGCCATATCCATCATTCCTATGATTTCTTCCGCCATCACCTTTACGTAGTAATCCACGGATATCAGTTCCATTTTGCCGGCTTCCACCTTGGACAAATCCAGAATATCATTGATGATTGCCAGCAGATTTTTGGCCGCGGACTGCACATCCTTGGCGTGGGCATAAATTTCGGTATCCCCGCATTCTTCCATAATAATATCGTTCAGACCTATGATGGCATTCATGGGAGTCCGTATCTCATGGGACATATTGGCAAGAAATTCGCTTTTGGCGATACTGGCTTTCTCCGCCTGCCGCCGAACGCGCTTGATTTCATTAATATAGGCTTTTATGTCGGTCATATCCAGAATCAGGATAACGCAGCCCTGTATCTTGCCGTTTTCATCTATAATATGCTTGCTGTGGCTTTCATAATGCTGTCCATTGATGGAAAAACTCTGCGGAATGTCTTCGTTAAGCATTTCCTCGCGGAAGTCCTCCAGCACGCGGATGTTTTCTCCCAGCTTGTGGTCGGGCAGATGGGTAAAGATTTCCGCCGCCGCTCTGTTGTAATTGATAAGCCGGTCGTGGTTATCCAGCGCGATTACGCCGTCTCCCAGATTTTCCAGAACCTTTTCCGCCGCCAGATAACGGAAATCATAATTACGGCGGCTCCAGACCACAATTACCACCATGGACATGGAAATGGCAAGCGTCACGGGCGTCAAATCAAATACCTTTACAATCTTAAAGATATAAGCCATCAGCATAAAAGCGGGCAGGGTGGAGATTGCGAGAATCGTCCGATACTGCCGGTTAACCTGCTGGTCCGAGCGTTCGCGGATAGCGCGCAGCAGCGTATAGATGCAAAGGATATAGGGAATGATAATGCGACTGAACAAAAAGACCACATACAACGGCCCATAGGTAATGCTGACATGATAAAAACCGTTTGCGTCCGCCAGCCATTGGACGTCCTGGTAGAAAAGGCCATGCCAGTTAAAAAATACCGACGGAAGGGTGAAAAAACTGATTGCAAAGAGAATCCTCAAAAACGTTTTCGGCGGAGTAATATAGCAGTAGATATAAATAAACCAGCAATAACACAGCGCCAAAAATGCGGATCCCACATTTTCCACAGTCACCGCCGTCATGGCAGCCTCCACGGTAGATGCAGTCAGTTCCAATAAGTAACCTACATTCTGTACCAGAGAGCCGCACATAATGATGAGCAGCAGTTTCTGTTCTTTAGCTCCCTCCCCGTTAAGCAGAAGAATCAAAGCTATGACATTCAGACAAATGCCCAAAAATTCAAGTCCAATAACGAAATTTACCATATTACCTTCCCCGCCCCGATTGCAGCTTTACTGGCCGACTTGATGGCTTTCCGCTTATTTCCGCAGGCAATAAGCCGGATGCCATGTCCGTATGGGCATATGGCGAATGCCATTGGATATTTGTTGCTAAAAATACAATATTACAAATTTAATACTGTGTCAAGAAATAGTATGGGAGGGTTTTAACAAAGTCGGGCAGGGCGGGAATAGAAGATATTATTTTTTGAGGAAGATAAAACAGAAATGTATTGGGCGTAAATTGAGAACAATACAGATTACCACTTGCCAACACCTGTCAGAAAGGGTAAACTGAAATCAGTAAACGAATAAAAGCTTAAAAAGACAGAAAGGCGGATTTAAGGTTATGAATAAAAATGTTTTTCACAAACTTTCTTACGGTGTGTATGTGGTAAGTACATGGGACAACGGAAGACCGACAGGCTGTACGGCCAACAGCGCCATGCAGATTACCTCGTCGCCGGCAACGATTGCCATAAGCATCAACCATGACAATTACACAAACAAGTGCATCAACGAGACGGGAAAATTTGCGGTTTCCATCATGGCGGAGGATTCCACGCCTTCTATTATAGGAACGTTCGGTTACCGTTCGGGCAAAGACAACGATAA
Source organism: uncultured Lachnospiraceae bacterium (assembly GCA_910577445.1). GTDB lineage: Bacteria > Bacillota > Clostridia > Lachnospirales > Lachnospiraceae > Suilimivivens. Next base: position 7,929 of record CAJTMZ010000070.1, on the reverse strand, counting down.
GTTTTCCGAGGTGGAATATCAGGTAAGGGATTATCTCCCGGTGGTTTCCGATTCCTGCGGCTATATTGTCTGCGACGTGATTGACAGGATGGAGACGGCGACCCATACGGTATTTTTGGGCGAGGTAAAGGGAGCGGAGCTGTTCGGCGACAGAGAAGCCATGACCTACAATTATTATCATAAGGTTATCAAAGGAAAGAGCCCTAAAAATGCTCCGACCTACATTGCGGATTAAGAGACATTGCTTTTTATGAAAGAGGGATGCTGCTTTGGATATTTTTAATGTTCACGCGGCATACCTCTTTTCATGGCGCGTTTGGCATCCGGCACGGTGAAAATCCGGTGAAACAGGCGGCTGTATTTCCGATACAGTATACTTTGAGAGGGAAAACGATGGAAACGGAAGAATTGTTAAAGAAGCGTTTCAGGGAGCTTGCAGGGAAGTCGTATCAGAATAACCAGTTCACGTTTACGGGATTTTTAAGTCTGGCGGATATGGCCTGTTTTTACGAGCTGGAAAAGGAGCTTTCCTATGTTCCTTATAAGGCGTGGGGTGGGAGCGGGCTTTGCGAGCGGGTGATGCTTCGTTTTGGCGGCGAGGAGGAGCTTGGATATCTTGAGGAATTTCCCATTGCATGTATTTTGGCAAAACCGGCGGCGGAAAAATTTGCGGATACGCTGACGCACAGAGATTTCCTGGGCGCACTGATGAATCTGGGGATAGAGAGAAGCACTCTGGGCGATATTTTTGTGGCGGACAATACCGGATATATTTTCTGCATGGAAAACATGGCGGACTTTATTATGGAAAACTTAAGTAAGGTAAAGCATACGCCGGTTCTGTGCAGTAAAACGGAGGATGTGCCCGAACTGGCAGGCAGCGACAGGCAGGAGATAAAAATTCAGATTTCCTCGGAGCGTGTGGACGGCGTGGTGGCTAAGGTATACAGGCTTTCACGGGAGAGGGCCGTGGACTGCTTCCGTCAGAAAAAGGTGTTTGTGAACGGCAGGCAGTGTGAAAATAACAGCTATCAGTTAAAACAAGGCGATGTGGTGAGCGTGAGGGGATACGGTAAATTTGAGTATTTTGGCAATCAGGGTATGAGTAAGAAGGGAAAAATTAATGCGGCCGTACTGCTTTACGGAAAGGCATGAAAAGTGAGGAGAATCAAAAATGCTGCTGGAACAGATGATAGTGCTTTTTCTGCTTATGGGAGTCGGGTTTATCTGTTATAAAAAAGAACTGATTACGGATGAAGTGAGTAAAAAGCTGTCGTCTATCGTGGTCAATGTGGCAAATCCCGCGCTGGTTCTGACGGCGTGTATGGGAGAGGAAAAGATTCGGGGAGAGGAACTTTTTACAACGGTCATAATCATGTTCATTATGTATCCGGCGCTTCTTGTTTTGGCGTCGTTTTTGCCCGGTCTGCTAAGAATCGGGAAAAATACCCGGGGAATCTACAGGGCTATGACTGTTTTTTCCAATATAGGATTTATGGGATTTCCGGTGATTACCGCTTTGTATGGAAACGGCGCGCTTCTTTACGCAACGCCTTTTGTGATTATTTATAATGTCCTGATATATACCTATGGCGTAGCGTCAATCAGGGGAAAAAGGGAAGCAAAGAGCGGGAAAGGCTCTCTGACACTGGCGGGAATGCTGTTAAATCCCGGCATGATTTCCTGTATCATAACGATAGTTATTTATCTGATTAATGTGCCGGTTCCCGCTTTTATCCAGACGACGGTAACGTATCTGAGCAGTTTGACGGCGCCTTTAAGCATGATGATTATCGGCGCGTCCCTTGCGGTAATGGATGTGAAAAGCCTTTTTACGGACGGTAAGCTTATTATATTTTCCGTGATTAAGCTGCTTATTCTGCCAGTCGGCGGTATATTTATTATCGGACGATTCGTGGAAAATCCGGTAATTCTGGGAGTATGCATGGTAATGCTGGCCACGCCGGTGGGAAGCATGAACGCCATGCTTGCGCAACAGTATGGCGGGGATTATGAAACGGCTTCCAAGGGGGTGGCCCTTACCACAATTCTGTCAGTGGCAACTATGCCGCTGATAGCGCTTATGATGTTGTAGAATCAGTCAATTGCTTTTATCCCTTCTTCGGACAGCTTCCTCAGATTTTCTTTCATGCTATTTAACAGTTCGGGGGAATGGGATTCCCATTTGGTGACTTCCGCAACAATTTTTAGCGGCTGCTTTGACCTGTAGGATTTTGTGGGATTTCCGGGAAATTTCTTGTCCGTAAGATTGGGGTCGTCCTCATAATCCCCGGTTGGTTCGACAACATATATTCTCTCGCTGCCGTCCCCTTCCGCCAGTTCGGCTCCCCAGATTGCCGCGTCCAGAGTTCCCGCAAAATAAACATATTCGGATTTTCTGTCGTCGTTGTAGTTTTTATTTTCTCCTTTACAATACCTGATTTGCCGTTATCGGCGGCAACGAAATTATAGCACATAACCGGCCGGCTTACAACGCGATATCCTCCGTTCCATAAAACGCTGTACAGGAACAGAAAAAAGAAAATCATATGTTTCAAATAGAGTATAGAGTATTTGTATCAGTTTGTGGTAAAATGATAAATGACAACGCAGTTGACGGGTTAAACAGCGGAGCATTCATTATCCGGACCGGTAATCCAATGTTTTGGATTATCAGTCCAATGACAGCAGAGTACTTGCACGATAAAATAGCAGATATCAAACGGAATGATGGGGTGGAAAGCGGCCGTTTTGCTCCGTTTTACGGCATAGCCGGGTTCATTCCGCGGGATAGGTAAAAAACAGGACGCGAGGAAGTAAAATGAGTATTGTTATTAATTTGATAGTTATTCCCCAGAGAATTTCACCCGACAGGTGGAAAGAGGTATACGACGAATCATTGAGGCTGTTACAGGCATATGATTTTATGGACAGGTTTCCGGCTCAGAAGAACGGGTTTACATACGATTATGCCGAAAAAAGCCGGGATGTTGAGAACTTTCTGGAGTCAGGGTACCACGGCTGGCGTTCCGTGGGAGACATGAGGACAGGGGACAATACGGAGGATTACATTCTTTTCGGAGATATTCATGCTTATTTATCCTCCAAAAAACAGACGGATAACGGACGGGAAATTCTTCTGGGTGTTCTCAAGGACATGAAAGTGCCGAAGAAGCCGAGAGGATGTATTAATCTGTGGGGCGGAAGGACGCAGGGGGAGGACAGCCACATTTACCTGCTTGCGGTGGGATGCCTTTTCGCGTCGCGTTTTCCGGAGGCAGTGACGGTGACCGGCAGTATTTCCGCGGGACAGTGCAGAAAAGCGGTGAGATGGGCAAACCAGTATCTGGACGAAGCCATTCAGATTCCCGATATCGGAAGTATGGACAGGCTTCTTTCCCGCTTAAAAAGCACGGCCATTCCCCACGAACAGATAATGGAGGCTTTTTTCCAACTGACTATTGAGGCAAGAACGCAGAAAATGGGCGGTTTTTTGCGGGAAGAGTTCACGGATAAAGAAATTGCTTCCTATTATAAGCAGCGGCTGACAAAATTTCAGCCTGCCCAGCGGGGCTTTGCAAGGGTTTTAAAGGAATATCTGGAACTGGGATTTTCCTTTGAAGAGCTGTGCCGGCTGGCGGTGTGCGACGGGGAGGGGCCGCAGGCGTCTCCTGAAGAATTTATAACGCATGTAATGAACACCAGGCTGTACATAAAAGATAAGGAAACCAGAGATTTTACGAAGTTTGCATTGTGGCAGGAGGACAGCGAGGAGGTTGACACGCAGTGGCAGGAGGTCGGCCGGATTTTGGGGCTGATTTGCGGGGCGGGAAACCAGAACGTAGACGCGTTTTACCCGCTGGAGAATATCAGGCAGGACTGCCGGAAAGTATTTGAGGGTCTGTGCGACGCCGACTCCGTCATAGACGGTTTTCTGGCAGACGAAAAGAGAGCGGAGGAGGAAAACAAAGGGAAGGCCAGTCTGCAGGAGATTCTTTATGATTTCCCTCACAGCGTTTTTGGAAAGAAAGAAAAAACGGACGGTGAGGAAGAAGAAAAATATGATGTAAACGATTATCAGGAGATGATTAATTTCTTCCCCGGCTGTAGCATAAAGCCGGAGCTTGAGGCGGATTTGATTAAGAATTTCAGGGCAATCCATGAGTTCGCGGAGGAGGAATTCGAGAATTTCAGGACCCTGAACAGAAGGGAACGTGAAAATTATCTGATAGCCGGCAACCAGAGAGTGCTTTTGAGGAAAAATATCTGGGACAAAATTTTTGAGAAAATAATGGACGACAAGTATATTATAAGGATTTTCGGAATTTTCGGCGTAAATACCAGACTGCGCGAGGGCTACCTTTTTTGCAGGAACATTCTTTCAGGACTCGACGCCGTGGATTATTTTTGGGAAAGGACGGCGGATGAAGCTTAAGGAAAAGGGCGCGCAAAAGGAGAACGGCTCCTATATTAGCATCGATATGGAAAAAACAGGCGTTCATTTGAAGAACCTGATTGCGCAGGAGGGATATACGGTGAAGGATATTCAAAGGCACCTTCATCTGTCATGCCCTCAGCCTGTTTACCGGTGGTTCAAAGGAAAAATTCTGCCCTCCGTTGACCATCTGTATACCCTGTCGCGGCTTTTGCATGTGCATATGGAGGAACTGCTGCTTCCGGCGGGAGATTTGTTCTTAAATACGCCCTTAAATCGGATTTCCGGAGAGACCGGGGGGCGTCAAGGTTACTGTGGAAACGTTACGAATTATTCAGATATTTTTGTTTCGAACAGCCTGATATTAAATATAGCTGCCGGACGGGAATGCCGGCAGCTTGTAGCCTACTGGAAGACTATGCGGAAACAAACCGCATGAAGATAGCTAATTATCTGAAATCACGAGCTCGGGACAGCCGTCTTTTTGAATCTGCAGGAGACGCTGGTTGCTGCTGCCACGAAATTCCAGGCTGATATCATATAAATTCTGGTCAAATTCTCCGTCTACCAGAATGTCTATATAACTCAAAAATTCTTCCGTAGCGTCACAGCGCGCTTTTCCGTTTTTATCCAGCAAATCGCTTTCGTAAGTATAACCGGTATAGCACCAGATATCCTTTTTCGGAAAACGCGCCTTAAACTGCCGAAGGAGCGGCAGAAGCGCTTTCTGATTTGGAATTTCCATGGGTTCCCCGCCTAAAAGGGACAGGCCCCTGATGTAGCCGGGTTCCACGGATTTCAAAACAGTCTCAATGGTTTCTTGTGTAAATTCTTCGCCATAATTAAAATTCTGGGCCTCTTCGTTAAAGCAGCCCCTGCACTTGTGGGTGCAGCCGGATACAAAGAGGCTGGTCCTGACGCCTAAGCCGTTGGAGATATCATAATATTTTATATTGGCATATTTCATAGATGCATAACTCTTTCACGGATTTCCTGGGTACGTCCCTGATTCCAGAACTGGGTTCCGATATATCCGCAGGTACGTCTTGCCACATTCATTTTATTCTGGTCCTGATTGCCGCAGCAGGGGCATTTCCACACCAGTTTTTTATGCTCGTCCTCAATAATCTGAATTTCGCCGTCATATCCGCATACCTGACAGTAGTCGCTCTTGGTATTTAACTCCGCATACATAATATGGTCATAGATATGGCGCATAACGGCTAAGACCGCGTCAATATTGTTCTGCATGTTGGGTACTTCCACATAGCTGATAGCGCCCCCCGGAGACAATTCCTGAAACTGGGCTTCAAAGGAAAGCTTGTCAAAGGCGTTGACCGGCTCGGTCACATGTATGTGATAGCTGTTTGTAATGTAGTTTTTATCCGTTACGCCGGGAATGCTTCCAAAACGATGCTGAAGGCATTTGGCAAATTTATAGGTGGTGGATTCCAGAGGAGTCCCGTAAAGGCTGAAAGAAATATTGGTTTCAGCGGCCCATTTTTTGCAGGTATCGTTTAAGTAATTCATCACGTCAAGGGCAAAAGGAGTCGCCTCCGAATCCGTATGGGATTTGCCGGTCATATAGCGCACGCATTCGCAAAGTCCCGCGTAGCCAAGGGAAATGGTGGAATAACCGCCGTAGAGCAGCTTGTCTATGGTTTCGCCTTTTTTCAGGCGGGCCAACGCTCCGTTCTGCCATAAAATCGGCGCAACGTCCGAGGGCGTGCCTTTGAGACGTTCATGGCGGCACATAAGCGCGCGCCTGCAAAGAGCAAGACGTTCATCCATGATGCGCCAGAATTTTTCCATATCTTTGCCGGAAGAACATGCCACATCCACCAGATTTAAGGTAACGACGCCCTGATTGAATCTTCCGTAAAATTTATACTTGTCTTCTTCATCTTTATATACGGTAAGGAAAGAACGGCATCCCATACAGGGGTAGCAGTTTCCGTCCTTTAAATTTTTGATGATTTTTTCCGAGATATAATCGGGAACCATACGTTTCGCGGTGCATTTTGCGGCAAGCCTTGTGAGCTCCCAGTAAGGGCTGTCCTCAGAAATATTGTTTTCCTCCAGAACATAAATCAGCTTCGGGAAAGCCGGAGTGATATAAATGCCCTGTTCGTTTTTCACGCCCTGAATACGCTGCATCAGCATTTCCCGGATAATCATAGCCAAATCGTCCCGGATTTGGCCTTCGGGCACTTCGTTCAGATACATAAATACCGTGACGAAAGGAGCCTGTCCGTTGGTGGTCATCAGAGTAAGCACCTGATACTGAATCATCTGGACGCCCTGCTTGATTTCGCGTTTAACCCGCATTTCTGCCATATTGGCAACCAGCTCTTCCTTTGCGTCTATTCCCTGGGCTTCCAGTTCCTCCCGCACTTCCCGGCGGAACTTATCCCGGCTTATCTGCACAAAAGGCGCAAGGTGGGAGAGGGTAATGCTCTGGCCGCCGTACTGGGAACTGGCAATCTGGGCAATGGACTGGGTGGCGATATTGCAGGCAGTGGAAAAGCTGCGGGGCTTTTCAATCATGGCCTCGCTGATGATGGTGCCGTTCTGGAGCATATCTTCCAGATTTACCAGACAGCAGTTATGCATATGCTGCGCAAAATAGTCGGAATCATGGAAATGAATCAGCCCCTGTTCGTGGGCTGATGTCACGTCTTCGGGCAGGAGGAAGCGTTTGGTAATATCCTTGCTGACCTCGCCGGCCATGTAATCCCGCTGCACGCTGTTGACAATCGGATTTTTATTGGAATTTTCCTGAAGAACTTCTTCATTGTTGCACTCTAAAAGAGAGAGAATCTGTTCGTCCGTGGAATTGGATTTCCGGACTAAAGCCCTCTTGTAGCGGTAAGTGATATAATTGGAAGCCAGCTTATAGGACTGCTGTTTCATAATTTCCGCTTCCACCATATCCTGGATTTCTTCCACGTTGGGACTGTGCGTCATTTTGCGGCACAGGGCGGTTACATTATCCACCACGCGTCTGATTTGCGACGCGCTCAGACGGTCGCGCTCCTGAACCGTCGCGTTTGCCTTTTTAACGGCGTCTTCTATTTTTACGGCATCAAAAGTAACCTCAACGCCGCTGCGTTTGATTATGTTCATATTCTTCCCCATTTCTTTGCTGCTTTTAAGCGTATGACAGAGTTTGCGGATGCTGCCAGGACACAAACTCTTTGGATTTACAACCAATCCGGAGCGGGCACATTTTGGTGTGCGGCTCCTTCATACCACATTATCTGGTATGCCGCCGGTTTTTGGGCGAGCATATTTAGTATTATACCGTGTGGCGGAAAATAATCAAGTAAATTCGGTTACATATCGAAAAAAATTATAAATAAAAATTCAAATGAAAATTTGTGCAAGATTTTGCTCTCTCCTTTCCCCCCGCGCATTGCTTTGTTCGAGCCGATATGTTATTTTATGTGGTAAGGAGGGACCCACGCAGTGGGAGGATTCCTTATCACCCGGCA
>CAJTMZ010000069.1 GCA_910577445.1 uncultured Lachnospiraceae bacterium | reverse complement strand
TTCTGACTCTGCATACTCTCACCGGAATCTGAAAATTGATTTCCGTGCTTTCCGCCGCTTAATCTCAGGATACTCTGTTCGGTTTTCTGTATATTCATTTTCTTTTTTATAACCTTTTAATAATTTCTTTATTAGACTTTACTGGCCGCATATGGTATACTTGCATTACTCACCATTAACAGGAAATTTACAATATAAGGAGATTTATATGACCGACAGCCAAAAGCTTGATTTATTACTTGACAAAGTGTTTTTAATTGACACCAAAGTAGATTCGCTTGATAGTAGAGTTGATTCGTTTGAAAGTAAATTGAATTCTCTTGAAAACAAAGTAGATTCTCTTGAAAGCAAAGTAGATTCTCTTGAAAGCAGGGTTTCTTTGCTTGAACACAATATGGAATCCCTTAAATCTGAAGTTATCAAAACTAATCTGTTGCTCGAAAATGAAACTAACCGCAATATTAAAATTATTGCGGAAGGTCATCTTGATTTGTCGCGAAAATTGGATGAATCTATAAAATTTTCAACCGAAATCAAAGCCAGACAGGAAACACACGAAATTTATATTAACAGGCATGAGCGGATGCTGAGCGCATTATAAACATATACATAATCTGCGGAGGCCACAAATGTTACTGCTTCCTCATTTCATCATTTTATGGATTTTATCGGACAAAACTTATCTGGAACTTTACCGGAACTCTTCTGCCGGCGGGCTTTCCGTCTGTCTGCGGATTTTACTGGTTTTTCTCTATATAGTTACCCTTTGCCTTTTACATATTATGCCCTGCATGTCCCGGAAGGAGGGGCGGACTCTGCCTTTCAGAATCAGAATTATGTACGGCGGCAGACGAATCCTGAAATTCTGTTTCTGGGGAATTTTTGCCCAGTTCTTTATCTATCTGCTGAAACTGCCCGCTTATGTCGCGGCAGATGAAAGCTGGCCCCTTGTGATGATAGTTGACGGAATTTTTATGTTTTTCCATTTTTGTCTGCTTGTGTTAAACGGATATGTCCGGATTTTGTGTACCTGCCGAAGCCTTGGCGTCTGGAAAAGAATCCTGCTCGCGTTCTTTTTGTGGATACCCGTCTTTCATCTGCTTCCGGCAAGGTATTTAATGAAAAGAGCCTACGAGGAATACGACGCTGAACGATGCCGGTTTGAGAACAGACTCTCCCGCCCCGTCGGCGCATGCGCCACCCGATATCCCCTTATCCTGCTTCACGGAATCGGATTTCGGGATTTGCGCTATTTTAACTACTGGGGAAGAATTCCAAAAGAACTTGTGCGAAACGGCGCCGTGGTTTATTACGGACATCAGGAGGCCTGGGGAACCATTGAGGAAAACGCCGGAATTATCCGTGGGAAAATCGAAGAAATACTGCGGGAGGCGCATTGTGAAAAGGTGAATATCATTGCCCATTCCAAAGGCGGACTGGACGCGCGCTATATGATTCGTGCCATGCATATGGAGGATAAGGTGGCTTCCCTCACCACCATATCCACCCCGCACAAAGGCTCAGAGCTTTTGAATATTTTGAACAAACTCCCCGACGGTATCTACCGGTCCGTATCCTCCCTGTTTGATTGGACATATGCAAGATTCGGCGATAGCAACCCCGACTGCTACCATGCGAGCAAACAGCTTTCCCCGGATTTTTGTATGGAATTTAACCGAAAATACCCGGATTCCCCAAAGGTCTACTATCAAAGCTATGCTTCCTGTGTAAAGCACACCTTAGGCGACGGGCTTTTAAGCATTCCCAACCTGCTTATGTTCCTTGCCGGCGCGTCCAGAAACGACGGCCTCGTGACCACAGAATCCGCCAAATGGGGAAATTTCCGAAAAACCTTTGTCAGCGCCGGCCGTCGGGGAATTTCCCACGGTGACATGATTGACTTAAAGCGGGAAGATTATAAGGGCTTTGATGTGGTGGAGGCTTATGTGGAAATTGTGGCGGAGCTTAAGGGGATGGGGTTTTAACCGCACATCTCCTTAAGCGACTCCCCAAAAGGCGCCCGCGCAATCCCGTTCTCCGTCACAATCGCCGTAATCAGCTCATTATCCGTCACGTCGAATGCCGGATTAAACACCTTTACGCCCTCCGGTGCCATGCGCTCCTTATACCACATTTCCGTCACTTCCTCCGCGGGTCTTTGCTCGATTTTAATTTTATCGCCCGTAGGCGTCGCAAGGTCAATGGTTGAGGTAGGCGCGCACACGTAAAAAGGAACGCCATATCTTTTCGCAACGGCAGCCACCACCGAAGTCCCGATTTTGTTTGCAACGTCTCCGTTTGCGGCCACCCTGTCACAGCCTACAAAAACGGCATTGACCCAACCGTTTTTCATCACCATGGCAGACATATTGTCGCAGATTAAAGTCACGTCCACGCCTGCGCTGTGAAGCTCATAAGCGGTAAGCCTTGCTCCCTGCAGCAGGGGTCTTGTCTCGTCTGCAAATACCCGGAAATGATATCCTCTCTCCTGACCAAGATAAATGGGCGCAGTGGCGGTGCCGTACTTACAGGTGGCAAGCTGACCCGCGTTACAGTGGGTGAGAATACCGTCTCCCGGCTTTACAAGGCTTAAGCCGTATTCACCGATGGCTTTGCACACCAGAATATCCTCTTCCTTTATTGTTTTTGCTTCCCTGTGCAGTATTTCCAGAATTTCCTCCACAGATTTCCCGTCCTCGTGGGCCTTTTTGCAAACCGTATCCATCCGGTTCAGCGCCCAGGACAGATTCACGGCAGTGGGCCTTGCCGAGTCCAGATAGTCTTTCTGCTCCTTAAATCTTTTGTAAAAGTTTTCAAAGACCACGGATTTTCCACCCGAAGACTCTTTTTCCGCCCCGGCAATTTCCCTTGCCAGAACATAAATTCCAAAAGCCGCCGTCACGCCAATCGCCGGCGCTCCCCGGACCTTTAAAAGATAAATGGCCTCCCATATCTCCTTTGCTGTACGCAGACGGATAATCTCTGTTTTTCCCGGCAGACCGGTCTGGTCAATAATCAGGATACCGCCTTCCTGCTCGTCCAGTTCCACTGTTTCGTATTCCATAATATTTTTGCTCATACTTTCTCCTCGCTTCCCGTTTCTGTATTCACGCCGGCCTCTGCTCCTTCAGCCCTTTTTTCTCTTCCAAAAACCGCTCCCGCGCTTTTTGACCACATCAGTCAAATACGCGGCTACGCACAGTCCCACTGCCAGCGCGGACACTGTCCTGTCTATCCTGGCATTTACGCGCTTTCTTCTCTTTTGCTTCTGTTTTCTCTTCTTCTTTTCCAGTTTCCGGCGTTTGCGCTCGCTTAACCGCGCTTTTTCCTTATCCTCCTTCAGCCATTCATAGCCGTTTTCCAACCACTCGTGTTTTTTCTTCGGCGTCTGCTGTTCTTCCCCGCATTCCTGCATCTGTTTCATATATTGACTCCTTTGGTCGATTATGCCGGTTCCAATCTTTTATTGCTGTGTTCCCTGGCCTGATAATTTACAGCACCATAACCATTGTTCCCGCTGTTATCAAAATACATCCAATAAGTGACTTTACCGTAAACTGCTCGTGCAGAAACACAAAGGCCAGTATAAGGGTAATCACAACGCTGAGCTTGTCAATGGGAACCACCTTCGATACGTCCCCTATCTGAATCGCCTTATAATAGCATAGCCAGGAAGCGCCCGTGGCAAGCCCCGACAGAATCAGAAACAGCCAGCTTTTCCTGCCTATTTGCGCAAGTCCGCTCTGTCCGTTCGTGAGAAACACCATTCCCCAGGCCATAATCACCACAACCACCGTCCTGATTGCCGTGGCAAGATTGGAGGATACATTTTCAATCCCCACCTTTGCAAGTATGGAAGTAAGCGCCGCAAAAACCGCCGACAACAGCGCAAATATAAACCACATCATTTAGTCCTCCATTTTCTCCGGCGGCTCAGTTCCCCTGAAAAATACTTTTTCAAAAAGTCGTCCGCCATCTCAGGCCATGCCGCCACCTCAGGGTGAACGCTCCTTGGCTGCAACTGTGTCTGTGCCTTTTCCTCCTCCTCAAGGGCTTTTCTTACCTCCTCCGGTATGATAAGCTCCCCGGATTTTATTTTTTCCACTATTCTTACCTGCTGTTCCAGCGTATAGTCGCTCTGCTTTCTCCAGTTTACCCAGTCCTCGTCGGCCAGAGACAGGCCATGCTCCCCATCCGAAAAAATATGGCTGGCAACAGGCACCCCTTTTTCCCGGCATGCCTGCAGAAACATCAGGGTATTTTCCACTGGAACCGCCTGGTCGCTGACGGTGGCCCACACAAAGCAGGGCGGCGTATTTTTTGTCACCTGCATCTCCAGAGACATATATTCCAGTTCTTCCGCCGAAGCTCCCTCCCCCAAAAGCGCGTCAAAAGAGCCTCTGTGGGCTTTTTCACCGGAGGTAATTACGGGATAGCATAAAACCGCCGCATCCGGACGGTTGGAAATCTCCTTATAAGTCTCATTGTCCGGGATATCTTCACAGTGGACGCACAGGCTTCCGCACAGATGGCCTCCTGCCGAAAACCCGCAGACTGCCAGACTATGCGGCTCCACTCCAAAGCTTTCCGCATTCTTACGGATATAGCGCACCGCCCTTGAAATGTCCATAAGCGGCTGCTTTTTAAGGGGCAGAAGCTGCAGCATATTGATGGTGTAGGTCAGCACAAATGCCTGATAACCCATCTCATAAAATTTAAGCGCCACGATTTCTCCCTCCGAGGGAGATACAAAGCGATACCCGCCCCCCGGAACTACCAGCACGCAGGGACGTTTTTCCCCGTCTCCGTGCAGGTAAGACACAATATTCGGCACGAATCCGCATGCGTGGCCGTAATGGTATTCATTCTCTTCCCATATCTTATAAGTTTTTGTTTCCATGGCTTTCTTCCTTTTACGTAATTTTCTGTCATACTGCTGTAAGTTCATAATAACACCATTTCCGGTATTTCTGCAACACAGAAGGAGCAAAGAATCACTTCTTCGGAAATGATTCTCTGCTCCCGCCAAAAAAATATTTCTATACCTCCGCCAGCCGCAGCCTCTCGATAATGCTCTTCTTACAAAGCCCGTGATAACAGCACACCGGTATCGCCAACGCCAGCGCCGCAATCACCGGAATGCTGAGAACCAGCGGAAGAATGTGGAAGCTCCACTCAAAATACGCCATATTTTTCCCCAGCATATAAATCAGCCCATAGCTCACCACGTTTCCCAGGGTAGCGGCAATTCCCAGCGTCCATGCGCCGTACCAGATTCCCTCCATGGTCAGCATCTGCTCAAGCTGCTTCCCGGTCATTCCCACCGCCTGCATCATGGCAAATTCCTGCCGTCTTGCCAGAATGCCGGTAACTGTGGCATTAATCAGATTGAGAATCCCTATCAGCGCAAGAATCGCTCCCAAAAGCCCTCCTATAATGGAAAACATTCCTATTTCCTTGGAAAATTCCTTCCTCAAATATTCCTTGGATGTCAGCACCAAATCTGTATGCCCGGCTTCAATCCATCCGTTAATCGCTTCTATTACCTGTTCGTCCGCTCCTTTCTCTACATCCAGAAACGCGTGAAGACCGCCTTTTACATCGCAAAGCTCTTCAAAATCCTTTTTACCAAGAAGCACCATTCCATAACCAAGCGCGCTGCTACGGGTGCCTGCCGCGTAGGGAAGCGTCGCCACTGCCATAATCTCCAGTTCCTTTTCCACGCCCTCCCTTTCTTTCAAACCTTTCAAAGTGATTTTTTCTCCTACGCTGCCGGCCGCCCATCCTGTAAAATAATCTTTGAACAGAACCGCATAACCTCCCTGGTCAAATTTTTCCTTATCAAAGTCCCCCTCCAGTATATCGATATAAGGAAGCAGGTCGTCCTCCATCCAGTAGGTATGCGAATCAACTTTCCTGCTCTTTTTTACTTCATCCAGCATCTCTTCCATATAGCTGCTATACTCCGCCATCTCCTCGGATTTAAAAAAGGAAACATAATTTTCGGTCAGCTTTTCCGGTAATTCGGTCATTACATAGCCCATTTTCAGGGTACGAACTTTCTCTACGCCCGGAAATCTTTCCAGCTCCGAAATAATCTCCGGCGTCACAGCCTGAAAATCCCGGTCCTGCGAAGACAGATTTCTCATGCTGAAATGGCTTACCTGCATATCTGTCAGAAGATAGCTCTGTACATATTTGTCAAAGGAAAAGCCCTTTATCAGCGCGTAGGTGCCGTTAATCAAAATCATACTTAAGGACAGGGACACTATTACCAGAACCGCCTTTCGCCTGTTTCTTCCCATATTCGCCATTGCCAGCCTGGTCATGGATACTTTTGCCGATTTTTTCTCCTTCTTTTTATACTGTACATTCTCCACATATCGCACTGCCTCTATGGGCGAAACCTTCGTCGCAAGACGGCAGGGGTTTATACAGCTCAAATATACCACTAACAGAGAAAAAATGGCGGACCCCACAAAAATCAGAGGATTAATGGACACATTCTGCACGCCTCCCGTTTCCAGTCCGGCATAAACAGTCGGAAGCGCTCCTTTTCCCACAAACCAGCCAAGCAAAAGCCCCAGCGGAATCCCCGCCGCCGAAAGTAAAAATGCCTGTCCCCGGACCATCCGGCGGAGCTGCCGGCCTGTTGTTCCTATGGTTTTCAAAAGGCCATAATATCTGATATCCGCAGTCACGTTAATATAAAAAATATTATAAATAATCAGATAACCGGACAGAATAATGATTCCCAGAATAAAAACTCCAATCATTACTGACGTCACATCTACGCTATGCGCGGCATAACCCCAGTTTACACTGGCTCTGACCTCATCCTCCGAAAATCCGGCCCGGCTCGTCAGCTCTTCCATCTGCTTTTCAATATCGTAAGCGGAATCAAACATTACAGACGCCTGAACCGTGCCACTTGCATGATATAGCCCTGTCTCTTTCATACGTTTGTAATAGTTTTCATCAAGAAGTGAAACGTTGGCAAGAAGCCACTCCTCTGAAATCCATAATTCCTCCGCATGAGACGCCTCATTGGAATACCAGAAGCCGCTTAATACAAATTCCTCATGTATCTCCCTCTCGCTCCCGTCTTTATCTGTCACTCTGATACTGACAGGTACTTTTTCCCCCACCTTAAGGGGAACGCCAAGAGCCTCCAGTACCTTGCTGCTGGCCGCACACTCGTTCATCTCACGGGGCATCTTTCCTTTTTCCGGATAGCAATAACTCCATTTTGCCGCCATATTCTCGCTGTATCGTATTTCCGTCTGAATGGCGTTAAGCTCGGGGCTTGCTCCGAAGCCTGCCACAATATCATAGGAAATATCCTTATAGCCGCCCGCCGCTTTTATTTTCTCATACTCCTCCATGGAAAGGTACTTATAGCCGCCGTGGGCGCTGGTGCCGATTTGCCGGAATGTGGATTCCTGAAAGCTGGTAATCATGGAGCCGCCCACCGTAAAAAGCGCGGTAAAAAGTACCGACGTGAGGGCAATGGCCAGAATGGCAATCAGATTTTTCCACTTCTTTTCTTTTATTGTTCGCCATGTAAGGGTCTGGATAGTTTTTTTGTTAGCAACATATCTGCCTGTAACATTTTTCATTTACCGCTACCCCCTTTAAGAATCTTCCCGTCCTCAATCCGGATAATCCTGTCGGCCATCTGGGCAATCTCCTCGTTGTGGGTAATCATGGCAATAGTCTGCTCAAACTTTCTTGCCGTCACCTTAAGAAGCCCCAGCACGTCCTGACTGGTGCTTGTGTCCAGATTTCCCGTGGGTTCATCCGCCAGAATAATGGCCGGTTTGGCCGCCAGCGCCCTTGCTATTGCCACCCTCTGCTGCTGGCCGCCGGAGAGCTGGGAGGGCAGCGCGTTTACCCTGTTTTCCAGTCCAAGCGTCTTTACAATGGAATCAATGTACTTTCTGTCAACCTCGTTGCCGTCGAGCTGAATGGGAAACACAATGTTTTCATACACATTGAGCACCGGCACCAGATTATAACTCTGAAAAACAAATCCGATTTTTCTGCGCCGGAAAATTGCCAGCGCATCCTCTTTCAATGCGGAAATATCCTTTCCGTCCACCAGTACCTTTCCCTCTGAGGGGTAATCAAGTCCCCCCAGCATGTGAAGAAGCGTTGACTTGCCGCTTCCGCTGGTGCCCACAATCGACACGAACTCTCCCTGCTCTATCTGCAAATCAACTCCGTCCAGCGCTTTCACAAGGCTTTCGCCCGCGCCATAATATTTTTTCAGTCCTTTTGTTTCCAAAATAATCATAATCTTAACACCTCTCATTCCTATTTGTTTCTGGAAATTAATATAACAGATAAGACTTTCCTGCTCCTTTCAGAAATCTAACAGTTTTGAAAGAATCTCCTCCTCTTGTATGCGCAAAACAAGCCGGCGTTTTCACCGGCTCATCGTTCTTCCTTCATCATATAAAAATAAAAGGTACTGCCCTTTAAAGGCTTTGATTTCACCTTCACGTACCCGCCCTGCTTTACCGCAATCTCCCGCACCAGATACAGGCCAAGGCCAAGCCCCTTTTCCTCCGTCACTTCCCGGCTCCTGTAAAAGCGTCCGAAAACCCGGCTCTGTTCCTCCTCGCTGATGCCGATTCCCTGGTCTGTTACGCAGACCGCCGTAAACATTTCGTAATCCTTTACCCGGACTTGTATTTCGCTGTTTTCCGGGCTGTATTTTATGGCGTTGTCAATTAAATTCTCTAACGCCTCCCGGGTCCACTTCCTGTCAAAGTAAGCCTCCCCCGCAAACTCTTCAAAGAAAATATTGATTCCCTTTTGCAAAGCGGCTTCCTGCGAAGTGTTGACCGCCTCTTCAATCACAGGCGCCACTTTCTGGTGTTTTGGCTTAAGGGCAAGCACATCGCTCTCCAGCCGGGACGCCTTTACCAGATTGCGAATCAGAAAATCCAGTTTTTCCGACTGTTCCCTGATATTTTTGACGATGGGCGCAAGCTCCGAATCCTTCTCCTTTTCCTGCAAAATCTGGGAATACAAAAGAATATTGGCAAGGGGCGTTTTGGTCTGATGGGAAATATCCGATATCAGCCTTTTTATCCTCTCCTGCTCCTCGTAAATCCTGTGTTTGGAGGCCAGGGAAGATGTGAGAAACCGCTTCCACTTTACCTCCAGCCGGGAAAGTCTGCTCTCGTCATAATGGCTCTCCTCAAAAGTGTCGTTGATAGCGTCCTCCAACATAGCGTCCAGCCGCTCCACGATATCTGTGCGTCTTCCTGGAAATTTAAATCCTGTCCTGTACTTTGACTTGTTTTTCATGTTGGTTTTACTTGTTATCATCCTTTTTTCGATTATCCTTCATAATGTCCCCTGCAGGAAAGTATCTCCATTACATCATCCGTAATTCTATATACCAACCTGTTCACATCGTCAATTCTTCGGCTCCAAAATCCGCTCAAATCCCCTTTCAAAGGTTCTGGTTTTCCAATACCGTCAAAATATCCTCTTTCAATATCCTTAAGCAGCATATTAATTCTCTTTAATGTCTTTTTATCCTGCTTTTGCCAATAGATATAATCCTCCCAGGCCTCATCAAACCATATTTTTTTCATTCATCCGCCTCAATAATATCGTGTTCCACACCCCGTCCGGCATTGAGAGCCTCCACGCCTCTGCGCAAATGTGCCAGGTTGCTTTCCGAATAAAACGGGTCAACAGACACTTCAAACGGAATCCGTTTTTCTCTTGTCATCTTTTTTGCAAATATAGTAATTGCCGTAGTCATATTCATTCCAAGTTCCTGGCAAGTCTTCTCCATGTTCTTCTTTAACTCTTCATCCATACGAATATTTACCAATGTCTGTGCCATTTGAACACTCCTTTCCTATTCCAATTGTATAATATCATTTTGTAAAGATAATTTCAATATATTGTCTTTATATTTTTCATCTTTATCCATCTTCATATCTTCCATACGTATCCCTTTCCATACACCGTCTGCAAATGCCCTTCTCCGCTCTCATTCAGCTTTGTTCTGAGTCTGTTGACCGTCACGGACAATGCATTTTCATCCACATATTCCGCACCGTCCGTCCAGATTTTATCTATCAGCCGCTCCCGTCCAAGCACTATATTTTTATTTTCCACCAGAATCTGCAGAAGCTTCAGCTCCGTTTTGCTTAACACAATTTCTTCCTCGCCCCGCTTTACCAGCATGTCCTCAAAACAAAAGAAAAATTCCCCGAAACGGTAAACTTCCTTTCTTCCTTTTCCCGCATTTTTAAGCGCTTTATCAATTCTTGCCCGAAGTACCATCAGGCTGAAAGGTTTCGTAATATAATCTTCCGCGCCAAGCTCCAGGCCGCGCACCTCGTCCATCTCAAAATCATTGGCGGTCAGAATAATCACCGGAATCTCATCGTGATTTTCCTTTATTTCTTTTAAAAGGTCGTAGCCGCTGCCGTCGGGAAGATTAATGTCAAGCAGCACCAAATCAAACGCCGTCCCGCCCATAATCGCTGTTCTGGCTTTTCCCATGCTTTCACACAGGGTAAATGCAAACTCGTCCCTGCGCAGCGCAAGCTCGATTCCTTCCCGAAGACCTCTGTCATCTTCTACTACCAGTATATTTTTCATTTAAACCGATACCTGCCCTTTCCCTGTCTGACAACAGCTTCTATCAGAAAAAGATAGAAATGCCGCAACCGGACACTTCTATCTTTTTTCTGTCTTTCAATAAATAAGTTTACTTATTTGTAAATTTATTTATTTGTAAGTTTACTTATTTGTAAGTTTACTTATTTGCCATCTCAGCCTTAAGTCCCTCTGTCAGAGCCGGAACAATCTTGTTCAAATCGCCAACGATTCCGAAATCAGCCACATCGAAGATAGGAGCTGTCTCGTCTTTGTTAATGGCGATAATGATGTCGGATTCTTCCATACCGGCTACGTGCTGGATAGCGCCGGAAATTCCGATTGCAAAATATACGTTGGGACGAACGGTCTTGCCTGTCTGGCCAACCTGTAAATCTTTCGGCTTCCAGCCCGCGTCAACAACTGCACGTGAGCAGCTTACCGTTGCGCCGAGCACTTCCGCAAGGTCTTCCAGAATCTTGAAGTTCTCCGGGCTTCCAACGCCACGGCCGCCGGATACCAGAATCTTGGCATCCATGATATCTGCAACGTCTGAAACCGCCTTTACAACCTTTAAGATTTCAACATACTTCTCGTTGGGAGTAAATCCGGGATTGAACTCGATAACCTCTGCTTTTCTTCCCGCTTCTCTGGGAGCTTTCTGCATAACGCCGGGACGAACCGTCGCCATCTGAGGACGGAAATCCGGGCAGGCAATGGTAGCGATTGTGTTGCCGCCAAATGCCGGACGGGTCATAAGAAGCTGATTGTGAAGCTGCTCTCTTCCGGGAACAGGATTTAACGGGAAATCGCCGATGTCAAGCTGTGTACAGTCAGCGGTAAGTCCTGTATGTATTCTTGCGGACACACGGGGACCTAAGTCACGTCCGATTGCCGTTGCGCCAATCAGGAAAATTTCAGGCTTAAACTCATTAATTACAGAAGAAAGCGCATGTGCATAAGGCTCTGTTCTGTATTCTTTCAGCTCCGGGTCATCAACAACGATAACTTTATCTGCGCCATATTCAGCCAGCTCGTCTGCAAGTCCTTTAACATCACAGCCTACCAGAACTGCCGTTACTTCCGTGCCAAGGTCTTTTGCAAGGTCTTTTCCCTTGCCTACCAGTTCCAAAGCGATTCCACCAAGTACATTGTCTACCTGCTGTGCAAAGACAAATACTCCCTTATAATCTTGAATATTCATTTTAATATCCTCCAATGACAGTAATTAGATTACATGTTTTACTTTTAATTTGTCGATAATGTAGTTTACGGATTCTGTAGGGTCAAGATTAACCTTCTCGCCTGCTCCCTTTCTAACCTTGTCGGAAGCCTTTGCAATCTGGGTGGGCGAACCCTTAAGTCCCAAGTTGGAATCCTCTACATCAACCAGATTTGCTCTTCCCCATACGGTGATTTCTGTATTGTAAGCGTCAAAAATTCCGCCGGGAGTCATGTAACGGGGCTCGTTTAACTCTGCAAGAGCTGTAATCAGGCAGGGCATTTTTGCCTTTAACACATGATATCTGTCATCATACTGACGCTCAACAATCACGCTGTCGCCTTCGATTTGGATTTTCTGTGCATAGGAAATTACAGGGATTCCAAGATGCTCGGAAATCTGGGGACCAACCTGAGCGGTATCGCCATCGATTGCCTGACGTCCTGTGATAATCAAATCATACTCCAGATTACGGATTGCGCCTGCAATTGTCTGGGAAGTAGCCCATGTGTCAGCGCCGCCAAGCACTCTGTCGGTAACCAGAATACCTTTGTCCGCGCCCATGGCAATTGCTTCACGGAGAACTTCCTCAGCCTTGGGAAGACCCATGGTTACAACGGTAACCTCTGCACCGTACTCATCTTTTAATCTAAGCGCTGCTTCCAGGCCTGCCTTGTCGTCAGGATTCATAATGGCAAGCATCGCACCTCTGTCAAGCGTACCATCGGGATTAAACTTAACGCCGCCCTTGGTATCAGGTACCTGTTTAACACAAACAACGATTTTCATTGTATTATCTCTCCTTAATCATTTATTTTTTAGCCTACTTTACTTAAGCAATGCGCCGGAAATAACCATTCTCTGCACTTCGCTTGTTCCTTCGTAGATTTCCGTAATCTTTGCGTCGCGCATCATACGCTCAACGTCATATTCTCTGATATATCCGTAACCGCCGTGAAGCTGAACAGCCTTGGTGGTAACTTCCATTGCAACTTCTGCCGCATACAGTTTTGCCTGGGCAGCCTCCACAGAGTAAACTTTCTGGGTTGCCTTAGCCATAGCCGCTCTGTAAACAAGAAGCTGAGCCGCCTGTACCTTGGTAGCCATGTCTGCAAGCTGGAACTGGGTGTTCTGGAATGCGCCGATTGCTCTTCCGAACTGTTTTCTTTCTTTTACGTACTCAACGGTTCTCTCAAGAGCGCCTTCCGCAAGGCCGAGAGCCTGAGCGGCAATACCGATACGGCCGCCGTCCAATGTATGCATGGCAATGCCGAAGCCCTTGCCTTCCTGTCCTAACAGGTTTTCCTTCGGAATACGGCAGTCTGTGAAGATAAGCTCATAGGTGGAAGAGCCGCGGATACCCATCTTCTTTTCCTTTGTACCAAAGGTAAAGCCGGGTGTTCCTTTTTCAACGATGAAAGCGGAAATCATTTTTTTGCTTCTGCCCTTTTTGTCGGTAACAACGCCTGTTACTGCAAAGATAACATATACGTCTGCTTCCTTGCCGTTTGTGATGAAAATCTTGGAGCCGTTAAGCACCCACTCGTCTCCGTCCAAAACAGCCTTTGTCTGCTGTCCCTGAGCGTCGGTTCCCGCGCCGGGCTCTGTCAGGCCGAAAGCCCCTAATTTTTCACCCTTTGCAAGGGGAACTAAATATTTCTGCTTCTGCTCTTCCGTACCGTATGTCATAATCGGGTCGCAGCAAAGAGATGTGTGAGCGGAAACGATAACGCCTGTGGTGCCGCATACCTTGGAGAGTTCTTCCACGCACATAGCATATGTAAGGGGGTCGCAGCCCTGTCCGCCGTACTCCTTGGGAACAGGAATACCAAGAAAACCTGCCTTTGCCATTTTTTCAACGGTTCCTCTGGGGAAAACCTCTGTTTCATCAACTTCCTGAGCCAGGGGTTTTACTTCTTTTTCTGCAAACTCTTTGAAAAGAGTTCTAGCCATTTCATGTTGTTTAGATAACATAAAATCCATGATATTGATTCCTCCATAAAATTTTCAGTTTTTTAGTTCTATCACCGGACAGCGGGCCGGATAAACCTGCTTACACGGCTATCCGGCTGCTGCTTCGGGAGCTTTTACTTAGAATAATCGTAGAATCCGATGCCTGTCTTCTTACCCAGCTTGCCTGCGCGTACCATCTTGCGAAGAAGAGGATGAGGACGATACTTCGGGTCGCCTGTTTCATTCTGCAGTACTTCCATGATGGCAAGCACGATATCAAGACCAACCAAATCGCCTAAAGCCAAAGGTCCCATGGGATGGTTTGCACCAAGCTTCATTGCCTCGTCAATGTCGGCAACGCTTGCGGTTCCGTCAGCATAAATGCCGATTGCTTCGTTAATCATGGGAATCAGGATTCTGTTTACCACAAAACCGGGAGCTTCCTTTACCTGAACGGGAGTCTTGCCGATTTCTACAGAGATTCCTTTAATCTTTTCAACCATCTCGTCAGGAGTATTCTCGCCTGCAATCACCTCTACCAGTTTCATTCTGTCGGCAGGATTGAAGAAGTGCATACCAATCATGGGTCTGTCAAGGCCAGCGCCGATTTCCGTGATGGACAGGGAAGATGTGTTGGATGCAAACATGCAGTCGGGTTTTACAATACCCATCAGCTCTTTGAAGGTATCCTTCTTAATCTTCATGTTTTCGGGAGCAACCTCTACAATCAAATCACAGTCTGTGCAGATATCCTTAAGACCGCAGGTAACCTTTGCCATAATAGCGTCTGCTTTTTCCTGTGTGATTTTCTCTTTCTTTACAAGGAAATCCATGTTTTTCTGGATTCTTGCCTTGCCGCCCTCGGCAAATTTCATTTCAATGTCGCAAAGACATACTTCATATCCGTCTGTCATTGCAAATGCCTGTGCGATTCCGGCACCCATTGTGCCTGCACCGATAATACCTACTTTCATCTCAATATCCTCCTATTTCAGTTCCGCTGCAGCCCTTCCGACACAATTTTATCCGGAACAATTTCCGGCTGCCTTTTGCATCCGAATATCGTTCCGCGCGCTGTACGGGCTTTCGCTGTTTTTGTTAACAATTTTTAAAGGGCTCTTTTACTTTTTCTTTGTTCTTGTCAAGGAAAAACGCCATGCCGTATTTCTGGTCTTCTGTCTCGAAGCAGTCGCCGAACAGCTTTTCCTCAATGACGATTGCCTCGTCCATATCCGCGTCCAGACCGTCGTTGATTGCTTTCTTACAGTTGCGCACCGCAATGGGAGCGTTCTTTGCGATTCCGGCTGCCATCTTTTCCGCGGCGGGCATCAGCTCCTCCTGGGTATAAACGGCGTTTACAAGGCCGATTCTGTAAGCTTCGTCCGCCTTGATGTTCCTTGCGGTGTAAATCATCTGTTTTGCCATGCCTGCTCCCACTAAACGGGCCAGACGCTGGGTTCCGCCAAAGCCGGGCGTAATGCCAAGTCCCACTTCCGGCTGACCGAATACCGCGTTATCGGAACAGATTCTGATATCGCAGCTCATGGAAATTTCACAGCCGCCGCCAAGGGCAAAACCGTTTATGGCAGCGATTACGGGAATGGGGAAAGTTTCCAGTTTGCGGAAAACATCGTTTCCTTTCTTGCCGAAAGCTTCTCCCTCCGCCTTTGTGAGCGTGCTCATTTCGCCAATGTCAGCGCCCGCCACAAAAGATTTCTGTCCGGCACCCGTTAAAATAAGGCATCTCACCTCGTCAAGGTTCACGGCATCCAATGTCTGATTCAGCTCGTCAAGCACGGCTGAGTTTAAGGCATTCAACGCTTTTTCCCGGCTGATGGTGATAATGCCGTAGGCGCCTTTTTGTTCGTACACGATAAATTCCATTTCTACAGCTCCTCCTTTTCTCTATTTTTGCGAAGCCGCCGGCTTTTCTGCGGCAGTCCTTTCGCATACAGAACTCCCGGAATGGCTCCTCGCCGTCCCGGAAGTTCCTTTTGTTTCCTTAGTCTTCTATTTTAACGATGGTAGAGCATCCCATACCGCCGCCGATACACAAAGTAGCAAGACCTGTCTTTGCGCCCTTTGCCTGCATCTCGTGAAGCAGGGTAACAAGGATACGGCATCCTGAAGCTCCTACCGGGTGTCCGAGGGCGATTGCGCCGCCGTTAGGGTTAAGCTGCTTATCAACATCAATGCCAAGGTCCTTGCCTACCGCTACGGACTGAGCGGCAAAAGCCTCGTTTGCTTCGATGATATCGAAATCTTCAATCTTCATGCCTGTCTTTGCAAGAACTTTCTTTGTGGCTGCCACAGGGCCGATACCCATAACCTCGGGTCTTACGCCTGCAAGGGCGCCTGCCACAAAAGTAGCCATAGGCTTAACGCCCAGTTCTTTTGCCTTTTCTTCGCTCATAACAACAATCGCCGCAGCGCCGTCGTTGATTCCGGAAGCGTTGCCTGCCGTCACAAATCCGCCGGGATTGATGGAACGGAGTTTTGCAAGGCCTTCAATGGTAGAACCGGCGCGGGGGCCTTCGTCCACCTTGAACTCAACCATTTCTTTTTTCTTCTTTACCATAACGGGAACGATTTCAGCGTCGAAAGCGCCTGACTTCTGAGCTGCTTCCGCTTTCTGCTGGCTCTTTAATGCGAACTCGTCAAGCTCTTCTCTTGTAAGTCCCCACTCCTCGCAGATGTTGTCCGCAGTCTTAATCATGTGATAGTCGTTGAATGCATCCCAGAGAGCATCCTTAATCATGGTATCAACCAGTGTACCGTTGTTCATTCTATATCCGTAACGTGCCTGAGGAACCGCATAGGGAGCCATGGACATGTTTTCCATACCGCCCGCAACAACAATGTCAGCGTCTCCTGCCATAATCATCTGAGCTGCCTGATTTACGCAGTTAAGACCGGAACCACATACAACGTTCATGGTAACCGCAGGAACTTCAATGGGAAGCCCTGCCTTGATGGAAGCCTGACGGGCCACGTTCTGCCCCTGTCCTGCCTGGATAACACATCCCATGTATACCTGGTCTACAGCTTCAGGCGCAACCCCCGCCCTGTTTAAAGCTTCCTTGATTACAATCGCTCCGAGCTCTGCAGCCGGCACTGTGCTCAGTGAGCCGCCCATGGTGCCAATCGCAGTACGGCATGCGCCGGCTAAAACTACTTTCTTTGCCATTATCTCTTTCCTCCGTTTGATTAAACTGATTATAGTTATTCCCCCGCAATGATTGTTAATTTTTTATCATTGCGCACAAAAATATTATATCATAGGGCGTCCGTTTTTGCAACGAGATTCCTCGGCGGATTTATGAAAAAAAACTGAAAAATTGTCTGAAAATCTGTGGCGGCTTCATCCCGTAAAGGTTTCGCAGCTCCCGCTGTGCTTTTGCTTTTCCAGAAGCTGCACCTCTCCCATGGCCTTTTTCCCGATTCTTAGCCTGATAACCGTATCTTTGTCCGCGCACAGCTCATACAAAACCCGGCCTTTCGTCCATTTTACGGAAATCGTGATTCCCCCTCTGGCCCGCAGCCCCCTCGCCTCTCCGGTTTCCCAGAAAGGAAGAATTGCGGGCAGAAGCACGATTTCGTTCCCGTGGCTCTGCAGCAGCATTTCCGCCACTCCCGCCGTGTAACCGAAGTTGCCGTCAATCTGGAAAGGAGGATGGGCGCAGAAAAGGTTCGGGTAAAGCCCGCCTCTCTGCCTTGGGGCCCCCTCTTTTGGGGTAACTCTGTAAAACAGATTGTCCATTATTTTCCTGACATGCTCCCCGTCCTCTAATCTAGCCCACATGGAAATTTTCCACGCAAGGCTCCATCCGGTGCCGGCGTCCCCACGCCTTAACAGGCTTTCCCTGACCGCCATATATTCTTCGGAATCAGCGTCCGTCCACTCGTCTCCGGGATGAAATGCATACAACTGGGAAAGATGCCTGTGATTCTCGTCGGCCTCCTCATATTCCCTGTCCCATTCCAGAATCTGCCCCCTGCTTCCGATTCGGGGCCTGACGATAAGGGGAAGAAATTCCTTTACCCTGTCCCGAAGACTGCCATCTTGTGAAAGGGCTTCGCACGCTCGCAGGTAATCCCGAAAAAGCCCCCGTATCATGGCGTTTACATTCTCGGTATAAAGAGAAACGGAAACCCGCTCCTTTTCATAGAGATATTCGTTTTCGGGCGACGTGGCAAGCAAAATGGTGTATCCCTCTTCCGTCTCCTCAAGCATTTCACACACAAAGCTAACAGCTTCCTCCATTATTTCGAAAATATCCTCCAGATAAGCCTTATCCTCCGTAAACAGATACTGGTCAAAAAGGTTCCGGCACAGCCAGACGAGCCCGAAGGGCCAGTATCCCCACATAGCCTGCCCGTTAGCCGGAGTCGTCTTCCTCCAGATATCAATGTTGTGGAAAACCGCGGCTCCGCCGCACCGAAACAGGCTCTTTGCGGTTTCCCTTCCGGCAGCCGCCGCCTCCCTGCATAAATCCGCAAGGGGCCCGATAAGCTCCGGCAGATTACAGGGACCGGTAAGCCAGTAATTCATCTGCAGGTTGATATTGTCCGTGTAGTCGCAAAACCAGGGCGGGATCAGCTCTTTGTTCCAGATTCCCTGCAGATTGGCCGCCTGGGTTCCCGGCCGTGACGAGGAAATCAGAAGATACCGGCCATAGTCAAACAGCGCCTGATACATTCCCAAAGGACGCTGTCCTTTCTGAAAAAGCAAAAACTGCTCCTCGGGAAATATCTCTTCACAGGGCTCTTCTCCCAGAAAAAAAGATACCCGCCCGAAAAGACTCCGGTAATCTTCCACATGGCTTTCTAAGACTTCCGAAAAGGATTTTTTCCTCTGCTCCAAAAGCCCTGCCTCGTCCTCCAAAAGCGCCGCTTCCACATCTTTTCCATCCAAAAAAGGATGTCTGCCGCAGCCGTTAAAGCTGGTTCTGGCAATCACCGCCAGAACCGCTTTCTTCACGCCGCGGCATTCCACGTAATCCGCGCCCGCTCTTTTTTCTCCTTCCTTTGTCCACACGAAAACCCGTCCGCCAAAGGTCATTCCCTTTTCCTTATCTGTCTCGGGATAAGTGTGTACTCTGCGCTCCTTTTCGCAGTCAACCGGAAATCCCGCCCGCCCCGGACACTGTCCCGACAGGCAGATTTTCTCCTTTTCACAGCGGACGGACGCCTTAAGCCCGCTTGTGACAGAAACCCGAAAGGAAAGAGGCTCCTCCGATTCTATCCGGTAAAAAACGCACTCCGACGGATGGCTGGCGAATACGGTGCGGGTGCAGGCCGCCCCGTTCCTTTTATAGGAAACGGTAACAATCCCCCGCTCTAAGTCCAGCGTCCTTTTATAATCCCCAATCTTTCCGCCGCCGTCAAACTTGATTTTCAGCTCCCCCAAAGGCAGATACATCTGCGCGTCCTCGGCCTCTTTCAGTCCTGCCTCCAGAATATCCATCGCGGCCTTATGATTTCCCTTTTTTGCCTCTTCTTTTGCAAGCCTGTAATCGTCATGGGAAAGTCCCCGGTAATTTTTCACCGGATAGCCGCTCCAGAGCGTATCCTCGTTTAACGTAACCCGCTCTTCCTTTATCCCGCCGTATACCATGGCGCCCAGCCTGCCGTTTCCTATGGGAAGCGCCTCCAGCCATTCCTTCCCCTCTTTCCTGTAGGATATCTTCATTATCTTATGTTCCTTTCCCATTTTAAAATGGATTTAGTAAAAAATCTGCGCAATCGGCGACGTTTCGTCAACAATCAGCGTTTTATTGTCGCCGGTCATGGTCTTTTTCGCCGCGTCCAGCGCCCGGAGAAACAGGTAAAAATCTGCTTTTTCAGGGTCGTTGTAAGCGTCGCTTAAAATCCGCATATATTCCGCTTCGCCCTTTGCAATGGTCTCCTGGGCCTGGGCGTCCGCCTCGGACTGCATGACGATAATCTCCGCCGTGGTGTTATTGGAAATCTCTTTGGCTTCCTCCTCGCCTTCCGCCTTAAAGGTTGCCGCAATATTATTTCTCTCGGAAATCATACGCTCGTAAACCGCGCTTTTATTCTCGTCGGGCAAATCCAGAGATTTTGTCTCCACTGCAAGAAGCTCTATTCCATACTGATTTAAAGTATCGCCGATATTGTCCCTGATGGCAAGGGCCAGTTCCCCGTCCCGTCCGCTGATTACTTCCTCCTGGCTTAAGCTGCTGATTACGTTTTTCAGGCTGTTGTACACAATGGTGTCTATCCTAAATTCCGCGTTGCTCTTCTGGGCGCTTAATGTCTGGGTGTATTTATAGGGGTCGTCTATCCGCCAGAGCACAAAGCAGTCGGCAATCATGGATTTTTTATCCTTGGTCATAACGTCGCTGACCGCAAGGTCGTATAAGAGCACTTCGTTCTGGATTTTTTCCGCCCGCTGTATAAAGGGAAGCTTCACGCTTAAGCCCGGCTCCTCCCGTATGCTCTCAATCTTTCCGAACTGCTTGATAATGGTGTATTCGTTGGGGTAGGTCACCACAAGGCAGGCGTCCGCCAGTCCGATGACCGCAAATAATAAAATGACTGCAAATGTTAAACCGAATTTTTTCTTCATAATAATTTCCTTTCTATATTTAAGTTCCGCAACCGCCCTTCGGCGCACCTGTTCTGGAACAATTCTCAGCCGCTTATGCGTCTGTTCTTTGTTCCGTGCTCCTACGGGGCGGATGCTGTTTTTTAAGTTCCGCAGCCGCTCTTCGGCGCGTCCTTGTTCCGCGCATGCTACTCTTCCACTTCCTCCGCTGTATCGCCGCTGACTTCATTTTGCGCGTCTGTGCTCGCTCCGCCGCCTGTATTACCCGCAAAGCTGCTGCCTGAAGATGTTCCTCCGAAGCTTCCCGCCGAAGAGCCGGTAAAGGATTCCAGCGGAAGCATGGTCTGGGTGCTGCCGTCGCTTCTCTCAATAATCACCTTCATGTCGGGCAGAATTTCTTCCATGGTTTCATAAAACATTCTCTGCTTGGTGATTAAGGGATACTTCTGGTACTCCGCGTAAAGCTCGTTCAGTCTGGCCACCTGGCCTTTTGCCTCGTTCACACGCTCCTCAGCCTGGGCCTGAGCTGTCTTTAAGGTTTCGTCCGCCAGAGCCCTCGCCGCGGGAATATCCTCGTTCCGCTTCTGATTCGCCCTGTTGATGGAAGTTTCTTTTCCCTGCTTGGCGTTTTCCACATTCTTAAAAGCGTTGATTACCTCCTGAGTGGGCGGCTCCGCGTCTTGAATGGTAATGTTCACCAACTGGATTCCGATATCCTCTTCCTCTAACCTTCCCACAATCTTTTCCTTGATGGAAGCCTGTATCTCATTTTTGCCGGTGGTAATCACACTGTCCACATCGTAAAGTCCAATGGTGTCCCTGATATAACTCTGGGTCAGGTTCTTCAAAATCTCAACCGGATTTTCCGACGCGTACAGATACCTGGTAGGGTCCGTCACACGGTACTCCACATAGAAATCCACGTTTACAAAATTGTAATCTCTGGTAATCATAAAGGATTCCCTGTCGTCATACTCGTCGGAATCGGCGTTAAATCCAATAGGAAAGCCGTTGATGGTCTTCGGCACCTTCGCCATCCGCTGAATATAAGGAATCTTTAAGTGAATACCGGATTCCTCCACCACGCCGGGCACGCCAAAGGTGGTTACCACCGCGTATTCGTTCTCCCTCAGGGAATAAACGCTTCCCACCAGAAGATACGCCGCCGCAATAATTCCGATAAAAATCCCCACTATTTTACCCGGTTTAAATTTCCCCATTTTGGAGCGCGTCTTTTGATTTTGCTCCTCATACGCATTGTTACTTTGTTTTTTCTTAAACATACCTTGTCCTCCTTTTAAATTTTGCCGCTGTTCAGTTCCGCAGATGCCGCGGTTATCAAATTTTATAAAAAAAGACCTCTACCGCGGCCTGTCTGCCACGATAAAAGTCTTGCTACAGTTTTCTGACTCGAAATCGGATGCTTACATCGTCCTGACGACTCGAATATACCTTGCGGTATCAGCTACTCCCTTTTATCTGTTGATGTTATAATAGCATATTGTTAATTTTTTGTCAAGAAATTTAATCAAATTCTTTCGGATTTGATATTTTTTACAACCTATTGAATATAGTGGAGGTGATTAAAAATGCGTAAAAACATCTTACAGCACATAGGTGCAATCGTAAGCAGCAAGCGGTATGAAGAGCGCTTGACACAACAGCAGCTTGCCCAGCAGACGGGCAGGGGGCTTCGTCATCTCAAGAATATCGAAAAGGGGCGGGTCAATGCGTCCATCGAAGTGCTGGCAGACGTGATTTATCGGCTTGGTTTGTCAGCAGATGTTTTGTTTTACCCTGATATGCCGGAGTTAGAGCAGCAAGCAAAGCAGTTACTCTGTAAATTTGCGGCCTGCACAGAGGACGAACGGGCATTTCTGCTGAAAACCTTAGACTGCATGGCAGAGCAGATACTCAGCCGGCATGAAAGAGCAGCCGAGGATAAAATAAACGAATAAGGTTAAAATTCTATCCGACTGATTCTTTGTGCCTAAATCCTTTTTGGTTCCTATAAATTCCAATACATATAGCATACAGGAGAAAAAGCAAATTACCGGCAAGATTTTCGCCATAGCTCGACAAAATAGAAGTGCCAAAGCAAAATGCTCCGGCACTTCCGTTTTTATTCTTCACCAGCAGGAGGAACAAATTTATAGCCGACCCCTCTGGTGTTTTGGATGTAATGTTTATTGACATCCGCTAGCTTTTTGTAGATATTTCCAATATGTGAGCGAACAGTGTTTTCTCCACTGATGCCCAAATCATCACCCCATACTTGCTGATATAGCTGCCTGCGGCTAAAAATTTGGTTCAGATGTTCTGCCATATAATACAGCAGGTTAAATTCCGTGCGCGTCAGTTCTAATGGTTCGCCGTCAATAATTACATGACGATAGACTGGATTGATAATCAGCTCTGTGCCAAATACAAGCGAGTGGACTTTTTTATCTGCCAGTTTAGCATCCGAGTATAGCTGTACTAAAGAGCGTGCTTGTGCTACGCAGAGTGCGGCATCCACTGGCCTCTCCAGACAGGCATTTGCTCCAGCATGAAAAAGCGTAACTTTTTCTGATACTCTGAGTTTAGGCGTAATCACTAAAATTGGCATAAGATACGTTTCCCGTACAAGGCGAAGAAACTCTATGCTGCTGTCTGCAGATAGTGAAATACATATAATAACAATGCAATATTCACTTGATAAAAGATAATTTAAGGCTTCCTTTACGGACATCGCATAGCTGACCTCCGTGCTGCTATTTGCCATAAAGTCTTTTGCCGATTGGAAAAATGTCAGATCGTCACCTATAACTAATATCCGTTTTTTTATTTTCATCACCACCAATCATGTGTATTTTTATCAATACGCATCTCTAAATCATTCACGCTCTTGTGAAAACCGTAGTGACGGTGATGATGCCATTATCAATCTCCGCAAAAATCTCGCCATTCATCTTGCGCATGAGCTGTCTGCAAATGTAAAGCCCCAGCCCGTTGCCACCAATGTTTCCTGCATTTGCTCCGCGCCAAAAGCTCTCGAAAATATGCGGCAAATCGTCCTTCTCAAGCGTACAACCGCCGTTCATGATTGCAATTTGGACGCATTCGTCGTCTTTGGGGAAAATCAATTCCACACGTCTGCCATCGCCGTATTTGAGGGCATTTTCCATAATGTTTTGCATCACTTCAACGCTCCTGCTCAAATCCCCCGATAGCAGACAGTTTTTATATTTTCCGATAATAAAATCTGTTTTGATAAGCGCCAGTTTTTCCCTGTAATATCCCGCGATTTTTTCAACAAGTTCCGAAAGATAAAACTCGCCCATATTCACTTCAAGGCTGAAGAAATCTTCTCTTGAAGCCGTTATAATCTGTGAAACATAGCCCTCGATCTCGTCCGCTTTTTCGTTGATGTTTTCAGCGATTTTGTGCTGCTTTTCCGCGTCCGAATACAAATTTTTCGACAGTGCGTCCGAATACAATTTTATAGCGGAAAGCGGCGTTTTAATATCGTGCGAGAGCGATAGCAGCAGTGTTTTCTTTTCTTTCTGCATTTCCAGTTCGCGCTGCTTTTGCTGTTCTATATTTTCACGGAGAATATCGATCCCCCAAAGAA
>CAJTMZ010000068.1:23200-24060 GCA_910577445.1 uncultured Lachnospiraceae bacterium | reverse complement strand
TGAAAGTTTTCTTCACAGCCTACGCCATGCCCTCACAAAAAAGTACCGGCAGGGCGGAAAGGATTCCGTATGCTGCCGGTACCGGGGTACTGATTTCTTGATTTTTATTTTTTATGTTCTTTTCTTTATTCTTTTGCTGGATGCGTTCTCTGTCAAAATGTGGGCGGTATGTTATTTTGCCGCCTCGGCCGCTTTCACTTTTCTCCTTACGGGTTCCGCCTTCAGAATCGGGCTGAGTTTTTTGTACACAAGTATCGTTATCAGCGAAACGCTGCCGCCTTTGAGCAGATTAAGGGGCGCAACCGCAAATACCACAAGGCTCGTCACACTGGTAATATTGCTGTTGACTGCCGTTCCCATTCCCACGATGGCATCCAGAGGCATTCCGTAAAGAACCGCAAAGGTGGGCAGAAGGTAAACGGCGTTGAACATGGTGCCGAACACCGACATAATGGCCGTTCCCGTAACGGACGCCGCAATTGCGTTTTTCTTTGTCTTTTTGAACATATAAATGATGGAGGCCGGCAAAATAAAGCTGCATCCAATCACAAAGTTCGCCAAATCCCCCACAAAGGCGGTACTGGTCCCTTTCATAAAAAGCTTTAACAGTATTTTGCAAAATTCAATCATAACGCCGGCTACCGGTCCGAAAGCAAAAGCGCCGACTAACGCCGGTATTTCACTGAAATCCAGCTCATAAAAAGAGGGCGCGAAGAAAACCGGAAATTCAAACAGCATAAGCACTGCGGAAATCGCTGAAAACACACCTATCAGCGCTATTTTCCGGGTGGTTAAAATTCTTTCCGTATCGCCGTTTTTCTTTTTCAGCAGTTTTTCCGCCAGCCATGCAATCAAAAACA
>CAJTMZ010000068.1:0-23190 GCA_910577445.1 uncultured Lachnospiraceae bacterium | reverse complement strand
CCGCCGCTATCCCCACCGACACCAGTACAAAAGTTACGTTTTCCTTCACACTGCTCCATAATCCATTACCCATTTTCTTTTCCTCCTTAAAATCTTCCGCATCTGCGGCGTACGGCTTTCGCCTGATTTTCAGAAAGGTTCTTCATTCCTCTGCAAGGACCCGCGCACAAAAAAATCCCGAACGCTCTTTTTGAACATTCGGGGACTTTTACCGACCATTTAGACAAGCCGTTTTTGCGCATAGTCAAAACAGCCTTTTTCTTCTCTCATCCAGACTTTACTGTTGGTTTTGGAATTTCACCAAATCAGCCATTTCGCTTTCGCGGCGTCCTGCCGCCTGAAAGCTCGTGGGTCGCGGACTTTACCGCCAGTAGGGAATTTCACCCTGCCCCGAAGAACTTTTCTTTATTTACGATTGTTAGAATACCACGAAAATACGGTAAAATCAAGGGGATTTTGGAAAGATTTTAAGGAGGTATTGCACTGCAAAACTTTTACACAATTCTCCACTCCTTTTCCGGTGTCAACGGTTTAAAATAGCCCTTGATACAGTTTGGATTAACAATACATAACTGCGTATGGGTCTTTTCCCTTATTCCGGAATCCTCATATACTTCTTTCCCTTCTATAAAAACGCCTCGGACACTGTCGTAATCTCTGTTATGCTTTTCACGGTTATACTGGTGTATTCTCTCTATAACCGCACAGTCCAGCTCTCTTAAGAGTCTATCGCTGTTCCCGGTTACGTTTCGGTTTATCGGTAACGGCTTTCCGATTAGAGACAGCTCCAGCTTTAATATTTCATATCCGTTTTTCAAAATATCCGAACTGCCATAATCAGTTAAATCAAGACAATGTCCCAGACTTATTACCGCTCCTATGACCGCCGGCTTCTTCGGCGGGTTATTCGGATATTTTTTATTGTGCCGTTCGCAATAAGAGATTGCCCATTCTTCCGCTCTTGCCAGACTGTTTTCCCAAAAGTAAACGCCATTCCCCAGCCAGTCGTAAGAATTATGGCTGGGCTTAAGTTTTTCATGGTTATACAGTACATTTTTAAAGGTGGACGTATCGCAGCCATGAAAACCAATAATCAAATTGGGTAAATTGCTATACATATTTCTTTCCCTTACAAATCGGCATTCCTTTTCCTGCTATAACTGTATCTCTCTGAAAATTCACCGTTTTTCTGTATAATATGACTGTTTTCCAGATTTATCCGCGATTTTTTTCTCGCCTCCGCATTCGGCATTGATTTCAGCTTCTGCAGATATTCTTCCATTTCTTTTACATAGGCGGCCCGTTCATATTCAACCAGTTCAATAGTTGGCATCACGTTCACCTCCACTTCATCTTCAGGCAGATTAATATTTTCGTTTTTTCCATTATCCACATCTGTTCCCTCCGGAAGTGTAGTATATACCACACTGCACAGAGAAAAATGTAGAATCATATCCTTTAAGTTCTTTCATTATAAACCAAATTACTGCATGTTACAACAAAAAACACAAGGCTGCAAACCAAAGCCAGAATACCAGAGAGATAATCTCCGCCGCTCTCCAGTACCAGGGCTCCCTAAAAGTAATCTTTACGGAATCCTGAAATCCTGCGGGAATCGTGATTCTTATCCGGTTATTTTCCCCGTAGCCCACGGAAAGCTCCCCGCTGCCGCTCTTTGCATGGTAGCCCTTGTAATATAACAAAGGCGCCTCCACATAAGCTTCTGCATCGGATTTGTTCCTTACCTGAATCTCCATTGAGATTCCTTTTCTTGCCGTCATTTCCGCGCTTACCTTCTGTGCGTCGGACACGTTTATGCCTGCGGGCAGTTTCTGGTAATCCGTCCCCTCCGGCAGATACAGGCCGTCGTACACCGCGCCCATGGACAAATCACGGAAACTGTATTCATACTCAAAGGGCTTCATCAGGTTACTGTACTGAAACAGATAATCGGCCCCCTGCCAGCAAAAGAGCAGGCATACCGCGGCGGAAAGCGCCATCACTTTCTTTTTATCAAACTGCTTCGCCGCCTTTGCCGTCAGCATCACATACAGCACCGTGACAAGCAGTGAGGTGATTGCCAGAAAACGCCATGCAAACTCAAACTTTTTCAGAACCTGATACACCAAAGGCGCATACTCCGCCAGCCACATATAAGGGAACAGGTTCGTGGACATCCAAAGGGAAACAATGGTCAGAATCAGCAGTCTTACAAGCAGGCCGCAGTTTTTCTTCCCGTTCACCCAGTTATAAATCAGATAGCAGATAACCGCTAAAATCACCAGCCCGGCCATGGGCCCCACCGACATGGGCATGTCCTGGTACATCCCTGTCAAATCCTCTTTCACGTCCCCGATGGCGTTGAAAGAGGTTGAAAACAACTGCGACACAAAGGCAGAATTGTAATAAATGGGCTTATTGCCGTAATAAGTGGTCAGCGTCATACTTCCGTAAGTGTCCAGAAACGGTACGATAAAGAAAAGGTTTGCCAGCACACAGCCGCCGGCTGCTTTCAAAAGCGCCAGCCATGTTCTTTTGCGAAGGGTTATCTTTATGGACAGCAGCATGAACAGGGCCACAAATATCACGGTCATCACGCTTCCCAAAATATGGGAGCCAACAATGCCGGACGCGCCGATTACAAGATAGAGCCACCCTTTCCGGTACTCCTTTTCTTTTTCCCTGTCAAAGCCGGAGGGAGGGCCGTCAAAGGCCGCCGGGTACTGCGGCATCGTTCCGCTTTTTCCCTGTCCGCAGATGTAAATCGCCCATATCCCCATAAGTACAAATGGGAAAAACGCCATTGTCGTGTATGCGCCCAGAGCTCCTCTTGTGCAGACCGCCACCAGCCTGTGCAGAGCCATTGTATAGACCGCCGCGCCGAACAGACCCAAATATCTGTTTTTTGTAGATTTTTTGAAGCAGCAGTAGGAACCGAATACGGTCAGCAGATTCATAAGAAAGACGTATATCTTGTAGGACATTCCCATGGTAAAACCGGCCAGATACAAAATCGCCGGAATATAAAGCAGCATGTCCCCATAGTAAATTCCCGTGGCGTAGCCGTAACCGTTAAACCACTCCGGCTGGATTTTCACCGGGAACATTCCGTCCCGAATCCCCTCCGCAATGGTGTAAATACGGTAATAGTGAAAACGCAAATCATACCCCTTAGGCAGATAATTCATGGTCATCGGCAGCTCGGCCACAAAAACAAGCGCCAGTATTCCCACCGCCAAAAGCGCGTTTTTCCTAAGCCGCAGGCTCACGGATTCCCGGCAGAACAGATAGAGATACAGAGGGAAATCAACCGCGGCAAAAAGCAAAAGCAGCATGACGACGTCCTTTACTGCCGACCGGCGGTTTAAATACCTCACGGTTATGTTATCGATGTGAACGGTATCAAAATATCCGTCCTCCAGAACATTTTTTATCTTTACGCCAGTATTGTCTTTCCTCACATACACAAAATACTCGGCGCTGACATCCCGGCTTGTCAGAAGCAGCGACTCGGAAAAAATCCACGGGTATTCGTCGTCGCAGACCGCCATGGAACGGCACCCCAACGAACTGGCATAGGGCGTGGTTGAACGATACTGCACCGAAACCGCATAGACTCCCCTGTCCAGATTAAATTCCGGCGTGTAAATTCTCCGGTTTTTCCCCTGGTCCGCCGGAGCGATGGAAGCGACGCCTTCTTTTACTTCAAGGCCGCTTTCAAGCTCCTGCGCCATGGAGAGCATGTCCGGAGAATAATCAATGTAACTGCTTTCTCTGTCCCGCAGCCGCCAGATGGCCGTAAGCGCAAGCAGCAAAGCCTGCGCCGCGACAACGGCCAAAATCAAAATCTTTTTCCGATTCATTTTTTAAATTCCCCTTTATTTCCGAAATCCTTATTTTTCCATTCATCATACTACTGTCGTCAGGGAATGTCACCGGACTTAAGGAAATCTTAAAAATGAATTAATAAATCTTTTTTACGCCGCTTTTTACTTATTTATACGCATGGTGAGGGAAATTCTCTTTTTCGCCGTATCCACGGAAAGCACCTGAACGTCCACCACGTCCCCTACGCTCAGCGCTTCCAGGGGATGTTTGATAAAACGGTCCGTAATCTGGGAGATATGTACCAGCCCGTCCTGGTGCACGCCGATATCCACAAACACGCCGAAATCAATCACGTTGCGGACCGTGCCTTTTAAAATCATTCCCGGTTTTAAATCCTTCATTTCCAGCACATCGCTGCGCAGAATCGGAGTGGGCATGTTCTCTCTGGGGTCCCTTGAGGGCTTCTCCAGCTCCTTTAAAATATCGGTGAGAGTGATTTCCCCGATTCCGAGTTCTTCTGCGAGGAGCTTTTTATCTTTGATTTTTTTCTCCAAAGTGCCGACGGAGGCGCTGCCGGCCGCCTGCTGCGCCGCGTTTGTACTGCCCGCGCCGCCCTTTTTGCCTGCCGCTGTCTGATTTTTCTTCTGGTCGCTTCCGGCCTCTAAAGTGATGCCGCCCATGGCTGCCGCCAGAGCTTTTCCCATGGCCGTATTGGTATTGCGAATAACGATTTTCTGCTGGCCGCTTCTTCGCTCTCCCGGCGATGCCTTCGTGCTGCCGGCCGGGGACGCCTCTTTTGCGCTTCCCGCTTTTGTTCCGCCAGAGGACTGGCCTGCTCCGCCCTGACGCACCGCTTTTTTCCATGCAAGGCGCACGTCCTCCATGGTAAGCCCCAGCTTATCGAGCAGCCTGCGTGCCGCCTCGTAGGATTCGGGATGGACGCTGGTGGCGTCAAGTGGATTGTCCCCGTCCGGTATCCGAAGGAAACCGGCGCACTGCTCATAGGCCTTAGGCCCTAACTTGGGAACGGAAAGAAGCTGCGAACGGTTTAAAAAGCGTCCGTTTCTTTCACGGTAGTCCACTATGTTTTTGGCTACGGTTTTGGAAATGCCGGAAATATATTCCAGAAGGGAAGCGGAAGCCGTGTTCAAGTCAACTCCCACCTTATTTACGCAGTCCTCCACCACGCCGCCTAACGCTTCGCCAAGCTTTTTCTGGTTCATGTCATGCTGATACTGTCCCACGCCGATGGACTTGGGGTCGATTTTTACCAGCTCCGCCAGCGGGTCCTGAAGCCTTCTTGCAATGGAAGCCGCGCTCCGCTGTCCCACATCAAAGTTCGGGAACTCCTCCGTTGCCAGCTTACTTGCGGAATACACGGAAGCCCCCGCCTCGTTTACAATCACATACTGAACCGGCATATCCAGCTCCTTAATCAGCTCCACTATCACCTGCTCCGACTCTCTTGAAGCGGTTCCGTTGCCCACGCTGATAAGAGACACGCCGTATTTCTTAATCAGCCTCTTTAATTCCGCCTTGGCCTCCGTCACCTTATTCTGAGGGGCCGTGGGGTATATCACCTTCGTGTCAAGCACCTTGCCGGTGGCGTCCACTACCGCCAGCTTGCAGCCGGTCCTGAAAGCGGGGTCCCAGCCAAGCACCACTCTTCCCGCGATGGGGGGCTGGAGAAGAAGCTGCTCTAAGTTCTTTCCAAACACCGTAATCGCCCCGTCCTCGGCCTTTTCCGTCAGCTCGTTTCTGATTTCACGCTCAATGGCCGGCGCAATCAGCCTCTCGTAAGCGTCCTTTGCCACCTCTTTTAAGAGGGGCGCGGTAAATTCGTTGTCGTTTACAATCACTTTTTTGCCCAGATACTGCAGGATTCTCTCCACGGGAGCCTCCACCTTTACCGTAAGGAATTTTTCGTTTTCCCCTCTGTTCAGAGCAAGGATTCTGTGTCCCGCCGCCTTTTTCACAGGCTCCTCATAGTCGTAATACATCTCGTAAACGCTCTGGGCCTTTTCGTCTCTGGCAGTGCTGGTAAGTTTTCCTTCCTCCATGGTCAGATTCCGGATAAAAATGCGGTAATCCGCCTCGTCGGAAATCATCTCCGCAATGATATCTTTTGCTCCCTGCAGAGCCGCCGCCGCGTCGGCAACCTCTTTTTCCTCGCTGATATATCTGGCCGCCTCTTCGAGAACAGGCGCCTTTGCATCCTGCTGTAAGATATACCCGGCAAGCCCTTCAAGCCCTTTCTCTCTCGCCACGCCGGCCCTGGTCTTTCGCTTGGGCCGGTAGGGCCGGTAAAGGTCCTCCACCACTACAAGGGTCTCCGCCGCCATGATTTTGGCCTTAAGCTCTTCGGTCATCTTTCCCTGTTCTTCAATACTGCCGATTACCTGCTCCTTTTTTTCCTCCAGATTGCGCAGGTAGCCCAGCCGCTCGTGAAGGGTCCGCAGCTCTTCATCGTTTAAGGAACCGGTGGCTTCCTTGCGGTAACGGGAGATAAAGGGAATGGTATTTCCCTCGTCAATCAGCTTTACCGCCGCTTCCACCTGCCACTTTTCTACGTTTAACTCTTCCTTTAACTTCAGTATAATGTCCATACTCTCTCCATTTCTAATCAGTTAATTCTTCTGCCGCCGCTTTACTATTATAGTAGATAAGCCCTTATGTTTTCAAGAAAGATTTGTATTATCGGAGAGAAAGTGATAAAATGATAGCAAAAGCTTATGTCTCTGCTGCCGTAAGGGCAGGAGGTATGCGAAAGACAGGAAAATTAACGGGAAAAAACAATGGATTACAATAACAACTACACCCCTTACGAAGGGCCAAATCAAACCAGTCAATATACCCAGGGGCCGGTTCTCCACAGCCCCGGACAGTCTATGGCCACCGCCTCCATGATTTTGGGCCTTGTGAGCCTTTTTACGCTGTTCACAGTTTACATTCCCCTGATTTGCGGCAGCCTTGCGGTTATCCTTGCCGTACTTTCCAAGGGATACGGGAAAAAGATGCCTCTTACCGCCAGGGTGGGCGTCGGAACCGCCGTGGGAGGCGTTACGCTGATTATGACCCTCTTATTTACACTGACAAGAATCCTGCTCTCAAGCAGCGGCGATGATTTGGTGAATTTCGGGAAAGCCATGGATGAACAGATTGAGCAGCAGTTAGGCCGCGAACTGGAAGATATCCTGGGCCAGTCCTATGAAGATATTATGAGAGATTATACTGAAATACTCGGTAAATGAAAGGAAGGCTTTTATGGTTGGAAGAATCTCCGGAAGTTATAATTTTATGAGTGTGTACACCGGCGGATACGGCGGCAGCGCCCTGAGCGCGAACCGGGCGGGCGCCGCGCAAAAGACCGTGGTAAATCCCGGCGAGTCCATGAATGTTTCCCCGGGGCGCAAGTCCTCCCCGGCCCAGTGCCAGACATGCAAGAACCGCAAATACCAGGACGGCTCCGACGAAATGGTTTCCTTTAAATCGGCAGCCCACATTTCCCCTGAAAACTCGGCCTCAAGAGTAATGGCCCATGAGCAGGAGCATGTAAGCAACGCCTATTCCAAGGCGGCAAAAGCCGGCGGAAAGGTTGTTTCGGCCAGCGTCAGCTTAAAGACGTCTATCTGCCCCGAGTGCGGCCGCAGCTATGTGGCGGGAGGCACCACCTCCACCCAGATTAAATACCCCAACGAAAAGAATCCTTATTCTCAGAACAAAAAGAATCTGGACGCCGTCTCCCTGATTGGGAGCAATCTTGATATCGCGGTCTGAACAGGAGTTTTTATTATGAACAATTATTTATCCTCCTCCAGCCTCAAAGCCCAGGCCAGAGGACAGCTTCTGGGTAAATACAAAATCGTCGTCTGTATTACCCTGCTTCATTTAATATGTACCGTTCCCTTTCTTCTGGCAATATCCGCTTTGATTGGCGGAGGATTTTTCAGTATGGTTATCTTAAATTCCGCCGCCTCCTTTTTGTTCCAGCTTTTTGCCGGCTTTTTTACTGCCGGAGAAGCCTATGTCTATTTGAAGGTGGCATGTAACCAGACGCCCGCGATAGAGGACTTATTTCACTGCTTCAGGGACGACTCCCAGAAGGTTATCCGGATTCAGGCGGTGCTGGCGGCAATTTCCGTTATCAGCTCCCTTCCGGCGGTAATTGTAAGCTATTTTATGTCAAGGTCTTTCCTGGCGATTCTTTTGAATGCTTCCTCCGGAAACTATGGCACAAACAGCGCTCTGCTGGTCCTTGCCTACGTGGTGTTTTATCTGCTGGG
The DNA here is from genome assembly GCA_910577445.1 of uncultured Lachnospiraceae bacterium. Lineage (GTDB taxonomy): Bacteria > Bacillota > Clostridia > Lachnospirales > Lachnospiraceae > Suilimivivens. Next base: position 15,079 of record CAJTMZ010000068.1, on the reverse strand, counting down.
CACTGTCATTGATATTTTTGCAAAGCTCTTTTTTTCACAGGCTTATTACCTGATGCTGGACTTTCCGGAATATTCCGTTTCCCGGCTTTTAAAGACAAGTGTGCAGCTTATGAAAGGAAGCAAAGGAAGGCTGTTCTATGTGGAGCTTTCTTTTATTCCTCTTTATCTGCTGGCCGGGGTTTCCTTCGGAATCGGCTTTTTATGGCTCATTCCTTACATGGAAGCCGTGCTGGCCAACTTTTATCTGGATTTGATTAAGAAAAGACAGGAGCCGTCAGTTTGACGGCTCCTTATTATTGCTCCATTTTAAATAAGCGTTGATAAACAAATCCAGGGCCCCGTCCATGACGGAATCCACATTGCCTGTCTCCGCGTTCGTCCTGTGGTCCTTCACCATGGTGTAAGGCTGCATCACATAGGAACGAATCTGGTTTCCCCATCCAATATCCTTCACTTCCCCGCGGATATCCGAAAGCTTCTCCGCATTGGCCTCCTTTTTCAGAAGGTACAGCTTGGCTTTCAGCATCTGCATGGCCTTATCCTTGTTCTGGAACTGGGAGCGCTCGTTCTGGCACTGCACCACAATTCCCGTGGGAATATGGGTAATCCGAATCGCAGAGGATGTTTTGTTGATGTGCTGTCCGCCCGCGCCGCTGCTTCGGTAGGTGTCAATCCGAAGGTCGTCCTCGTTGACCTCCACGTCCACGTCCTCCTCAATATCCGGCATCACGTCCAGCGATACAAAGGAGGTCTGCCGTTTTCCCTGCGCGTTGAAAGGAGAAATACGCACCAGCCTGTGGACGCCTTTTTCCGATTTCAGATAGCCGTAGGCGTTGGTTCCGTTTACCTGGAAAGTCACCGACTTGATGCCGGCCTCGTCGCCGTCCAGATAATCAAGAACCTCCACGTTAAAGCCCTTGCGCTCGGCCCATCTGGTATACATGCGGTAAAGCATGGAACACCAGTCGCAACTCTCCGTGCCGCCTGCTCCCGCGTTCAGCTTGAGGATTGCGTTATGGGCGTCATATTCCCCGGAAAGCAGCGTGCTTACGCGGATATCCTCGAAAACGCGGATAAACTCATCCAGCTCCGCCCGGATATCTGCCGCAAGGCCCTCGTCCTCTTCCTCGTAACCCATCTCAATCAGGGTTTCAATATCCTCATACTGCCCTTCCAGGCTTTGGATACTTTCCACGGTGTCCTTTAAGTCTTTCAGTTCTTTCATCTTTTTGTTGGAAATTTCAGGAACGTCCCAGAATCCGGGAGCTTCCATTTCTCTTTCCAGCTCTTCAATCTTCTTCGCCTTGTCAGCTAAGTTAAAGTGAATCCCTCACTTCCGCTAAAGGGCTTTTGTAAGCTTGCAGTTCAGATTTCATCTGGTCTAATTCTACCACCTTGCGTTCACCTCTCTTATTTTTAGTTCCGCAAATGCCTTACAGCACCCCTTTGTCTGGAAGAATTTCCGGCCGCTTTGCGTCCGTAAATCCTTCCGGGTGCTTTCAGGCATTTGCTGTTTTTGAGTTACCTTTATATTATATCTACTTTGCGCCCTTTCCGCAGCACTGTTTATATTTCTTGCCGCTGCCGCAGGGGCAGGGGGCGTTGGGATAGATTTTTACGTTTGCTCGTTTTACGGGAACTTTCGCCGCGGAATCGTCCTTGTTTGTGCCTGTTACTTTGGCTACCTGCTCTCTTTCCACTTTCTGCTCCACTCTCACATGGAACAGGAGGCGAATCGTCTCCTCGCAGATGTTCTGCGTCATTTCGTCGAACATTTCATAGCCGCTAAGCTTGTATTCCACAAGCGGGTCTCTCTGGCCGTATGCCTGTAAGCCTACGCCCTGGCGGAGCTGGTCCATATCGTCGATGTGGTCCATCCACTTTCTGTCTATCACTTTCAGCAAAATTACGCGCTCTAACTCGCGGATGGCTTCGGGCTCCGGAAATTCCGCTTCCTTGGCCTCGTAAAACTTCACGGCTTCTTCCTTTAACTGCTGCTTTAAGGCGTTCTTCTTCGGAGTGTTTATCCTTCCCCTGTTAATGGGCTTTAACGGAATCGTGGGAAGCAGCAGGGTATTTAATTCGTCCACGTTCCATTCGTCAAAGTCGGTGTCGTCCCCGATTGCGATATCCACCGCGTTTTCCGTGATGTCCGTAATCATCTTATAGATGGCGTCACGCATACTCTCCCCGTTTAATACCCGGCGTCTTTCTTCGTAGATGATTTCTCTCTGCTCGTTCATCACCTGGTCGTATTCAAGGAGGTTCTTTCTGATGCCGAAGTTGTTGTTCTCGATTTTCTTCTGCGCGGACTCAATGGCATTGCTTAGCATTTTATGCTCGATTTCCTGATTTTCCGGAATGCCAAGGGCGTTAAACATGTTAATCAGCCGCTCGGAGCCGAAAAGACGCATCAAATCATCCTCAAGGGAAATATAAAACTTGGACTCGCCGGGGTCGCCCTGACGGCCGGAACGGCCGCGGAGCTGGTTGTCGATACGCCTTGACTCATGGCGCTCCGTACCGATAATCTTAAGGCCGCCTGCCGCTTTTGCGTCGTCGTCCAGCTTGATATCCGTACCACGGCCCGCCATATTGGTGGCAATGGTAACGGCTCCGTGGACACCCGCGTCCGCGACAATTTCCGCCTCCAGTTCATGGAACTTGGCGTTTAACACCTTATGCTGGATTCCCTGTTTCGTCAGAAGCTTGCTTAATTCCTCGGACGCCTCAATGGTAATCGTACCTACCAGCACAGGCTGCCCCTTTTCATGGGCCTCCTTCACGGCCTCCACAATAGCGTGGAGCTTTTCCTTTCTGGTCTTGTATACCGCGTCCTGCAAGTCTTTCCTTGCAACCGGCTTGTTGGTGGGGATTTCAATAACGTCCATCCCGTAAATATCGCGAAATTCCCGCTCTTCCGTGAGGGCCGTACCTGTCATGCCCGCTTTCTTTTCAAATTTATTAAAGAAATTCTGGAAGGTAATCGTGGCAAGGGTCTTGCTTTCCCTTTTTACCTTCACATGCTCTTTTGCTTCTATTGCCTGATGGAGACCGTCGGAATACCGTCTTCCCGGCATAATACGTCCGGTAAACTCGTCCACTATCAGCACCTGGTCGTCCTTTACCACATAGTCCTGGTCCCGGAACATTAAGTTGTTTGCCCTAAGAGCCAGAATGATATTGTGCTGGATTTCAATGTTTTCCGGGTCAGCCAGATTTTCTATCTGGAAGAATTTCTCCACCTTGTCAACGCCCTGGGCCGTAAGGTTCACCACCTTGTCCTTCTCGTTTACGATAAAGTCCCCGGTTTCCTCCCTTTCCACACCCATAATGGCGTCCATCTTGGATAAGTCTTCCATATCCTCGCCGCGGCGGAGCTGCTTCGCCAACACGTCGCATACCTCGTAAAGCCGGGTGGACTTGCCGCTCTGGCCGGATATAATAAGGGGCGTTCTGGCCTCGTCGATGAGAACCGAGTCCACCTCGTCGATGATGGCAAAGTGAAGGCTCCTTAAAACAAGCTGCTCCTTGTAAATCACCATGTTGTCTCTCAGATAGTCGAATCCAAGCTCGTTATTGGTAACATAGGTAATGTCGCAGTTGTAAGCCTCCCGCCTTTCGTCGGATTTCATGCTGTTTAACACGACGCCCACCGTAAGCCCCATGAACTTGTAAATTTCACCCATCCACTCGGCATCACGCTTGGCAAGATAATCGTTGACCGTAACCACGCAGACGCCCTTTCCCTCTAACGCGTTGAGGTACGCCGGAAGGGTGGCTACCTGGGTTTTTCCTTCACCGGTTTTCATTTCCGCAATACGGCCCTGATGTAAGATAATTCCGCCGATTAACTGAACCCTGTAGTGCTCCGTGTTGAGCACCCGTCTGGCCGCTTCCCGCACCGCCGCAAAGGCTTCCGGAAGCAAATCGTCAAGGGTTTCTCCCTCCCCAAGGCGCTTTTTAAATTCCTCGGTCTTTGCGGAAAGTTCCGCGTCCGTCAGCTCCTGCATGGCGGGCCGCAAAGCCTCGATGGCCTTTACGGTACTTTCTATTCGTTTCAGCTCCCTTTCGCTGTGGGTGCCGAACACTTTCTGGACTAAATTCATACTGCTACCTCGTTTCCGCGCCACCCTGCTTTTCGGCCCTGTGATTCCCAAAGCCTGCCACGGGGCGCAGACATCTAGTTTCCTGTTCTTTTTGCTAATAAAACCATAAACTGTATTTTAACAGATTTGCGCGGTATATTCAACTGTTAAGATTGGCGTTTGGAAATCAATCATTATTGCTTTTTCCTTTAAACAGTGTTATTATTTTAACGATGTAAACATCATAAAATTTATCAGGTAAAAAGCAGTTTGTGTCAGCACGGCCCGCAAACTCTTCCAATATAAATACAGCCGTGCAGAAATGAGGAGACCAATGAGTAAGACATTCGCTGATTTAATTGCCAAAGTCAATGAATGCGGCACAAAGAAAGTCGCTGTGGCGGTAGCCCAGGATTCTGCCGTGCTTGAAGCCGTCAAGGCAGCCAAAGAAAGGAAAATCGCCGACGCCGTATTAGTGGGCGACGAAAAGAAAATCCGTGAAATCGCCGATTCCCTGAATATGGATTTAAGCGGTTTTGAAATCATCAACGTGGAAGACGTCACTGAGGCGGCCCGCACTGCCGTCAGCCTGGTACATGACGGAAAAGCCGATATGTACATGAAAGGTCTGATTGACACCAAGGGATTCCTGAAAAGCGTTCTGGACAAGGAAGTGGGCCTGCGCACAGGAAAACCTTTATCCCATGTATGCGTATTTGACATCGAAGGCATCGACCATCTGCTTTTCTTAACCGACGTTGCGTTTATTCCCTATCCTACTCTGGAGGATAAAGTACATATCATCACCAACACACTGGAAATCACCAAAGCCTGCGGCATCGAAAATCCCAAGGTTGCTCCTCTTGCCGCCGTTGAGGTAATCAATCCCAAAATGCCCGCCACCGTGGACGCCGGAGAGCTTACGCGCATGAACAAAGAGGGCGAAATCTCAGGCTGTATCGTGGACGGTCCTTTATCCTTAGACCTTGCCATCGACGCCGAAGCCGCAAAGCATAAGGGCGCTACCGACAGAGCCATTCAGGGCGACGCCGATATCCTTCTTTTCCCTGACATCCACGCCGGCAATCTGGTATACAAATGTCTGGTGCACACGGCAAAGGTTGTGAACGGAAATATTCTTACAGGAACAAAAGCTCCCGTTATCTTGACTTCCCGTTCCGACGATTTTGAAACCAAAGTAAATTCCATCGCCCTTGGCGCCGTTGTGGCCGAGGCCATGAAAAACCAGTAACAGGAAACCTTTCAAACAGGAGGACTTAGTGAAATGTCTGTAAAAAGCTTAATCATCAATCCCGGTTCCACCTCCACCAAAATTGGCGTTTTCGAGGATGAAACCTTATTATTCGAAGAAACCCTTCGCCACTCCACAGAAGAAATCGCAAGCTATGCTTCCATCGTGGACCAGAAGGATTTCCGCAAGCAGATTATTCTGGACTTATTAAAGGAAAAAGATTTTGACATCAAATCCCTTCAGGTTGTAGTAGGACGCGGCGGTATGTTAAAACCCATTCCCGGCGGCACCTACGCGGTAAGCGACGCGCTTTTGGAGGATTTGAAAATCGGCGTACAGGGACAGCACGCTTCCAACTTAGGCGGCATCCTTGCCAGGGAAATCGCGGATTCCATCGGCGTTCCCTCTTACATCGTTGACCCTGTGGTAGTGGATGAGCTGATGCCGATTTCCCGCTATTCAGGCGTTCCCGAGCTTCCCCGCACCAGCGTGTTCCATGCGTTAAACCAGAAGGCCGTTGCAAAGCGTTACGCAAAGGAGCAGGATAAAGCCTATGATTCCCTGAATCTTGTAGTGGTTCATATGGGCGGCGGCGTTTCCGTGGGCGCCCATGAAAAGGGAAAGGTTATCGACGTGTTTAACGCGTTAGACGGCGACGGCGCTTTCTCCCCCGAAAGAGCGGGAGCGGTTCCCACCGGCGCATTGATTAAGATGTGCTTTTCCGGCAAATACTCCGAAAAGGAAGTTTACAAAAAAGTAGTAGGGAACGGCGGCTTTAACGCTTATGTAGGCACCAACGACATGCGCGACGTTGAAAAGATGGTTCAGGACGGCGACGCAAAGGCTGCCGAGGTCCGCGAGGCTTTCATCATGCAGGTTGCCAAGAATATCGGCTCCATGTCCTGCGTCCTTAAGGGAAAAGTTGACCAGATTATTATCACCGGCGGAATCGCCTATGACAAGGTGGTGGTTGCCGGCCTTACGGAAAGAGTCGGATTTATCGCTCCCATCACCGTATATCCCGGCGAGGATGAGCTGCTTGCCCTTGCACAGGGCGCGCTGCGTGTCTTAAACGGAGAAGAAAACGCGCTTACCTATTAATTCCGGCAGAAAAATAAAACCCGCCGCAGTGCCCCATGGGCAGACTGTGACGGGTTTTACTGATTTTACTGATTATTCGCTCTTTTCTTTCTCCGTAATATACTCCTCTTCGTTTTTCTCCCCGCGCTTTTCATTGTTTATCCGCAGATATCTCCGCACAACGCACAGAATCGTTATACTTACCACCGACACAAAATCCTCAAAGGAAGTGGTCTCCCCCACAATCATGTGACGCGCCACCAGGAAAATCAGCACTTCCATTACGTTTTCTGAGTTTGGACGGCACAGCATCACCAGAAACTCGATGCCGATAACCAGCATAAACACCTGTTCCATGTATTCCCTGAACAGGGAAGTATCCGTCAACAGATGGCTGAAAAGTTCGAAATTCCTTAAAATCCCGATAATCGTAAAGACAACCCCCACCAGCATCAGCCCCGCCGCAATCAGCTCCAACGCGTTACAAATCACATGAATATACTTTTTCAGCTTTTCCAGCCTCATCCATAATTTTGCCATACATACCCCCGTTTCCCGTTATTTTGTTTTTATAGTTACCTGTCATGGGCCGACTTTGCAAACAGAAGGAACATGGGGAAAATTTCCAGTCTTCCTGTGAGCATGGCAAAGGAAAGAACCACCTTCGCCCAGTCCGAGTAAATACTGAAATTCGCCATAGGCCCTACCTTATTTAACCCCGGCCCGATATTGTTAAAGCATGAAAGCACCGCGGTGAAATTGGTAGTGAAATCAAATCCGTCCAGCGATACTATCAGAGTGAACAGGCAAAGCAGCAGCATATACGCAGCGGCGTAAATTCTTGTGGAGCTTAAGGTTTTCTTATCCACAGGCTTTCCGTTGACCCGAACGGTCACAATCGCCTTGGGGTTAATAATCTGCCTGATTTCCGCCACAAAGGATTTTACGATAATCAGAACTCTGGACACCTTCATTCCGCCGCCCGTGGAACCGGCGCATGCGCCCACCACCATCAAAAGCAGAAGCATGTGCTTGGAAAACTCCGGCCAGAGCTCAAAGTCCACCGTCGCAAAGCCTGTGGTGGTGATAATGCTCGTCACCTGGAAAAAAGCCTGGCGGAGGGCGTTTCCGAATCCGCCGGCAACGCTTAAAATATTCCAGGTAATCGCCGCCGTGGCCACGGCGACAATGGCAAAGTAAGCCCTCACCTCTTCCATAAAAAGCGCTTCCTTTATCCTGCGCAGCATCAGAAGATGGTACACCGTAAAATTCACTCCGAACAAAAGCATGAAAATCCCCAGCGTCACCTCAATGGCAAGACTGTTATACCCCGCAATTCCCGCGCCGGAAACCGCAAAACCGCCGGTTCCCGCAGTGCCAAAGGCAATGCAGAAGCTGTCGAAGGGCTTCATGCCGAACAGGCAGAGCAATGTAATCAAAATCAGGGTCATAATTCCGTAAATACCGTACAGAATCATGGAAGTGGTGCGCATCCTCGGCACCAGCTTTCCCGCCGTAGGCCCGGGCACCTCCGCCCGCACCAGATGCATGGTATTGTCGTTTTCCATGGGCATCACCATCAGAAGAAACACCAGCACCCCCATACCCCCTATCCAGTGGGTAAAGCTTCTCCAGAACAACACCCCGTGCCCCAGCTCCTCCGGCGCTGCCAGAATGGAGGCTCCCGTGGTGGTAAATCCCGAAACAATTTCAAAAAGCGCGTCCCAGTAAGTGGCAAAACCGCCGTTGATGTAAAGCGGCAGCGCGCCTATCAGGGAAATTAAAATCCAGGCCGACGCCACGATAAAATATCCGTCCCGGCTGCTCATTCTCTGGCCGGACTGCTTCACGGATGTAAACGCCGCTCCGGCTATCCCCGCCGGAACCATGGTAATCAGAAAACCGGTGGTATCCCCGTCCCCGTAAATGAGCGACACCAGCAGAGCCGGTATCATCAGCAAAACCTCCAACAGTATAATTTTGCCTATTGTACTGACAATGATTCTCTTATTCATTTCCTAATGCCTTTCCGCCATTTTTTCAAATTGTAGTCAAATATCTTTTACATCCGTCTTATGCTTGAAAAATGTCTTCCAGACGCACAATTTGTCTGCCTATGGTTGCCACAAGCGCCATGTCTCCCGGAAGCAGCACGTCGTCACCTCTGGGGATAATGGTCTTGTTTTCTCTCATAATGCAGCCAAGCAGTATACCGCTTTTTAACCTTAAATCCTTAAGCGGCGTATTTAAATTCCTGTCATTTTCATCTATTTTAAACTCAATGAACTCAATTTTTCCGTCCATCAGCCGGTAAAGCGATTCCACCGCGTCGTTATCTTCCGCGTTCAGCAGAGAACGGCTGTAGCCCAAAATTCTGTCCGCCGCCACGTCCTCTCTGGAAATGGTGCAAATCCTGCTTTCCGGCTGCAATACCTTGAGCCTTGACTTCGCGCTGATACGGGACACTACCTTGGAAACCCCCTGGGACTCCGCGTACATTGCCGCCACCAGATTGTACTCGTCGTTTTCCGTCAGGGCGATGAAGGCGTCCGTGTTTGCGATATCGGCCCCCGACATGGAATCAAAGTAAGCGAGGGTATCGTCGCACATCACCGACGCTTTGGGTATTGCGCGGGAAAGCTCCTCCGCAAGCGCCTTGCTCTTTTCCACAATGGTGACGGTGGCCCCCTGCTTAATCAGTACGTTGGCGAGATAACTGGAAATCCGCCCTCCCCCCGAAATCATAACGGACTGCAAGGGCTTTACCGGAAGTTTTAACTTTTTAAAGGACTTCCGAAACTCCTCCGCCGCTCCGGTCAGATACAGCTTATCCCCGGAATGAAGCTTCGTGTCGCCTTTGGGAACAAAAGCCTCCCCGTTTCTCACCACTGCGCATATCAGCAGGTTGATTCCCATATTCTGATTGATTTCAATCAGCGTTTTGCCGCTTAAGGGCGACCCTTCCTTTACCGACATTTCCACTAACTCGGCCCGGCCTCCGGCAAAAACCTCCACCCTGGTAGCCAAAGGAAAGCGAAGCAGCCGGTAAACCTCAAGGGCTGTGGCAAGCTCCGGGTTGATGGTCATGGAAAGTCCCAGCTTATCCCGGTAAAAACGGTTTTGACTGGCATAGTCAACATCCCTCACTCTGGCTATCGTATGCTTTGCTCCCATCATATGGGCCGTCATACAGCTCAGAATGTTAAGCTCGTCCGAATTTGTAACCGCAATAAACATGTCGGCGTTGCTGGCCTTTAGCTCCTTCAACGTGGCATAGGACGCGCCGTTTCCCTGATAACAGATGACGTCGGCAGTGTTGCCCATATTGTCGACAATGCTCCCCTCCCTGTCAATCACGGTAAGCTTATACCCGTCTTTCGCAAGCTGTACCGCAAGCGACGCGCCGATTTCCCCGCCGCCCACGATAAAAATATTCATAGCATTATGGTATTTCATCTTTATGTCTCTCTCCAAAAAATCATATTCTGTGAATAACACTGAAGTCATTATAGCTCATACTGCTTTTATCCGCCACCTCTTTTGCAATTTTTCCTGCTCTCTTATTCATATGCGCTTCCCATAGACGCCGCGCCGGGCGCCGCCGCCTGATTTACTGCCCGCTTGGCTTTAATTCTTTCCCGGGTGCGGCCGCAATTCTTTCCCGAAATCACTTGAAAAATACAACTGCTAATGTATAATAAAAGATAAAGTTTTTATAAATTATACATAATAAAAAAATGAAGAAAGTGAGCTACACAATGAAGAACTTACCACAAAACAAATGGGTAAGGGCTGCGATACCCGCTTTATTACTTCACTGCAGCATCGGTACTGTTTATTGCTGGTCAATTTTCAGTCAGGAAATCGCCGATTACATCGGCTTTTCCAAAGGAGCTACCGAATGGGCGTTCAGTTTTGCCATCTTTTTCCTTGGCATGTCCGCCGCCTTCCTCGGAAATATTGTTGAAAAGGATATCCACAAATCCTCGCTGATTGCGGCTATCTGTTTTGCCTCCGGTATGGCCGGAACCGGATTCTTTATCTGGTACGGCGGTTCCCATCCCGGAAGCATGCTGTCACTGATTGGTATTTACGTTTGCTATGGCTTTATCATGGGCGTCGGTCTTGGAACCGGTTATCTTTCCCCTGTTAAAACCCTCATGCTCTGGTTTGAAGACCGCAAGGGTCTGGCCACCGGCCTTGCCGTAGCCGGTTTCGGAGCGGCAAAGGCAATCGCAAGCCCCATTATGCAGTCCCTTTTAAATTCCCTGGGCGAAGGTGGAATTTACAAGATGTTCCTGATTCTGGCGGTTGTGTACTTTGTAATGATGTTCATCGGCCATGTCCTTCTTGCAAAACCCGCCGGATGGCATGAGCCTGCTTCCTCTGAAAAGGGCGCCAGCGCCATTGACGTTATCAAGGCAAAGCCCGTTACCTTTATCGGTATCTGGATTATGTTCTACCTGAACATTACCTGCGGCCTTGCGCTGATTTCACAGGAAAAAATGATTGTAAAATGTATCGGCCTTGCCAGCGCGGTAGGCGTGCTTTCCTCCGTTACCGCTGTATTCAACGCCGGAGGACGTCTTGGCTTCTCCGCATGGGCGGATACCTTTAAGGACAGAAACACCATTTATAAGATTATCTTCATCCTGTCCATTGCCGCCACAGGGCTTGTGGTGCTCACCAGAGGCATCACCAATATGGGCGCAAACACGGTTCTGATGATTACCGTACTGCTCCTGCTCTTCGTGGTAAATGCCGGTTACGGCGGCGGGTTCAGCAACGTGCCCACCCTCCTTTCCGACCATTACGGAATGAAGAACATCAGCGCCATCCACGGCATCACCCTTTCCGCATGGGCCTTTGCAGGTCTTACCGGAAACCAGATGGCAACCTTTATCGTAAACAAATTCGGTTCAGAGGTTGATTTGGAACATGCCTTAGCCGACGGAACCACAGAAATTATCAAAGTAAATCCGGTAGGCTACCAGACCGTGCTTTACGTGACGCTTGCCCTTTACATCGTCGCGGCGGTTATCTGCTTTACCATGATTGGTAAAAAATCAGCGGATAAGAAGTAAAAATTCAAGCGGCAGACAACGGATGCAAGACTCCGCCAGCCAGCTTATTGTAATCAGAAAGAGAGAGCAGTTATCACAGGATAACCGCTCTCTCTTTTTGTATGCGCTGCATAATACCGTGTAAAATGCAGCAGTTTATGAAATATGATTTACGATTTTTCACCCTTGCGGGATACCGCGCCGGTTATACAGACTCATGGAATGTTCTGGAAATAACGTCGGCCTGCTGTTCCGGTGTCAGCTTAATAAAGTTTACAGCGTATCCGGAAACGCGGATGGTGAGCTGCGGATAATTCTCAGGATGCTTCTGAGCGTCTAAAAGCATATCTCTGTTTAATACGTTAACGTTCAGATGATGTCCTCCTTTTTCTGCATATCCGTCCAAAAGATTTACCAAATTATCAACCTGTGCTACATTTGCCATAATGATTAACTCCTTTCCCACAATACAATTTATTGTTTTACATCTGTTTTTCGTTTCTGTGAGTATATAATATGATGTTTGAAGCGATTTTTCCGTAACTGTAGTTACATACTGAAAAATTTTGTGTATTTTTATAAAAACATTCAACGGGCGGAACAATTTACCGGCGGCGCAACTGCCCGTACGCCGTTTATCCGTACAGCATTTCCACCGCGTCCCTGTCGCATATCCGAATCGCCTTACGGCTCACCTCAATCAGGCCGTCCTTCTGCATACGCATCAGCTCTCTTGACAGAGACGGCCTTGCAACCCCCAGAAAATCCGCAAGCTGTTCCCGGTTCATGCGAAGCTCCACCACGGAATTTTCATTCATGGAATCAATCAGCCAGATGGCAATCCTCTCCCTCAGGGACGACGTGCTGATGATATGCAGTTTTCTGGTCATCTTAAAATTGTCCTCGGACAAAATTTCCAGCATATTCTGGGTGAGCTGCTTGTGGTGGTCGCAGGCATTGGAGCAGAAATGATAAAAAAAGTCCCAGGGCATTTCCAGAACGCTCACGTCCGTCACCGCCACCGCGTCGTACCAGTACTTTTTCCTGTCGCCAAACAGAAAGATTTCCCCGAACACATTGCCCGGTTCCACCAGATACAGCACGTCTCTTTTTCCCGATGTAAAATCCTTACAGATTTGTACCTGCCCCGAAAGCAGCAAAAAAAGCCTGGTGGGAAGTCCCCCCTGCTCAAAAATATAGGTTCCCGCAGGATACTTTTTCATTCCGGACTTGGAACACTTTAAAATACGCTCTGTTTCCGTATCGTTTATCAGTTGAAATAATTTTGACGATTCCAGATTTTCCATACTTTTTCCTCACTTCCGCACACTCCGCCCGGCCCCTCCCGGCCTGCGGCTCTCTTTGCGGCCCGTAAAAACCAGACCCTTTTTATGAATAATCTCCCTTTTCAGCGGTAAAAAGCCGCCCGCTCCTTCGCCTCCCGGAGACGTTCATAAAACTGCCCGTAAAAACCGGCTGTTCCCTCAGATTCTCCGGTCACATAAGCCCGCACATAAAACTGATTCAGAAGATACATATTCAAATTCCGGGTAATCTCGTCGTTTTCCGTATCCCGGATAATTTTCTGCATGTCCTTTAAGAAAAAATGCCAGTCCCCGATATACTTTTCATATCGGCTTATTTCCGGTATGCCCAGCCACTTCTTCAGCTTCACCTTGGTTTTTCCCGGATGAGGGCACTCGTGTACCTGCAGAAAATAGCTAAAACTCCCGTCCTCATAAATTCTTCCGAGAGGAAACATCCGGCAGAAGCCCGGACGGTACGGATGAATCCCGCATCTGCCCTCCTCGTTTAAAAAACCGCACTTTTCCCCGTCTCCCTGCATTTTCAGATTGGGCTGGATGATATAATCCACCACGTTCAGTTCCAGCTTATCTGCAAGCAGCTCCTCAAAAGAATATCCGCATCCCATCTCCAGCAGAAAAATGTCGTAGGGGTCCAAAATAACAGACTTTCCCATTTCCCGGCAGCACAGAAAGCAGCCCGCGCAGTCATTGCAGCCCGCCTTTACCATATCGTTTATTCCGTAAAGCTTTCCGTCGGATATTTCCTGTAAATTAATTTCACGTTCCATATTTTCCCTGTTCCTGTATTGTTTTACGGGCAGATGCAGACCTGTCTTTATATTTTACGGCTTTATCATGCCGGATTTGCGGAATCCGCACGACCGTGGTTCTTTTCATGCCTCGTCTTCCGGCTCCCTATAGTCTGTCGGATAGCTTTCAACCAGCGGCCTGTACATAAAACAGCTCTCCACATGGTCGTTGACCATTCCGCAGGCCTGCAGATGGGCGTACACCGTAACGGAGCCAAGATACTTGAAGCCCCGCTTTTTCAGGTCCTTGCTGACCGCGTCCGACAGCCGGTTCCTGGCGGGTATCTTTCCCTCCTTATGCCCTCTGTACAATATCGTTTTGTAACCCGAAAAAGACCACAGATACTTGTCAAAGGAGCCGAACTCTTCTCTGATTTTCTGAAACCGCCGGGCGTTTTGAATGACAGCCTCAATTTTCCGCCGGGAGCGAATCATGCCCGGTTCCTCCATTATAGAAAGTATCTTCTCTTCATTATACAACGCCACTTTCTCGAATTCAAAATTATCAAAGCATTTTCTGAAAATTTCTCTTTTCTTAAGCATCAATGACCAGCTCAGCCCGCACTGCATGACCTCCATCATCAGATATTCAAACTGCTTCCTGTCGTCATGCACGGGAACGCCCCACTCCTCGTCATGGTACTTCTGATTGATACCGTTGTCGCAGCACCAGCCGCATCTTTGTTTTTCCATTCTTCCTCTTTTCACCGTCCGGGATTTTGCCCTAATGCTCCCGTCCCAATCACGTTTTCTTTTTCACCATTTTCCGATATACGACCGCTAGCAGCAAAATCGCTCCTATCCAGGCAAAAATCTCTCCCCAGAACACGCCGCTCTCCCCGATAATCCGTGTCAGCCAGACCGCGCATGCAAGCCGCATGGCAAGCTGCACCATACTGGAAACCACCGGCCAGAACGTATTGCCCATTCCCTGCACGCAGGACCTGATAATATACAGAAAATAAAGGAGCGGAAAAAAGACTGCCAGTATCAGCAGAAAACGGCAGCCGACCTGCACCGCTTTGTTTACCACACTTTCGCCGCCCGTCACAAAGCTTTCCAGAATTACTTTTCCAAATACCACCATAATAAATGACATCGCATAAGCCGTAACGCACCCTAAAACAGCGGCTTCCCTTAAGCCTTTCCTGATTCTGTCAATCAGCCCGGCCCCCATATTCTGCCCCGTATAGGCCGCAGCAGCATAGCCATAGGAGACAGCCGCCGTTTCCAGAAGGCCATACAGCTTCCTTGCCGCCGTAAAGCCCACAAGAAACACCACCCCAAAACCGTTAATCACCCTCTGCACCATCACCCCGCCAAGCCCCGTGATGATATTCTGAAATCCCATAGGCATTCCCAGCTTCAAAAGTGTTCCGGCCTCGCCGGCTTTCCGGCAAAAATCCTCTCTGCGCAGACGGATAATGTCCACCTTCGCCATCACAAAAAGACAATACAGAACCGAAAGCATCTGCGCAAG
>CAJTMZ010000067.1 GCA_910577445.1 uncultured Lachnospiraceae bacterium | reverse complement strand
CCACCAATACCCTGATACCTGGCGCCATTATTTCCGTCAGACGTCGGATACCGGCCTTGAGGTGGAGCTGCTGCAGAAATATCTCTTTATTCCCCTTGACATCTATACGAAAAACCGGCAAAATAGAAACATAGAGAGCAAAAGGGACGCCTGGCTGTCGTTATTTACAAGCCAGGACCCAGACAGGATAATCGAGTTGGCAGAGAGATACCCGGAGTTTAAGGACATCTATGAAGAGGGTTATGAAATCTGTCGGAATATGGAGAACGTGATGGGGATATTTTCGAAGGAATTATACATACTGGACCGGAATACGGAGAGGTTTATGTTTGAGGAGATGCAGAGGGAAAGTGAAGAAATAAAGAGAGAAATCGAACAGATACAGAAGAAAAAGGAACAGATGCAGAAAGAAAAAGAGCGGATACAAAAAGAAAAGGAACAGATACAGGAAGAAAACAAACAGATGCAGAAAGAAAAAGAGCAGATACAAAAAGAGAACGAACAGATACAAAAAGAGAACGAACAGGTGCAAAAAGAAAACGAACAGATACAGAGAGATAACAAAGAGATACAGAGAAAAAACGAACAGATACAGAAAGAATTAAACGAATTACATCAGCAATCTCTCAGAAACACCGTATCCATCCTGCGTGACGTCGGGCTTTCGGACGAAGAGATTATCACCAGGCTTTGCACGCAGTACCGATTAGAGGAAGAGCAGGTGAAGGGCTACCTGTAAAAACGGATTTTTGTATGTTCGGCAAAGGAAACATGACAGAAAAACGAAAGTGTGGTAAACTTACATTGGCTGACAATACTGTCGGCCATGTTAAGAAAAGGAGGCACAGAGTAAAAAATGTGGGCATATGAAAGTGTTTTTTATCAGATATACCCTTTGGGATTTTGCGGAGCGCCGTTTGAGAACGACGGCGTGCCGGAAAGCAGGATTTTGAAGGTGGAGGAATGGATTCCTCATATGAAGAAGCTGAATGTGAATGCGGTTTATTTTTCACCGGTATTCGAGTCCGATACCCATGGGTATAATACAAGAGACTATAAGAAAATTGACACAAGGCTTGGCACCAACGAGGACTTCAAGCAGGTGGTAAAAGGTCTCCATGAAAACGGAATCAGAGTGGTTCTTGACGGCGTGTTCAATCATGTGGGACGGGGCTTTTACCAGTTCCAGGATGTGATTAAGAACAGGGAAAATTCCCCTTATCTGAACTGGTTCCACATAAATCTTGGCGGAAATTCCAATTACAACGACGGTCTTTGGTACGAGGGCTGGGAGGGAAACTACGATTTGGTGAAGTTAAACCTTCAAAACGGCCAGGTGGTGGACCATATTCTGGACGCGGTGAAATACTGGGTGGATGAGTTCGACATTGACGGGCTGCGTCTGGACGTGGCTTACTGTCTGGATGAAAACTTTGTGCGCAGGCTGCGGAGCTTTACGGAAGGGCTGAAGCCGGAGTTTTATCTGCTTGGGGAGATGCTTCACGGGGACTATAACCGTCTTATGAACGACAGTATGCTTCATTCGGCGACAAATTACGAATGTTACAAGGGGCTGTTTTCCAGCTTTAACAGCATGAACATGTTTGAGATTATCCATTCCCTGATGCGTCAGTTCGGGCCGGAAAACTGGACCCTTTATAAGGGAAAACATCTTCTTTCCTTTGTGGATAACCATGATGTGACAAGAGTCGCCAGTATTTTGAGCAACGAAAAGCATCTTCCGCTTATTTACGCTCTCTGCTTTGGCATGCCGGGGATTCCCTGTGTTTATTACGGAAGCGAGTGGGGTACAAAGGCGAATAAAAGCGAGGGCGACCCGGCGCTTCGGGTAAGCTTTGAGGAGCCGGAGTTTAACGAACTTTCCGAGTGGATAAGCAGGCTGGCAAAGGCGAAGCAGGAATCAAAGGCTTTGAATTACGGGGATTTCCGCTCGGTGGTTCTCACCAATAAGCAGTGCATTTTTGAGAGAAAGACCGAGGGCGAGCGGGTGCTGGTGGCAATTAACGCCGACAGTGAGCCTTACACGGCGCATTTTGACGCGGGCTGCGGACTGGCCGAGGATTTAATCAGCAGCGAAACCCATGATTTCGGCGGCGGAAGCGAGCTGCCTCCATACAGCGCTTATTTCTGGAAAATGGAGCGGTAGATTTACCGGCATGGCTTTGGCGGACGGGAGAGTTTTAGGAGGCCGAAGCGTTACAGAGAATTTGGAAGGTAAGAGATAGATACAGACAGGGTGCATATTAGCGGATATGCACCCTGTCTGTATATAAAAAGTTATGAATCACTCACAGCAGATAATATAGCATTGAAATGAGCAAGATTATAGCATTCCGGTTGGATTTTTATTAAAATAATCAGGTGAAAATGCGCAGATGAAGGCGAAGCATGGAGATAATTTGCGCGGAAATGAGGAAGATATGGCGGAAAGACTGGTGGATGAAAAGAAGCTCCGTTACATGGAATTTATCAGCAGGGAAACCGGCTGGCGGCATCATACCCACGCGGAGGATGCTTATCAGTTTGAACTTTTGCAGGCCGGGGATATGCGGGCTGTCGAGGAGGGGGCCTTAAGGTTTAACGCGGCAAATACCGGGCATTTGTCAGACGACCCGGTGCGGAACCGGAAGTATCTTTTTGTGACGTCCGTTACCCAGGCATGCCGGGCGGCGATAAACGGCGGGATGGACACGGAAAGGGCCTACAATGCCAGCGATTTGTATATCCAGAAAATGGACACTCTGGCGACAGAGGAAGAAATATGTAAGCTTCAGGTGGATATGATGACTTTTTACACAAAAGAAATAGCGGAGCTTGACAGGAAGCGTGTCTATTCCAAGCCCGTGGTGGTCTGTATGGATTACATTTACAATCATCTCCACGAGCCCATTCGCGTACAGGCCCTTGCGGAGCTGGTAAACTTAAACGGCAGCTATTTATCAACCCTGTTTAAAAAAGAAGCGGGCTGCTCCATTTCGGAGTATATTCTTTTAAGAAAGCTGGAAGCGGCGCGGAACATGCTGAAATATTCTGAGTATTCCTATGCGGAAATCAGCGCAATTCTGGCTTTCAGTTCCCAGAGCCACTTTAGCAGAACTTTTAAAAAGGAAACGGGCTGCACGCCGAAAGAGTACAGGGATAAATTTTTTATAAAATGAATCAGAATGGGAAAATACATATTGACAAAATAATATTATATGACGTATAGTATTTATAACAAATAATACTATACGTCATATAATATTATAGAAAGCTATCATATCCCGGACTGCAAACTTTTTAAGGTCAGGGGGAAAGGAGGAAGGCAGTTATGGTATTTAACACGGGAGCGGCGCTTTTAGACGCGATTGTTCTGGCAGTTGTGTCCAGAGAGCCGGAAGGAGCTTACGGTTATAAAATCACCCAGGACGTCAGGCAGGTGATAGAGCTTTCGGAATCCACACTGTATCCGGTGCTCCGGAGACTGCAGAAGGACGAATGTCTGGAGGTCTATGACAGGGAATGCGCAGGCAGAAACAGGCGATACTATAAAGCGACAGAAAAAGGGCGGCTGCAGCTAAATCTTTACGAAGGAGAATGGATTAAGTACTCTGCGAAGATTAATCGTATATTTGAGGGAGGAATGAAAAATGAGTAGATGGGAATTTATGAGGCAGTTGGAGAAATTACTCTCCGATATCTCGCCGAACGAGCGGGAGGAAGCCCTTCAATATTATAATGATTATTTTAATGATGCGGGGATGGAAAATGAGCAGGAGGTAATTAAGGCATTAGGTTCCCCGGAGCAGGTAGCGAAAATTGTGAAAGACGGCCTCGGAGACGGCGGCAGTCAGGGAGAATTTACGGAAAACGGCTTTTCCAGCAGCGCGGTGCGGCAGAACGAACTGGTGAGAAAGGAAGGGACTTTCGGGAAAAACGCCGAAACATCGGAAACGAAAGACGAAGCGTCTAAAGAGGGCAGCGCGTCGTATGAATACAGGTACTCACAGGATGCGGACAGCTTCCGGCAGTCGGATGACTCTTTTGGTCAATCAGGTGAGGGAAGCAGACAGGCGGAAAAAGAAAAAAAGAGTATGCCGGCGTGGGCGGTGGTGCTGATAGTTTTTGCGTGCATAATCGGTTCTCCGGTGATTCTGGGGCTGTCCTGCGGCGCGCTTGGTCTGATTATCGGAGTGATTACGGCCGTGTTTGCAACGGTTTTCGGTGTGGGATTGACTGCCGTTGTCCTGTTTATTGTGGCGGTTTCCCTTGTGATTGCGGGACTTAGCGTAATAATTCCCCATCCCTTTGCGGGAATCGGGCTTTTGGGCGGCGGTTTTATCTGCGCGGCGCTGGGGATTTTGTTTATGCTGCTGACCATACTTTTGGTTACAAAAGTAGTTCCGGCAATCTTTCAGGGGATTGCCGCCATATATAACAGTATTTTTGGAAAGAAGAAAGGAGCTGCGATATGAATAAATTTGTAAAAATCAGCCTTATGACCGCGGGGATACTGGGGGCAGTGGGATTTATATTTTGCTTAATCGGCGTCACGGTAAGCGGAAGAAATTTTATGGTAACATTGAAAAATGACGCGTATATGGAAAAGAGGCTTAGCGTTGTCGAAAAGGTGTTTGAAGGCGTCGAAAAAGGATTTGGCGCGTCAAAGGCCGGAAGGGTTACAGACTATATCAATGACAGATATGAGGGGGAGCCGGATGAGCTGACGGTGAATAAGACGGAAACTCCAGGAGGCGAGTATGAGCATCAAATTGAAGCGGAAGGCATAAGAGAGCTGGAGATTTCTCTGGGGGCCGGAATCTGTACTATAAGTGAAAAGGACGAGGCGGACGGAATAATTGACCTCTATGTGAACGGAAAAGGCGGCTTTGACTTTTTTATAAAGGATAATACCCTCTATGTGGAGGGCTTTAAAAACCAGCTTATCAATAACAGTCATCTGGACAATGAAATGACCCTTAGGATTCCAAAGGACATGGGATTTGAGGAAATAGATTTGGAAATCGGCGCGGGGATTATGGATGTGAGCAACCTGAAAGCA
Source organism: uncultured Lachnospiraceae bacterium (assembly GCA_910577445.1). Lineage (GTDB taxonomy): Bacteria > Bacillota > Clostridia > Lachnospirales > Lachnospiraceae > Suilimivivens. The sequence goes on along the minus strand of CAJTMZ010000067.1, from coordinate 19,396 downwards.
AGAGAGCTGGATGCGGTCATAGGGGCCGGGGAGCTTGACCTTTTTAAATCGGAAATTACCGATTTTTCAGTGGAAATCGGAGCCGGAAACCTTATGGCCGGCGATATGCATGTTTGGGACGCCGATTTGGAGGTTGACCTTGGCAACTGCAGCTATGAAGGCATTATTGAGCGGGAGCTGGACGCGGAATGCAATATGGGAAGCATGGACTTCCAGCTTAAAGGAAAGGAAGAGGACCACAACTACGAAATTGAATGCAGTGCCGGTAATGTGGAGCTAAACGGCTGGGAAATTTCCGCGCTGGGGGCGGAAAAATATGTGAACAACGGCTCTGCCAGCACATTTGAGTTGTCCTGCAGTATGGGAAATATCACGTTGAATTTTGTGGAGGAGTGACAATCCGAAAAGGGAGTCTGACTATAAAAGGATATAGAGAAAGGAGCAGATATGATTACATTGATTGTTTTTCTGGCGTTACTTATGGTATTTATGGTGATTGGCCTGTGCTTCCATATAGCGGGAAGCGTGCTGAAGCTGGCGTTTAAGCTGATATTCTGTCTGCCGTGCGCCGTAATCTGCGCCGCGGTGGGAATTGTCTTTTGCTGTACGCTGATTTTAATTCCTGTGGGAATCGGCTGCTTTAAGCTGGCCGGCGGTCTGCTAAACCCTGTCAGGATGTGCGCGTTGTAAGAGATTTTGTGATTTTAGACGATTCTTATTGTATAAAACTTCTCTTTTTCAGTTAATATAAAAACATTATATTAACCTTCAGGAGGAGAGAAGATGAACAATAACGCGTTGACGGAAAAAGATGTTTTAAGGTTCGGCGATTTTTTGAGGAGTGAGGAGAGGGAAAACACAACTGTCGAAAAATATTTAAGAGAGATACATTCTTTTTGCAGTTGGCTATGCGGAAGAGATGTGACGAAAGAAGCCGTTATAGAGTGGAAAGAACGTTTACAGGAACAGGGATATGCGTCTGTCACCGTAAACGCAAAGCTTTCCGCCCTTAACGGCTTTTTTTCGTTTATGGGATGGCCGGAACTTAAGGTGAAATTTCTCCGCATCCAGCGGCAGATGTTTCGGGAGCAGTCAAAGGAGCTGACAAAAGAAGAGTATGAACAACTGGTAGCCACCGCCCGGAAGGAGGGAAAAGAAAGGCTGATGCTTCTGATGGAAACCATCAGTGCCACGGGAATCCGGGTGAGCGAACTTATCTATATTACGGTTGAATCGGCGAAAGCCGGACATGCGAGGGTGGACTCGAAAGGAAAGATACGCGTTATCCTGCTTCCGGATAAGCTTTGCCGTAAAGTGCTTCAATATGCGGAAGAACAGAAAATAACGACAGGCGAAATTTTTCTTACAAGAAACAAAACAAGCCTGTCAAGAAGGCAGATATGGAGGGAAATGAAAGAACTGTGCAAGAAAGCGGACGTGGAAAGCACCAAGGTGTTTCCCCATAATCTGCGGCATCTTTTCGCCGCCGCGTTTTATGAAATCTGCAAGGATATTGTAAAACTGGCCGACGTTCTGGGACACAGTTCCATAGAAACCACCCGCATTTATCTGCTGACTGCCGGGGAGGAACATGCAAAATATCTGGAAAAGATGAGAATGATAATGTAGGCAGAATCAACATTCTGTCTACAACCTGACGACGCATTACATACTACAAATTAATTATAGCACAGCAATTTTCATAATTACAATATCATTTTATGAATTTTAGGCGCAGGAGAGCAAGACCGTGGAAAGAAATTTCTGGCGGCCCTATACTTCTGCGCTCTTATTTTTTCTGCCGATACGCCGGAACGGAAAATTCTGTCCCAATTAGCAAAGAACCCTTTTTCCATACCCGGATTTTGTAGACAGAATGTTGATTCTGTCCACAACTGCCGTTGCAGACTTTTAGCAGATGCAGGAGGGAGAATGGTATGGAAAAGGTATATACGCCGGATATGACTCCGCCGGTTTAAGGCGCTTCGTTATCTGGGCCGTTGGGTGGCGAAGCGGAAGAAAAGGACGGTCCGCGCAGTGAAGCGTGAGGAAGTTGGCAAACCGCCGGAAACGGCGGGACGCAAAGCCATAGGGACTAAGGCGCAGAAAAGTGCCATGTCAGCCTGGCCGCCGAAGCTTTGCATTTTGGCAGCACTTATTATGCAAAGAAAGGAAGAAATATTATGAAGAAAAAAAAGAGAACCGTCAAACGCGCTCTTGCGCTATTTTTGGCTCTGATATTGTGCATGGGCATGTCGCTTTCCGCTTTAGCCGACGATATTCCGGCAGTGGAAAATGTAAATCAGGCCGATACCGGAACCGGGCAGCAAGAGAACGCGGATGATTTGGCCAATCAGGAAGATACAAAAAGCCCGGGCGATGCAGGCGATTTGAAGGATGCGGATGATGTTGATGATTCGACAAACGAACCGTCTGACGACGATTTGGAAAACGACGATGAATTATCCGATGATTTGGAGGATGCAGAGCCGGATGATTCCTCAGATGACGCAGACGACATGGCAGATACAGACGGCATGGCTGATGCAGATATCCAGGAAGACGACGGACAGAGCGGGGATGATGCAGAAACTGATATTGAAAATGCATCGGAAGAAAAAGAGCCTGTCGTAGATGGGGAAGAAATTCCTGAGGAAGTCCGCCGGTTCCGCAGTCTGCTGGACGCTATGGAGGCTTTTGAGCTGACCGGGGAAAATCAGGAGGCGTACGCTGCTTTGGGAGCGCAGGTGTCAGAACTGCTGGAGATACTGTTGGAAAAATACTACGGTTATCCCGGAATGGAAGACGACATGGCGCGTTTCCAGGCGCTGGCGGATAAGCAGACCGGCGGAGCGGAACCAGAGGCTACGAAATGGCATACAATTACGCTGGTTCCGGCCAGTACGAACAGTTATAGCAGCGAAATTACCAGTGCAAAAGTGAAACCGGGGGATAAAGTCGGTGTTGGCCAGTATGAAGTCACATCGGTTTCCGGCACTACGATTAAGGTTAAGGCATGGGGAGACCTTTACGCTGATTTCTTTCTGCCGAAAGCATCGGAACTGTGGAACGGTGCGGTAAAGTCAGACTATGTCATTTGGGCAGGTGTCGGCTCCAGTCAAAAAACAGAGGGCGCCTCGGCGATGCTTCCGCAGAGCAATGCGTCTGCGTACTATTATTTTAATACAAAAGAGAGTATAGGCGAGGAGGGAGACAGCTATTACTGGACTTTTAACCTGGAATACGACGCCAATGGCGGTTCAGGGGCGCCTGAAACGCAGACTTATGGCACGGATGACAAGTACACAAAAAGCCATACTTTTATTATTCCGGATAAGAAGCCTGTCTGGGAAGGCTACAGTTTTTCAGGATGGAGCGAAGATAAGGATAGCCACAGCCCAACATATAGACCTAATGGAAAGTATCTGGTGTGGCAGACAGTTTCGGGATATAACGGAGGCTCCGTGACGAAGACTCTTTATGCGGTATGGGAACGGAATCAGAAAGATGCCGTTTATCAAGTAGAGTGGTACAACACGGACGGAGAACCCTTAAAAGAAATGGAAATCCGGACAGGAACCGTTGGAGAAATGGTGAAAGTAACGGAAGAGGATAAAAAAATAGACGGGTACAGGTTCCATGAAGGTAATCCGGGAAACATAGAGTCGGCGCCTTTATCAGAGAACAAAACGGTGTTAAGGCTGTACTTTGAAAAGGAAGCAGAGTATACTGTGGAATGGTACGACACGGAAGGAAACACTATAAAAGAAACGGAAACCCGGACGGAAATCGTAGGGGAGACGGTAAAAGTAACGGAAGAAGATAAAGAAGTAGAGGGCTATCAGTTTGCTGAAGATGATGAAAGAAATGTAGAGTATCTGGAATTATCGGAATCAGAAACGGTATTGAAGTTATACTTTACAAAGATTGACGAAACAGAACCGGAACCAAGCCCGACCCCGGAAAACCCGGAGCCAAGCCCGACCCCGGAAAATCCGGAGCCAAGCCCAACACCGGAAAATCCGGAACCAAGTCCGACACCGGAAAATCCAAACCCGAGTCCGACCCCGGAAAATCCGGAACCAAGCCCGACCCCGGAGAACCCGGAGCCAAGTCCGACCCCGGAGAATCCGAACCCGAGTCCGACCCCGGAAAATCCGGAACCGAGCCCGACCCCGGAAAATCCGGCCCCGGCTCCAACTCCGGAGACGCCGACTCCCAATGTACCGGAACCGGCTCCTGAACCCGAACCAGCTCCCGAACCACCTGCCCCGCCCGTTCCTCCCACCAGAGTAATTGAAGTAGTGCCGGAGATTCCGGAAGTCGTCACACCGGACGATGCGGACACTCTGGTAGTAATCCCTGACGAGGACGTGGCCCGCGCGGTAGTATATGAGAGAGTGCAAAATCCTGTGACGGAAGAGGTTACCTATGTACCAAACGAGGAAATTTCTGTTCTCGAGGAAATACCTGAGGTTGTGGAAATTGACAGCCCGGATACGGTAATTATTCTTGACGAGGAAGTGCCGCAGGCGTTTGTGAAGGTACAGGACCCTGTGACGGAAGATTATGTATACATTCCTGAGGAAGAAGTACCCCTTGCCAATATCGGCGCGCCTCAGACAGGCGACAATTCAGGAAACTTCTGGATGATGATGTTTATGATGTCGCTGGGCGGTATGATTTTCTTCCTGCCTGAATTAAAGAGCGGGAAAAAGAAACGTTAAGGAAGTGAAATCCATAAGCAGAAAAGCCGGATGAGCATTTTGGCGAAATCACGGCGATTGCAGCGTCGGCGGCATTGCCGGCGCTGCCTGTTTAAAGAAAGCAGCGCCTGTGGGCGTGCAGTATACTTTGAACGGAAAAGCAGTTTGGAGAAATTTATGAAAAGAAAAATATGCGTATCGGCATTTCTTGCGCTTACGTGTCTGTGTCTGTTTTCGGGAGTCATGCTCTTGCAGGAGGGGCTTCAAAGAAAACATGAAAAAGAAGCAAATCTGCTGCTGGCGGAAAAAGTACGGCAGGCCGGTGAAAGGCGGCAGGAACAGAATCTAAGCGCCGGACTTTCAGAAAAAGAAAAAAATGCAGAAGACGCGGCGGACGGAAAGTCCTTTGTTTTACCGGAATATCGGGAACTATGGGAGGAGAATAAAGATTTGGCCGGCTGGCTTGTGATAGAAGATTTGGAAATTGATTACCCGGTGATGTACACGCCAGAAGAACCGGAATATTATCTTTGCAGGGGGTTCGATAAAGAGGAAGCGGACAGCGGAAGCCTTTTTATCGGGGAGGGTTGGAGCCCGGAGGGTGCAAACACCATCATTTACGGGCACCATATGAGAGACGGAACGATGTTCGGGAATCTTATCAGATACGATTCCGAGAGCTATGCCAGAGAGCACCCATTTATCCGGTTCGACACGCTGGCGGAAAAAGGGGAATATCAGGTAATCGGGGCTTTTTACAGCCGGATTTACAGTTTAAAGGAAAAAGACGCTTTCCGTTACTACTGGTATATTGATTTAAGGGAAAAGGAAAGATTTGAAGAATATATAGACAGGGTAAAGGCGGCGTCCCTTTATGATTTGGGAACGGACGCGGTTTTTGGGGATGAGCTTCTTACGCTGTCTACCTGCAGCTACCATGAAAAGGAGGGCCGGTTCGTGGTGGTTGCAAAAAGAACAGCTTAAAAAACAGCGCAGAAATGAAGAAAAGATAAAGAGAGGTATCCTGACATGAAAACAGGGAAAAAGACAGGAATTTTCTTTTTTATTCTATTTGCAGCAGTAGTTTTCAGCCGGGGGGAAGCTGACACGGTTCTGGCAGCAGAGGCGGCTTTGGGGGCGCAGTCGGTACAGAACGGGCAGGCTGTGATTGACTATTCCAATGCGGCAGGCGGGTATGTGACCGCGGAGTATACCGGAGGAGTGGGAAAGGTGAAAGCGCAGGTTGCCGGACCGGGAGGTACTTATACTTATAACCTTACGCCGGGCGTCCGGGCCACGTTTCCCTTATCGGAAGGAAACGGAACCTATAAGGTGACGGTACTGGAAAACGTGTCGGACTCCAGGTATGCAATGGTGCTTTCCTGTTCCTTTCAGGCAGTGCTTGGCAGCGAGTTCGCCCCGTTTCTTTGTCCGAACCAGTATGTGGACTATGGCGGGGCGGCTTCCACTCTGGCAAAAGCGGCGGAACTGGCCGGCAGCGTGGATGGCGTTATGGGAAAAGTGGAAAAGATTTATGATTTCGTGGTGGGGAACCTGACTTATGATACGGGAAAAGCGGCGAATGTAAAAAGCGGCTACCTTCCGGTGCTGGACAGCGTTCTTTCCTCAAAAAAAGGAATCTGTTTTGACTATGCCGCTCTTATGGCGGGAATGCTGCGAAGCCAGGGGATTCCCTGCAAGCTGATTGTGGGATACGCGGGAACGGCCTATCACGCGTGGATTAGCGTATGGACGGAGGAGGAAGGCTGGGTAGACGGCGTGATTTATTTTGACGGCAAATCCTGGCACCGCATGGACCCAACTTTTGCGTCGGCAAACGGGAGCAGCGAATCCATTTTGGAGTATATCGGGAACGGGAGCAACTATTCCAAAAAGTATCAATATTAGTGTGTGCCGGAAATCGGCAAATAAAAAAGTAAGTGAGCGAAAGTAAATAAAAACAGGCTGTCGTATGAAAGGGAGCAATGCTTCTGCTATGCTCCCTTCATCAATACGACAGCTTTTTTGGGCAGTCGTTTTTCTTTGTATTTCCGCGCTGCTTTTAAGAGCATGTAAAAAACATTCCCGCCTTTTTCAGTGCAGGGCGCAGCGCAAGGTAGACCGCCACGGATACAATCGTGGAAGTGACGGCATTGATGGAAGTAGAGGCTACATTCCATGCCAGAGTCAGTTCCGCCGCAGGCTTTCCCAAAATCGCCAGCTTGTAGAAATATCCTATAAGGGGGTCGAATATTACGTTGAATAAAAGGCCGCCAACAGCGGCGGCGGCAGTCCACAGCGCCACCTTTTTATGTTCGGTTTCCAGAGTGATTCTGCCGATTTTATGTGCGATAAGGCCGGTAATCAGGCCAATGCATAACTTTAGCAGAAAAGTTTTGGGGGCATATACCACGTAAACCGGGTCCAGCAAATCCCCGATTGTCATGCCGATTGCGCCGCCGATTCCGCCGTAAAAACCGCCAAGCAAAAGTGCGCCGAGCACACAGACCGCATTTCCCAGATGAATGGAGGTTGCGTCTCCGCCGGGAAGCGGTATTTTGATTTGAAGAAAAGTAAATACTACATAGGATAATGCGGCCATCAGGCCGGTCATTGCAATTTTTTGCGCTGTCTGATTTTTCATTTGAAATCCTCCTGTTATTATTTCCGCGGATGTCTGTTCTTTTTTGTTTTATTATATGCAGAAGTGGCATTGGTAAAAGTGCCAAATTAAAACTTTTTAACCAGACCAGTTATGAGGGCAGGGTTGCTTTCAGGAATCATTTTTGCAATTTTTTTCAGGAATTTCTGTGAATTTCTGAAATTTCATATTGATTTTCCAGCCATTTGTGATATATTTAATGACATGGGGTATTAGCGCAGCTGGGAGCGCGCAACATTCGCATTGTTGAGGCCACGGGTTCGAATCCCGTATACTCCATGAAAAGCAAACAGCCGTAAATCCAGAGCTTTTTTAGTAAAATCAAGGATTTACGGCTATTCTTTTAATAATTTTTATAAATCAAATTCAGGGTATTTGTTAGCTTCGACCGGTGTTTTGTCTATACGAACAATATCCCTTTTTTATCTTACGGGTGCAATAAATATGCGAAATGATATTTTAAGCAATTTACAGAAAGAAATATATGATAGGTGTCAAAGAGAAACAAATAAATTTGGGATGGGATGTTACTATCATATTGCGGCAGTGGTAAAAAACGCAGAAATTTTAGCAGAAAAATATGGAGCAGATAAAGAAGTTGTTTTGATTGCGGCTTGGTTACACGACATTGCTTCCGTTACAGATTATAGTTTATATGATTTACATCATATACATGGGTCGGAAATGGCATATAGCATTTTAACAGAATACAGTTACGACAGCAAAAAAATCCGTATGGTACAAGAGTGCATTAAAAATCATAGGGCAGTGTAAATCTGGATAAAAATAGTCTTGAAGAATTGTGCGTGGCTGACGCTGATGCAATTTCACATTTTGATAGTGTTCCCGGTTTGTTGTATCTGGCTTATGTTCAAAAAGGAATGGGGATTGAAGCAGGTAAGGAGTTTGTAAAGAATAAATTAACGAGAAGCTTTCAGAAATTATCTGAAGAAAGCAAACAGCTCTATCAGAATAAGTATGAGAAAGTAATGGAAGTCTTAAACTGACAATTTTTGTTTTCAAGCTTAGAATAGGACATGGGGAACAGCATTATGATTAGATACGCTGATTTAAACGATTGGGAAATCTTAAGAAAATACGAGCATGGCATCAGCGATACCGAATTGAAAAACAGCATAAAAGCGGGAAGGATTCTTTTGATGTTTCAGGAGGATTCTTTTATCGGGTGGCTGAGATTTAATTTGTTCTGGGACAACACGCCTTTTATGAACATGCTGTATCTCCTGGAGGAGCATAGAGGGAGGGGGCATGGAAAGGAGTTAATCGGCTTCTGGGAAAAAGAAATGGCAAAAAGCGATTACACGCAGGTTTTAACATCAACGCTGTCAAACGAGCAGGCTCAGTTCTTTTACCGGAAAAACGGATACACTGACTGCGGCTCTTTATTGCTGCCGGGGGAAGCGCTGGAAATTATTTTTTTAAAGAATCTGATACGGGAAGCGGAAAGTGCGCATGAAAAATGATAGATATTGAAAAAACTCCGCCTGAAAATTGTTGGCATATGAGAAAAGTGCGACTAAAAAATGTGCAAAACGATTGAAACTCCGCATGGAAAATGTTATATTTTTGTATAACAGACTGAGAACGGAGGCTTTTATGGAACGATTCCTGATGCAGGAGCTTGTAAAGTGGAAAGATAAGAAGAACAGAAAACCGCTGATAATAAAGGGCGCAAGGCAGGTGGGTAAAACATGGCTGATGAAAGAATTTGGAAAGCGTTACTTTGAAAATGCGGTTTACATTAACTTTGAAAATAACCGGCGCATGAAAAATGTGTTTGAAATGGATTATCACATTGAGCGTATTTTATCGGCATTAAAAATCGAAAGCGGAAAAAAAATAGAGGCAGGCGGTACGCTTTTGATTTTTGACGAAATACAGGAGGTTCCAAGGGCGCTGGGGGCGCTTAAATATTTTTATGAGGAAGCCCCGGAATATGCGATTGTGGCAGCAGGCTCGCTGCTTGGAATTGCATTGCATGAAGGAACTTCTTTTCCCGTAGGAAAAGTTGATTTTCTGACATTATATCCTCTCAATTTTACGGAATTTCTCATGGCAGCCGGCCAGAAGCAGTTGGTAGAGCTGACAGAAGAAAAAGACTATTCTTTAGTCAATGCTTTTTCCGATAAATACGTTGATATGCTGCGGAAATATTATTATGTAGGCGGAATGCCGGAAGCGGCGTCCGTGTATTTTGAGACGGATGATTTACAGGAAGTGAGGACAATTCAACAGCAGCTTCTGCTTTATTATGCAAATGATTTCTCCAAACATGCTCCGAAAGAAACAGTCCCGAGAATCCAGATGGTGTGGAACTCCGTTCCCATGCAGCTTGCTAAAGAGAACAGAAAGTTTATTTACGGCATGGTAAGAGAGGGGGCGCGGGCAAAGGATTTTGAACTCGCAATCCAGTGGCTTTTGGACTGCGGGCTGATTCATAAAAGCTATCGGATTCGTAAACCCGGTATGCCTCTGATTTCCTATATGGATATGTCTTCATTTAAAATATATATGTCGGACGTGGGGCTGCTTGGGGCGAGATGCAATCTGGACGCGATTACGCTTCTTGAGGGAAATGAAATTTTTACGGAGTTCAAAGGCGCTTTGACAGAACAGTTTGTTGCCCAGGAGTTTGCGTCTTCTGGAATGGAGCTGTATTACTACAGTGCGGAAAATTCATCCGGGGAGGTTGATTTTATAATCCAGAAGGCAAACAAAGTCATTCCGGTTGAGGTAAAAGCGGAAGAAAACCTGCAGGCTAAGAGTATGCGGGCTCTTTGCAGAAAGTATGAACTTCAGAGCGCAATCAGAAGTTCAATGTCCGGCTACCGGGAGCAGGAGTGGATGGTGAACGTGCCGCTTTATATGCTGCGCTCTTATCTGAATATGTAAATAAATAGTAAAATAAATATGTAAATAAATAGTAAAAATAATTGACAAACCGTCCGATTAGCAGTATGATTCATAAACATATATCAAAGGCTGTGAAGAGAAGAGTAAGCGGTGGAATATGTTACAGAGAGCCTGATTAAGGTGAGAGCAGGCACAGAAAGAACTGCCCAAAATGGTCTCGGAGCCGCGTACCGAAGCTCTCATGCCAAGGCTACGACGGGTGCACCCGTTACAGTGATAGACTGTCGACGAATCATTTCTTGTCCGCAGTTGATAAGGCCCGTATCGCGAGGTATGGGTGAATTAGGGTGGTAACACGAAGCGTCAGCTCTCGTCCCTGAAAAAGAAATTTTTCAGAGAGGAGGGCTTTTTTGTGTGCCGGCAGCAAGCCGGACGGGAGCGATGGCATCCGCGGCTGGCAGACGCCGGGCGGCGGGCAGGGAAAGAAACATCCCTGCCCGGCTGGTAAGAGAAGTAATAAACGTCTGTAAATTCGGAAAGGAGCATGGTTATAAAAATGAGAAATATTTTAATTGGCGGAGCGTGGCCTTATGCCAACGGCCCGCTGCATATAGGGCACATTGCCGCATTGCTGCCGGGAGACGTGCTGGCAAGATATCACAGGGCGATTGGCGATAATGTATATTTTGTGTCAGGAAGCGACTGCCACGGAACGCCGGTGGCAATTCGGGCAAAAAAAGAAAACAAAACTCCCGGGGAGATTAGTGATTTTTATCACGAGGAGTTTGCGGAGTGCTTTAAAAAGCTGGGATTTAGCTACGATGTCTATACGAAAACATCCGCCCCGGCGCACAAAAATTTTGTGAAGGAATTTCACAGAAAGCTATATGAAAGCGGCTATGTATATGAAAAGGAGACTCCGCAGGCATACTGTGAAAGCTGCGGTACTTTTCTGGCTGACCGATATGTATCAGGGAAATGTCCCGAATGCGGAAAGGATACGAGGGGTGACCAGTGCGATTTCTGCGGCGCGGTATTAGAGCCGGAGACGCTTGCAGAGCCGGTCTGCGCGGTGTGCGGAAAGCCTGTAAGCTTTAAAAATTCCAGGCACTTATATATTGCGGTCACCAGGCTGAGCAGGGAGCTGAAAGAACTGGTGGACAATCATCCTGAATGGAGAAAAAACGCCGTTATATTTACAAACAGGTATATCGACGAGGGCCTGAAGGACCGTGCGCTCACAAGAGATTTGGAGTGGGGAATAGAGGTTCCGAAAGAGGGGTATGAGAAAAAAACGATTTATATCTGGGCGGAAAATGTGCTGGGATATTTATCAGCAAGCTGGGAGGCCGCCGGGAAAAGAGGCGGTGATTTCCGTGAACTATGGGGAAAGGACGCGAAGCATTATTATGTGCACGGAAAAGACAATATCCCTTTCCATACGATTATTCTGCCGGCGCTTTTGCTGGCGAGCGGTGAAAACTGGCACTTGCCGGACCGGATTGTATCCAGCGAATATCTGACTCTGGAGGGAAGAAAAATATCCACCAGCCGGAATTATGCGATTTGGGTCAGGGATTTGCTAAAGAATTACGAGGCGGATTCCATCCGGTATTTTTTCCTGGCAAACGGCCCGGAGAAGAAGGATACGGACTTTTCCTGGCGGGAATATGTTAACAGCCATAACGGCGAATTGCTGGGAGCATACGGGAATTTTGTGAACCGTTCCCTGCTGTTTATCCAAAAATACTGTGGCGGAATCGTCCCCCGGGGAGTGGAAGATTCGGACTTAAACGAGCGGACAGAAAAACTGTTCGGGTCTGTGGGCAGGCAGATTGAAAACGGCGCGTTCCGGGACGCGATAGATGAAATATTTGCGTTTGTGAGAAGCGCAAACAGGTTTTTTGACACGCAACAGCCATGGATTACCAGAAACACCGATAAAAGAGCGTGTGACAATACGCTGTATCAGTGCGTGCAGATAATTGCGAACCTGGCGGTGCTTTTGCAGCCGTTTCTGCCTTTTTCGTCGGAAAAGGTGCGCGGATGGCTCCGGTTAAGCAGCAAATGGGAAAGACAGAGCATTCCGACCGGTTTTCAGCTCCCCGAGGTGGAAATACTGTTTCGGAGAATTGACAAAAAAATCATAGAAACTGAAACGGAAAAATTAAAATCCATCTTATAGTTAATAAACTTTTAATTGGAATATATTGCATTCATGGTGTATGCTATTTAAGCGTAGACTGGAAGTTTTAAAGACGGCGCCTGTCTCAGAATGCCCGGAACAATCTGTGTGCGCAAATGGTTCCGGGCAAAGGTATGCGGAGGGGCAGGCGCGGTGAAAGGGAGAAAACAATGCAAAACAAACCGGGACTAAGCGGCAGTACTCTGAAAATCATGGCGCTTGTATTTATGCTGATTGACCACACGGCAGCTATCGTTTTCCCGCCGGTTCTGGCGAGGTACGATATCACCTTTCTGGGAAATCTGTCCATGGAATATATGCAGGATATTTGCGCCTCTGGCTTTGCAGGCTGGCTTTACGTGCTGTACCAGATTATGCGCAGAATCCTGGGGCGCCTGGCTTTCCCTATTTACTGTTTTCTTTTGGTGGAAGGCTTTGGGAGAACAGGGAACCGGAAAAAATACGCGGGGCGGCTTTTCCTGTTCGCGTTGATTTCGGAGATTCCCTTTAATCTGGCTTTCCGTGGAAAAATCTTTGACGCTTCTTATCAGAATGTGTTTGTAACCCTTCTTCTGGGCTTGTTGATGATATGGGGAATGGAGGCTGTGAGGGAACACTTTCTGGCGGTTTACCGTAAAAAGGAGTCCAAAGAGGCGGGAGCGTACCGGGTGATAATTCCGGCAGATGCGGCAGTGTTTGTTGCGGCGGCATTTGCGGCGGAGCTTTTAAGATGCGATTACGGGGCCAAAGGGATTATTGCGGTGGGGCTTTTGTATGCTTTCAGAACGGACAAAGCAAAGCAGATGATTGCCGGATGCGCGGCTTTTTTCTGGGAATTTACAGCGATGTTTTCCTTTATTTTTATAGGGTGCTACAACGGGAAACGGGGAATCAGGCTCAAGTATGTGTTTTACATATTTTATCCTGCCCATCTGCTGATTCTGTATCTGATATCAAAATGTGTGTAAAAAAAGCGCCTGCCCGCCAAAGGGCGTACTTAAGGAGGCGGCAGCGCCGGAAGGCAGGCGTATGGAATGCAACAGGAAAGGAGAGCTATGAAAAGATACTGGAAGTATATCAGACCTTATCTGCCGGCCTTTATTATCGGGCCCATGATGATGATTGTGGAGGTTATAGGGGAAGTGGCGCTTCCCAAATTTATGGCGAATATCATCAATGTGGGGGCGGTTAATCACAATGTGCCATACATCGTCAGTATGGGAATCACTATGATTATCACGGCGCTTCTTATGATGGCGGGAGGAATCGGAGGCGCTTACTTTGCGGCCAAAGCGTCTATCAGCTTTGCCTCCGATTTGCGGAGCGATGTGTTTGACAAGGTGCAGAAGTTTTCCTTTGCCAATCTGGATAAGTTCAGCACAGGTTCTCTGGTAACCAGACTGACAAACGACATTACCCAGGTGCAGAATCTGATTAACATGGCTCTGCGCATGATGCTGCGGGCGCCGGGTATGCTGATTGGCGCGCTGATTATGGCGCTTATGATGAACGCCCAGCTTTCCGTGGTGGTGCTTGTGGTGATACCGATTTTGATTCTTCTTATTATTGTAATTATAAAGACGGCCTTTCCCCGTTTTGACGCCATGCAGAAAAAACTGGACGCTTTGAATTCCCACATTCAGGAAATGCTCACAAACGTCCGGGTTATCAAATCTTTTGTGAGGGGCAGTTATGAGGAAGGGCGGTTCGTGGAGTCGAATAAGGAATTGAAGGAGTCCAGCCTGAACGCGTTCAAGGCGGTGATTCTCACCATACCGATTATGATGACGCTGATGAATGTCACCACGCTGGGGATTGTGTGGTTCGGCGGGCGGCAAATTCTGGCGGGAGACATGCCGGTTGGCGATTTGACGGCCTTTACTTCTTATATTGTACAGATTTTAATGTCTCTTATGATGCTGGCAATGGTGCTTTTGCAGAGCTCAAGGGCTCTTGCCTCCCTGCACCGCATTACGGAGGTGCTTGACACGGAGGTGACGTTAAGCGACGAGGGCTGCGCGCTGCCGGATAAAGAGGTGGCGCGGGGCGACGTGGAGTTTAGAAACGTTACTTTCCGGTATTATAAGGAAAATAAGGAGGCGGTGCTTTCCAATGTGAGCTTCCGGTTAAAGGGCGGGCAGACGCTTGGGATTATCGGTTCCACGGGAAGCGGAAAGACCACGCTGGTGCAGTTGATTCCAAGGCTGTATGACGCGGACGAGGGGCAGGTGCTGGTGGACGGCGTAAACGTGAAAGACTATTCCCTAAGACACCTTCGGGACGGCGTGGGAATGGTTTTGCAGAAGAACGTGCTTTTTTCCGGCACAATTGTGGAAAATCTCATGTGGGGCGACGGCACAGCTTCTATGGAGGCGGTGAGAAGCGCGGCGGCAGCGGCTATGGCGGACCCTTTTGTGAGTTCTTTTACGGACGGTTATCTTACGGAATTAGGGCAGGGGGGCGTGAATGTATCCGGCGGACAGAAGCAGCGTCTGTGCATCGCGAGAGCCCTTTTGAAGAAGCCTAAAATACTGATACTGGACGATTCCACCAGTGCGGTGGATACTGCTACGGAGGCAAAAATCAGGGAAAGCTTCGGAACCACCCTCAAGGGGGCGACAAAAATTGTTATTGCCCAGAGAATCACGTCGGTGATGGACGCCGACCAGATTATGGTGCTGGACGAGGGACGCATCGTGGGACTCGGCAGCCACGCGCAGCTTCTTGCGGAATGTGAACCTTATCAGGAAATTTATTATTCCCAGATGGACAGCGAAGCGGAAGCGGACCAACAGCGGGGACGAAGCGGAACTAGAATGGAGGTGAGCACATCGTGAGAGAGGAAAAACTGGAATATTTGCAGAAAAAGTACGAAAGCCGGTTGAACCCTTCAAAAGATTCCCCCGAAGCCGGCGCGCAGAGAGCAAACCGTCCCGGTCCGAGGCCCGGCGGCCACGGTATGGGGCGCAGGGGGCCCGGGGGGAAGCCTAAAAATGTAAAAAAGACCATGGGAAGGCTGTTTGGATATATATCGGGAGAAAAGCTGAAGCTTTTTATCGTTTTTCTATGCGTAATCGGCGGAACGGCCGCAAATCTGGCGGGTTCTTATATACTGCGGCCCATTATCAACGGGCTTACCGCTGAAAACGGAAGTGTGGCGCAGCTTTTCAGGGGCATACTGATGATGGCGGCGATTTTTGCGCTCGGGGTGCTTGCCCAGTATCTGCAGCAGAGAATTATGATAGGAATTTCGCAGAACGCCATTTATAAGCTGCGGAACGAGCTGTACGGAAAGATGCAGAAACTTCCGGTGCGGTACTATGACACCAATAATCACGGCGATGTGATGAGCCGCTTTACCAACGACGTGGACGTGGTGGGTGAAATGCTCAATAACACGGTGGTGCAGTTGATTTCGGGAACCATCAACATCATAGGAACCTTTGCGCTGATGGTTTATACCAATGTGTGGCTCACCTTAATCACGGTGGTTATGATACCCGTTATGCTCAAGGCGGTTGCCGCGGTGGGTTCAAGGAGCAGAAAGTATTACAGCGCCCAGCAGGCCGCAATCGGTACTTTGAACGGCTACATTGAAGAGACGGTTACGGGACAGAAGGTGGTCAAGGTTTTCAATCACGAAGACGACGCCAGGGAGGAATTTGAATACCTGAACAGGGACCTTCGCAGCAAGCAGATTAAGGCGCAGTTTTTCGGCGGCATCATGGGGCCGGTTATGGGGAATTTAAGTCAGGTGAGTTATTCGCTGACAGCCTGCATCGGCGGCATTTTGTGCGTGCTTAAGGGCTTTGATTTGGGGGGACTTACGGTTTTCGTAAATTACTCCAGACAGTTTTCCCGCCCTATCAACGAGGTGGCGATGCAGGTCAACACTATCTTTTCCGCGCTGGCCGGAGCGGAGAGGGTTTTTGCCGTGATGGATGAAGAGCCGGAGGCGGAGGATTCGAGAGAAGCCGTTAAGATTATTGAGGATACCGCGGAGAAAAAGAGCCTCTATCAGATTCCAAAGGCAAGTCCTCTGGCAAAAGAAGCCGGATTTTTGGAGGATGTGGTCAGGGAGGACAGCGGTTTTTATTATAAGGAAGTAAAAGGAGCGGTAACGCTTCAGAACGTCACCTTTGGATATAACCCCGATAAAACCGTTTTAAAGGGCGTGTCCCTTTATGCAAAGCCGGGACAGAAGATTGCCTTTGTGGGCTCTACCGGAGCGGGGAAAACCACAATTACGAATCTGATAAACAGATTTTACGATATCAACGAGGGAAGTATCACCATAGACAATATTCCCATTACGGAAATCGGGCGGGATTTCCTTCGGAGAAATATTTCCATGGTTTTGCAGGACACCCATTTGTTCACCGGTTCCGTCCGGGAAAACATCAGGTACGGCAGGTTAGACGCAACGGACGAAGAGGTGGAGCAGGCGGCGAGAACGGCCAGCGCCCATTCCTTTATTATGCATCTTGAACACGGCTACGACACCATGCTTGAGGGAGATGGGGCGAACTTAAGCCAGGGCCAGCGGCAGCTTATCAACATTGCGAGAGCGGCAATCTCCAAAGCGCCCATCCTGATTCTGGACGAGGCCACCAGTTCCGTGGATACCAGAACGGAAAAGCATATTGAAAAGGGCATGGACAGACTGATGGCGGAGAGGACAACGCTGGTGATTGCCCACAGGCTTTCCACGGTGCGGAACGCCAACGCCATTATGGTGCTGGAAAACGGAGAGATTATCGAGCGGGGCGACCACGCCGATTTGCTTGTGCAAAAAGGGCGGTACTATGAGCTGTATACGGGGCTCAGCGAACTTGACTAAGGATGGCGCGTGCCATGCGCGGATACCGGTACTTATGGCAGAAGCCGTCCGGGCGTGGATTCTTGTAATAGGCTGTGCCTTTTACCGGTTAAATCATTTAGGTATTGTACAGAGAGGGGATAGAGTGATATACTCTCTCTTGACAAAAGATTTGCGTCCGAACAGAAAATCGGAGCAGAAGAAGGAGATTATTATGAAAAAATTATTAGCGGTACTTTTAACAGGTGTTCTTGCGGCAGGCGTTCTTGGCGGCTGCGGCGGAAAAGGCGCTGACGACAAGGTAATCAAGGTGGCGGCGTCCGCGACGCCTCATGCGGAACTTTTAGAGCAGGCAAAGCCAATCCTTACCGAGCAGGGCTATGATTTGCAGGTGACGGTGTTTGACGATTATGTGCAGCCCAACGAAGTGGTGGAGAGCGGTGACTTTGACGCCAACTATTTCCAGCACATTCCCTATCTTGACAGCTTCAACGAGGAAAAAGGAACCCACCTTGTAAACGCGGGGGGCATCCACTATGAGCCGTTTGGAATTTATCCCGGCACAAAGAGCGATTTAAGCAGTGTAGCGGACGGCGACAGCGTGGCGGTTCCCAACGATACCACCAACGAGGCAAGAGCGCTTCTGCTTTTACAGGATAACGGTCTTATTACCTTAAGGAGCGGGGCAGGACTCAGCGCAACAGTAAACGATATTGAAGAAAATCCCTACAATCTGGAAATCGTGGAGTTGGAAGCGGCGCAGGTTCCCAGAGTAGTGGGAGAGGTTGCCTTTGCGGTATTAAACGGAAACTATGCGCTGGAAGCGGGATATTCCGTTGCAAAGGACGCGCTGGCTTACGAAAGCTCCGACTCGGAAGCGGCAAAGACCTATGTGAACGTGATTGCAGTGAAGGAAGGCAATGAAAATGCCGACAAGATTAAGGCTCTGGTGGAAGCGCTGAAATCAGATGCGGTTAAGACCTACATAACGGATACCTATGACGGCGCCGTGATTCCTTTTGCCTGATTTTTGAAAGCGATGGAGGTTAAAAGCTGAATTGAAAGGGCAGACACATGAAGAAATATATCTTTGTGCGTCTGCTTTTTGCTTTGGAAACCGGTCAGGGACAGCGGCCGGTTCCGGGAGACAATGCAAAGCAGAAAAGAGGAAAAAATGACACTTACACAGCTACGGTACGTGATTGCAATTGCAGACACGGATTCCATGAACGAGGCGGCAAGAACGCTTTTTATCGCCCAGCCCAGTCTGTCGCAGGCGGTTAAGGAACTTGAGGAGGAAATCGGAATTACCCTGTTCCGCAGAAGCAACAGGGGAGTAAAGATGACGCCCGAGGGAAAAGAGTTTCTGGGATACGCCAGACAGGTGGTGGAGCAGTACCGGCTTATGGAGGACAGGTATATTACCAGAAAAAACAGTAAGAAGCGTTTCAGCGTTTCCATGCAGCATTACACCTTTGCGGTGAAGGCTTTCGTGGAAATGGTGAAGCAGTTCGGCATGGACGAATATGAGTTTGCCGTCCATGAAACCAAAACTTATGAGGTCATAGAGGATGTGAGGAATTTCAAGAGTGAAATCGGCATTCTTTATCTGAATGATTTTAACAGAGCGGTGCTGACCAAGCTTTTCAGGGAGTCCGACCTGGAATTTTGCGAGCTGCTGACCTGCGGGGTTTATGTGTATATCTGGAAAGGACATCCCCTTGCCCAAAAAGAGGAAATTGCTTTGGAGGAACTGGACGATTACCCCTGCCTTTCTTTTGAACAGGGCGTTAACAATTCCTTTTATTTTGCGGAGGAGGTTCTCAGCACCTATGCCTATAAGAGGCTGATTAAGGCCAACGACAGGGCGACCCTGCTCAATCTTATGGTGGGCCTTAACGCCTACACCCTGTGCTGCGGTATTATCTGCGAGAGTTTAAACGGCTCCGATTACTGCGCGGTGAAGCTGAAATCCGACGAGGTGATGGCTATCGGATATCTGAAAAGGAAAGGGGCCGCGCTCAGCCCGCTGGGACAGAAGTATCTGGAGGAAATTAAGAAGTTCCGGGAAAGCGTGCTGTGACGGGGGAGAAAAACAGGCAAAGACCGGGCAAAAGCTATTTGGACAACCGCAGGCGGGAAGAAATTCC